>NZ_JBGTDD010000038.1:0-8112 GCF_041748495.1 Parasphingorhabdus sp.
CTTCTTCACCGCGTTGCCGCGATTGTTGGAAGCGTCAAGAATTTCACCCGACAGACGCGCTGCCATTGTGGTTTCGCTGCGGCCGCGAGCGGCAGAGATCATCCAGCGGATCGCCAAGGCCTGAGCACGCTCGGGACGGACTTCCACCGGCACCTGATAAGTCGCACCACCGACACGGCGGCTGCGGACTTCGATACCGGGCTTTACGTTGTCGAGTGCTTCGTGGAAGGTCTGCACCGGATCCTTCTTCGCGCGTTGCTCGACAGTTTCGAGTGCGCCATAAACGATGCGTTCTGCTGCCGACTTCTTGCCGTCAAGCATCAGGTTGTTCATGAATTTCGATAATACCAGATCACCATAACGGGGATCGGGCAGGATTACGCGTTTTTCGGGACGACGACGACGTGACATATTCTATTTCCTTTATCTCTGGCCCGAGGCAGCGAAACCGCGCCTGACGGGCTATGAAAGCAGCTCCGATTACTTCGGACGCTTCGCACCATATTTGGAACGGCTCTGCTTGCGGTCCTTGACGCCCTGCGTATCGAGCACGCCGCGAAGGACATGGTAACGAACGCCGGGAAGATCGCGGACACGACCGCCACGGATCAGCACGACGCTGTGTTCCTGGAGGTTGTGGCCTTCGCCCGGGATGTAGGAAATGACCTCGCGCTGGTTGGTCAGGCGAACCTTGGCAACCTTGCGCAGAGCGGAGTTTGGTTTCTTTGGAGTCGTCGTGTAGACACGGGTACAAACGCCGCGTTTCTGCGGGTTGGCTTCCATGGCTGGCACCTTGGACTTCGTCTTCTGGGGCACCCGCCCTTTACGGACGAGCTGGTTGATCGTTGGCATAAAGTCTTCACCTTATAGTAAATTATCCTGCAAAATGCAGGGGTTACTCTCACCGTCCCAAAGGACGGCAAGTGTTTTGCCTATGTAAATTTTCTGCGGCGTCGAGCAGAGCCCGAAGCAGCGGAAGCGCGGCCCTTAGCGGGGATTCGGGTGGGGGTCAAGGGTGGGTCGGCTGGCTGCTTTATATTCTTTCATCTATTCTTCGACTGGCAACGCTTCTAACTGATCCGCCTCCCATTCGCGGTAAGTTTGATTAGTCCCTTCGACTCTCCAAGTGGTGGGGCCCGCTGTAGCACGCCCTTTTATGATAGCGCCGGCGGCGCTTGTACTGCTAAATCCATAACTATCCGAAAAAACTCGATGGTCTCCATTTTCAACCAATACACCTTGATCTACCAACTCGTTAAACAATGATTGATAGCCGGTATGCCCTCCTTCAGAGCCGATCCAATCCAAACGGGCGCCTGAACCTGCCTGAACAACAAATTGCTCATCCATTAATTTTGCACGAGCAGGGATTCTAAGCTCCGGTACCATCGTAACAAAGCTAACCGCAGGGATCTCTATTTTTTGGGGATAATCGAGAGCAGGAAGCTTTCTATTTTCTGAGAGAAAATCATAACGCAACGCTGGCAAAACCAAGTAAATGTTTTCTAGAAAGTCCTCCATGTGGGAGCGAGCTGCTTCGCTTAAAGTACGTTCAGGGGGCGACTGCTCATTGTCCAATTTTGTTTTGCGCAGCCGGATTGCGTCACTTATCAGTTTACTTTCGAGGTATCTAGCATGAGCTTTGTTTAGAGGTTCGCCATTGGAGGTTATGCAAATAGCCTCTGACCACCAATCCTTTTGCGCTGCATGGTTTTTCAAGCGCTTCTTAATATCGTCAGTTTCACCAATGTATAACAGTGGACGATCGTCTTTCTCGCCGACGAGCAGATAGACACCTGGTCTTTCAATTTCGGGCCTCAGCATAGCTTTAGGCAGTTGGGTGCGATTTATGACCAATACATGGCCGGTCCACTGGAATGGAATAGTCGCCGTCTTCATCCCCTGCGGATGGCCATCCACAAAAAACAACTCTATCGACCGGCCTTTAGATTTCTCAATCAAATCGATTTCCCCACACATGACAGAAACTCACGAAGCTTCCGATACCCCATTTACAGATATGCCGCTCTGGAAGCCGGATCAAGTCTGGCTTTACAGAGCAATCCTGACTCGGGCGCAAAGGCATCCGTATCCTCAGGAATTACGATAACAGCGCACTTAATTCTATCCGCACCCACTAACCGACAACCGCACCCCCATCGCCCGCAGCACCCCCAGCAAGGTCTCCAGCGTCATATTGCCATTCGGACCCAGCGCCTTGTACAGCGCCTGCCGCGTGATCTTGCTCGCCGCCGCCACCTCGGTCATGCCCTTGGCGCGCGCGACATCGTTCAGCGCGGTGCGGATCAGCGCGGCGTCATTTTCTTCAAAAGCGACCTTCAAATAGGTCGCGATCATTTCCGGGCTGTCGAGATATTCGGCCGCATCAAATTCGGTGGTCGTGGTCATGACTCTCATCTCGAACAGTGAACGAGACTTGTCAACTATAGATGACATCTGAATATAAGGCTTGTTCTTTAGCTTGTCCTGGATCGACCCAATCTGAAGGCCGGAACTATCAACCCGTCTGCCCAAGAGTGGCCCTGACGAGAGATGCGACTTCCTGAATTTGCGTTTGGGGTAACTACACCACCCCGACCCCTCCTCCGAAGAGGAGGAGCTCAGGTTTCTTAGTGGCTTCGTGGCTTCGCGGCTTCGCGCGAGCCAAATGTTCGCGCGAAGCCAATGGGGGTCCTGAAACAAGTTACCTAGCGGTGGCCTTCGGCTCAGGATGACGGGCGGTGTTCAGGATGGCGTAGAATCGTGCCGGATTGCAAAGAATCCCTAAGCCGCCAGCGACTTCTCGATATCCTCGACCGGCGAATTCGTCAGCGTCTTCGCCTGTTCCAGAATGATCTTGTCGGTCACTTCCTGGTGCAGCAACGGCCGGATCTCGCCCAGCGTGTCGGGGTCGGCGACCAGAATCAGCCGTTCGAACGCGCCCTTTTGCGCAAGGATATAAAGGCGCTCCGCGATTATTTTCGAGAAGGTCGCTTCCATGCTCTCCTTCGGCGACCGGTCGGGCGGGGATTTGCCGGAAGGACCATCGTCGGCCAGATCGCCCGGCAGCCAGTCGCCATCATGCTCGAGCGCACCGCTGCGGACATGAAAGGTCTTCGCCTCCCGGCCCGTTGCAACAACGACAAATGTATCTTCCGGAAAATTCAGCATAGCCATATAAATGTCCTTTTTTGGTTCAATCAGGCAACGCGCGGCGCTGCGAAAGGTTGCCGGTTACGGGGATAAGCGGCGCCGCTCTCCGTCATCCTGAGCCGAAGGCCACCGCAAGGTAACTTGTTTCAGGATGACGGCTATTCCCCCCACCCCCAAACACCGCTTTCCTACACGCCGGCAAATCGCTATAATCTCCCCCGGCTCTTTGACATTTTCCATCCCCCTTTCCCTTGCCCCCGCGCCGACGAAGTTTCCCCTCCCCAAACCGCGTAACCTTTGCAAACTTCGCTTCGGCCTATGGCACTTTTTACTGCTGTTTATGCTATCTGGAAATCATAGTTCAGACAGATTCTGAAGTGAACTGCAAAACCTGCCATTGGTCCCAACTTTGACAAACTTTGGCGCCGCCTGCCGCTCCCGATCCGGCCGTCACAAGAATGTCGCGCAGGTTTATCCAAACTGTCATCCAATATCTGTCAGCCCGTCACAGCCTTGCTGCACTGCACCATTCTTTCCCGTGTCGCAGATAGAAGGCTGATTCTTTCCATGTCCAAATATTCTCCCCAAGCGCTTTCCCGCAGCTCCGTTTTCGTCCTGGCTTCCGCCCTGCTGGTCGCCGCCCCGGCGCTGGCCCAGACCGGAACCGACGCGGTTGCGGACGAAGCCGCCGACGACAATGTCATCATCGTCACCGCGCAGAAGTTCGAGCAGCGATCGACCGACGTGCCGATCACCATTTCCGCCAATAGCGGCGAGCGGCTCAAGCAACTGGGCGTGTCGGATCTCGACGAGCTGTCCAACTATGTGCCCGGCCTCAATATCCAGGAGCAGAGCGCCAACAATCCCGGCATCGTCATCCGCGGCATCACCTCCGACAGCGGCTCGGCGCAGCAGGCGGCCCGGGTCACGCTTTATTATAATGGCGTCGATATCTCGCGCTCGCGCGGCTCCTATCAGGACATCTACGACATCGACCGGATCGAGGTGATCAAGGGGCCGCAGGCGACCCTGTTCGGGACCGCCTCTGCGGTTGGCGCGATCAGCATCATTTCCGCCAAGCCCCGGCCCGGTGTTTCCGGCGAACTGTCCGCCAGCTATGGCAATTATGACGCCTATACGATGGCCGGCCATCTCAACGCCGGATCGGACGTGCTCGCGCTTCGCCTCGCCGGTGCCTACAAGAAGCGCGACGGCTATGTGACCAACCTGGCCCCGAACCAGGATGATCTCTATGCCCAGGATCAGCTCGGCGGTCGCGCCTCCCTGCGGTTCACGCCGAGCAGTGATTTCACTGCCGACCTGATCCTGACCTATGACCGGCAGCGCAACTCGGGCACGCCGTTCATTTCCGGCACCCTGCCGACCAGCGCCGGACCGGCCGATCCCTTTGGTTTCGCTGATCTGCGCGGCTCGCCTTTTTCGGAAGCGGTGCTGGGCGATGCCGAACTGGGCCTGACCCGCGATGTCTATGACGCCAATCTGACGATGAGCTGGGATATTGCCGACGACTGGACGATCACCATGGTCAACGGCTTCCGCAAGTTCAACAGCAACGAGGTGTTCGACGCCGACGGCTCTGCTGCCTTCTTCCTTGAATTTGCCGAGGACGCCAATGGCGAACAGGGCAGCCATGAAACCCGCTTTGCCTATACCAGCGACACGTTCCGCGGCAGCTTCGGCTGGAACCTGTTCCGCGAAGACAGCAATCAGCGGGTGCCGTTCTCGACCGACGAAGTGACCTATTTCCAGTGTCTCGCCGGTGTTGTCGTGCCAGGCGTCCCGTGCGTCGATGGCAATGGTGTACCAGCCGGCGATGCGATCAGGGCGCTGACCGGCGGCGCGGTCGGGACAGTCCCTTATCAGGCGGTGTTCGAGAATCTCGGCAAGAATGACAGCTATTCGGTATTCGCCGACGGCACCTGGATCCCGACCCCCAGCGTCGAGCTGACCGCCGGTGTCCGCGTGCTGATCGAAAAGCGCCGCTCCGGCTATCGTGCGACCGCACCGGGCTCATTCTTCACCGGCGCACCGCCCTTCCCGCTGATCGACACCGCTGGCCAGACCTTCCGCACCGAAGACAGCTTCTCCGCTGTCTTGCCCCGTTTCAATATCCTCTATCGCTTCTCCGATGATATCAACGGCTTTGCCACAATCTCCAAGGGCCGCCGCTCGGCGACTGTAAATGCAGGTGCGAGATCGACGCCAACCGGACCGGTCGGCAATTTCACCGACATCGCACCGGAAATCGTCTGGAATTACGAAGTCGGTCTGAAAGGCGCGGTGGGTCCGGTATCCGGTTCGCTCGGCGTCTATTACCAGACCTATGACAATTTCCAGGTGAGCGTGAACGATCCGACCAGACCCGGCACCACGATCACCCGCAGTGCCGGGAGCGCAACCAATTTCGGGGTTGAGGCCGAGGTCAACGTGCGCGCCGCCGACTGGCTGAGCCTGTTCGCCAATATCGGCTATATCGATGGTGGCATCGACAATGATCCGGCCAACGGCAATCTCGCCGGTGCGCGCTTCCGCCTCCAGCCGGAAGTGCAGGCAGCGGGCGGCTTCACCCTCGACTATCCGGTCAACGACAGCACCCGCCTGTTCGCCACGCCCAGCATCACCCATCGCAGCCGGGTCTTTTTTGAAGCACCGAACAGCAATTTGATCAGCCAGCCAGCGGTCACCCTGATCAATTTGCGCGCCGGCCTGTCCTTTGCTGACGAACAGTTCGAGATTGCCGGCTTCGCGCGCAACCTGACCAATAAAAACTATCTGCTCGATGCCGGCAACACCGGCGGTGCATTCGGTATCCCGACCTTCATCCCCGCCGAACCGCGCTTCTACGGCATCCAGGCGACCGCGAAATTCTAGCGGCCTTCGCGCACAATCCCCTCGTCTCGCTCCGCCCTGTGGAGTCGAGACGAGGATCTCCGCCAACAATAATTTGTTAACCCTATTTTTACACGGCCATCCTAGTCTGGAACGCGGAACATCCGGTCAGCCGCAATGGGGTCGTCTAACATCATGGATTCAACGCCGCGAACAGTAAAGAACGGGCGGACGACTTGGCAGAGCGCATGGCGGTCTCCCGAGATTACCGAGGATATCCGCGCATCGGTAGAGAAAATGCAGTTGCGCCGGGTGCTCACCCACGTGCCGATGATCTACCTGGTGGCAATCTTCAATCTCGTGGCGGTCATGGTCCTGTCGGCCCACGAAGGGGTTGAACCCGCCTATTATGCCTGGATGGGGGTTTTTGCGCTTGCCTGCTGCGCCCGGATGACCATGTGGATGCGGCTCGGCAGAGCCTCCCATTCGCATCGTCCTTCTGCCAAGACGTTCCGCAGCCTCTCTTTTCTGGCGATTGGCATTATCGCCTTTCTCAGCATCTGGTCGGTCCTGGTCATTTCCACCGACATGTTCGACAACCAGATATTCATTCCGATGTCGCTGGTGTTCGGATCGACGTGCATCGCTCACTGCCTGGCCTGCCTGAAAAAGACCGCGGTGACCGTATTGCTTGTCGGAGTCGTGCCTTCAGCCTTGGCGATGATCGTGCTGGGCGATTTTGACGAGATGATCATGGGGTGGAGCATGCTCACCATTGCGCTGCTGATGATCCGGTTCATCATCGACAGCTACAACCAGATTATCTCCGGCCTGATCATGCGCCATGTCATCTGGAAACAGGCCCATAGCGATCCACTGACCGGGCTCGCCAATCGCCGGGCGATGATGAACCACCTTCATCTGGCCGAACAGGGCTTTGCCAGTGACGGCCGTATTTTTGCGGTCGCCCTGCTCGACCTCAACTTCTTCAAGCAGGTGAACGACAGCCTTGGTCATGACATCGGCGATCTCCTGCTGGTGGAAATCGCCAGCAGGCTGAATCAGAACAGCAACGGGGACGAAATTGTCGGGCGTCTCGGCGGAGATGAATTCCTGATCTTCATGCCGGGGGTCACCGGCCATGAATTGGCTATGGCCCGGGCGACCGCTTATCTTTCCGCCTTCGCCAGTCCGGCGAAAATCAATGGCCATGTCTTGAGGCCATCGGCCAGCCTCGGCATCGCTGTCCAGTCCGTTGATGGAAACGGGACCGAGCAATTGCTCAAGGCCGCCGACAGGGCGCTATATGCAATGAAGCGCGCTGGTAAAGGCGGCCGGGAATCCGGAATATCATCGCTGCGCAAAATTGCCTGAGGGGACGACAGACCAACGGGAACAGATGCCAGATGTCCTAGCGCTGACGTGCTCTGGCGGACAAGCCAATCAACAGCAGGCCGATCACTGCCGGGCCGGCCTGGACTAGGGCAATATCCGGTGACACAGGCCAGGCACCGAAAATACCTGCCGTGGCGACAAACAGCAGAAAGCCGGTTGCAACCTTGCGCTGCCATTCGCCATCCCGAATCAACAACGACCAGATCAGCCCAGCCGCCAGACAGAGATTATAGATGCCCTGATTGGCGGCCATCGCGGTGGTCGGAAGGAACAGGTCGGCGGGGAATTCCGGAAAGGCCCCCGGGCCTTGCGTCTGCCAGGCAAATATCCCGAACCAGGCGATATAGAGGTGCAGGATCGCGACCAGTGCGATCATGATCTTCGCAAATATCGACACGATTTGTCTCCCCCGATGCTGGCAGCGCTTATAACCCGGATTTCGTAGCAAGCTCAACATGACATGCGATGGGGAGTATGGATTCGGGCGCAAGGGGGGGGTAAGGCTCGTGCGAAGTGCCTTTGCAACAGGACCCGCAGTATCTCCCGATTGGCGCTTGCCGATTCAAACCTTGTCTTATTCTAAATGCGTCATTTGCATTCCTTGCATTGCCATGCCGCTGGTTTCAGCTAGATTGGCAGATATGCGGGGGCACAATAGACTCGGAACAAGGATAGTCGATTGAGTTTTTCCCAAATAGCAATTGGGTCGTTGAT
>NZ_JBGTDD010000039.1:0-24864 GCF_041748495.1 Parasphingorhabdus sp.
GGAGCTGCATATCATCCTGCCCTATCCGGTCGACCGCTTTCGCGAATTGTCGGTCGCGTCTTTCGGGGATCCTTGGCTCGCCCGCTTTGACGCGCTGGTTGCCGAGGCAGCCAGCCTGGAGATACTGACCGAATTGCCCGATGAAGCGGAGCGATCGCTCGGCGTCGCCGTGGAACTGGCCGATCTGGTTGCCATGGGCCAGTGCGTCCGCAATGCCACTGTGCTGAATAGCCGACCTAAGGCGCTGACAATCACGGCCAAGGACGATGAACCACGCCGCCAATACAAGACCTGGTCCGATACCGGGCACGATCAGTTTACAATCGCCGTTTCCCGCAAAGCGGATCACAAGTCGGTCGCTATGATGTCTGAAAAAGCGACCCAGGAAATTGCCGCGATTCTCTGGGTAGACCATTCGGAACTGGAGAGACTGTTATCGCTTCCCGAGGGTGCACATGATTTTCAGCGGATCGGCGACGCCCATTACCGCATTTCGACCGATCTGGCCGAGCTGATAGCGGCCGGTCGGTCGCTGCTACACGACAAGGCGAACAGCCGGATCAGTTTTCTCATCGACATCATGAATCCGCAAAAGCCTGCCACCTCCTTGCTAGAGCAGGCCGGTGACATGGCGCGCGCGTCCGGTGGCGGTGCAATCATGACCGATCATAGATCCGCGATGGTGTTGACACTGCAATCCGCCGGGCTGGCGATTGAGGAAATTGGCGAACTGCAATCGGCCCGTGGCCCGCTGTCCTTGTGGTCGGTCGCCTAGACGGCGCGCTTCAGACCACCAGTTCTTCAAGCAAGCTGCGCGAAATTATTTCCAGCCGCTCCTCGTCGCGCCGGATGATCCCGCGCCGCTCCAGCGCATTGATCGCCCGCGATCCGGTCTCGCGTGTGGTCTGGGCGGAAAGCGCCAGAGCCGCGATCACCGGCGGCGGTGATATTCTGTCGTTATCCCCCGCTTCGTGCAGCAATTCGGCATAGATGCGGCCGTTGGCGGTCAGGGTGATACGCGCCGCCATCCGGTCGAGCACCGCATTATACTGCCGCCCCAAAATTCTGGACAAGCCGCTGCCGATCCGGGCTTCCTCCTGCAACAGGGCGGTCATTTTTGCGGTGGGTATTTCCAGCACCGATAGCCGGTTCTGCACCACCACATCGGAAATCACGATTCGCTCTTGGGGGAAAGCGCCGAATAATTCTCCGGGTCCGTGCGCGGTGAGCAATTTGGTCTGACCATCGATACCGATGATCTGCAACTGCGCCCGGCCAGCGAGCACGATCCACAGCTTGGCCCCGAGATCGCCCTGGTGAGCGAGAATGTCCTTGTGCCGGTAATGCGCCAGCCGCGTCGCTGCATCTATTTTCGCCGCCTCTTCCTGCGAGCAGGAAAAAAAGGAAGCAAGAGTGGCGATCCGTTCGCTGGCGTTCATTTCCTCTTCCATTTCAGCCGACCACCATTCTCCGCACCCCTTTTGCCGGCGGGGTTTCCGGGCCGCCAGCGAAACACTGGGCGATTTCCATCCACTGGCGAGCGGTATCGCCGACCGTCTCCAGCGCGGTGTCGTCGATATTGCGGGTCTGGGTGACAACCTGGGCAAACTCGACCGCGCTGCCTCGCACCAGATTATCCTGCTGCGGATCATTCCATTCCCAGACTGCGCCAGAAGGAGCGGTCAGCTGGACAAAGGGCTTCGGCGCTGGCGGTTCCTGACGGCGATTGCGAAAGGTCCAGCCATAGGTAGTGACGCCGAGATGAGCGATATTGCGGATCCGGTCTCCATCGGCGCGTTCTTCACCCAATATGTCGAATATTTCCTGCCCGTGCGACCAGGTCTCCATCTGCCGGGCGATGATCTTCGATCGGGTGGTCATGTCGGGTCCGGCCCAGGCGACGCGGGCTTCCGGGTCGGCTTCGCCATAAGCAGCGGCAAGCCTCGGGTAATAGTCGCGATAGGCATCCAACAATGCGCGGCCACGAATCCCGCCGGCATGGGAATCGAGCCATGCATATTGCACATCGACATGGCTTTTGCCGATCCTGAACGCGCCCATCATATCGCGGAGGAACTGTTTGAACGCTTCGGGGTTCTCCAGCGTCATGAGTGCCGCAGCATTCCAGACATGCAGATGGCCGATGACATCCTCGATCGTCCAGCTCTTGAACTGGGTCACGGTGGCCAGAACGGCATCATCCGCATCAACCAGCACGGCCGCGAGCGTGTCGCTTTCGTCCTTGAAATCCCGGGCTTCCTGCATCATCGATCGGTTCCTTTTGCATCCAGTTGTTGGGCGAGCGCAGCCGGGATCGCAACCGGATGGGCCAGTAATATCTGTCCATAGCCCTTGCCCTGGGCGTCGTTGCGAATGCTCGCCACACCGCCGCCTCCAAGCACTGCATCGATCAGGAAATTGATCGCATTGGAGCCCGGCAGATGAAATTTCTCGATGCTCGCGGCAGGAGCACCGCCATCAATAAAATGGCCAAAGCGTTCGGCCACGCTATCGGCGGTCAGCGCCACCCAGATATAGGGCAGATAGGCGGGGTCGCGCGCGATCACTCCGATATTGGCCTTGTTGCCCTTGTCGCCGGAGCGGGCCCAGGCCAAGCGGATCAGCGGCACCGATACTATTTCATCCGAGATGGCGGGCAATTCCGGATAGGCCTGTCGGCTGATCGACCGGGGATCGAAAGCCTGTCCTTCGCTATCTGAAAATTCGATGATCTGGCCGTCGACATCGATCCGGACGGTAATCGCATCTTTTGGCGTGAGATAGGAAAACAGCCGCACCACTGGTGAGGGCTTGGCGCGCGCACCGGAAAAGCCGCTCAGGCCGGGTGGCGTTGCCAGCCCGAGGCCGGTCAGATCGCGGAGTAATATACCGATGGCCGCCGCTTCATCATGCTTGGCAGCGATTTTCGCCACGACCTCGCGCGGTTCGTGATCGCTGGCAAATTCTCCATATTGGCTTTCCGAACCGATCAGCTCGACACTGGTTTCGCTATAGTCGCCGAGATTATGACCGCGCAGGACCTTGCTGGCGCGGGCAAAGACATTGTCGCAGAATTTCTGCGCCTTGCGGGCGGCGTCGAAACCGTAAAAGCTGACATAGGTGCCACCGCGGAACCCTTGGCCATAGGTCAGGCAGGTCTTGTAATGGTCCGGTGCCGGATAGCCCCTGGCCGGCGAGACATGCACCTTGTCCGGACCCAGCTGTGTGATCGCAACTTGCGAAAAATCGCAGACCACATCGGGCAGGATATAGGCCTGCGGATCCCCGATCTCGTAGAGCATCTGTTCCGAAACCGTGCCGACCGTGACGCAGCCGCCGGTGCCTGCCGGTTTGGTGACCGTGAACGACCCGTCGGGTGAGACGGTGCCAATCGGATAGCCGATATTGGCGATATCGCCGGCATCTTCCCAATCGGTAAAATTGCCACCGGTCGCCTGCGGACCGCATTCCAGCAGATGACCCGCGAGACTGCCACTGGCGAGCAGATCATGGTCACTGTCCGTCCAGCCAAATTCGTGGATACAGGCTCCGAGCGTTACCGCGCTGTCGACGCAGCGGCCGGTGATCACGATATCCGCACCCTCGGCCAGCGCCCGGGCGATCGGAAAAGCGCCGAGATAGGCATTGATGCTGGCGATCCGGTCCCTGTCCGGAAAGGCGGCGCCGGTGAACATTTCGGTCGGCGCGTTGGCGGCGATCCGGTCCAGTTCGCCCAGCAGATTGTCACCGGTGATGACCGCGACCTTGAGGTCCAGACCCTGCTCCTTCAGCAAGGCCCGCGCCGCTTCGCCGCAGGCTGCCGGATTGACACCGCCGGCATTGGCAATGACCTTCACCCCCTGCGCGGCTATGGCGCGGGCATGCGGCTTCAGGACCGCGCTGATGAAATCACCGGCATAGCCTGCCGCAGGATCCTTGGCATGCGCCCGGGCCATGATCGACATCGTGATCTCGGCGAGATAATCATAGACCAGATAATCGACGCCCGCATCGAGCAGTTGCGGCGTCGCCATGGCGCTTTCGCCCCAATAGCCACTCGCACCACCGATGCGGATGCTCTTGTCCGACACCGGCTTCAACCCATGCGGTGCAGGGCGCAGAGTTTGTTGCCGTCAGGATCGCGCAGATAGGCGAGATAGAGCTTGCCCATGCCGCCTTCACGAACGCCCGGAGGGTCCTCGATCGAGGTTCCGCCATTGTCGAGTCCCGCCTTGTGCCAGGCATCGGCCTGCTCGGGAGAATCGCAGGCGAAGCCGACGGTGCCGCCATTGGCAGCGCAGGCAGCCTGTCCGTCAATCGGCTGGGAAACCGAGAAGATCCCGCCATTGTGCATGTAGAACAGCCGCGTCGTGCCGTCCTTGACATCGACCATGGGTTCGCCCGCCCCCAATGTGCCGAGCACGGCGGTGTAGAATTTTTTGGACCGTTCGATATCGTTCGATCCGACCATGATATGACTGAACATTGGTTTCTCCCTGTATATTTCCCGAACACAGTTTCTCGGATCAGGGCAGCACTGCTTTTCGTGGCAATCCCGCTCCCGTCCTGTATCGTCGCCGATCTTAAGCATCGATTAGATTGATTCAAGCAGGAGTGGCAAGCGAATATGGAGCTCAGAGACAAGATCATCACGATCACTGGCGATGCCAGCGGAATCGGGGCGGCGATGGAGCGCCCGGACTTTGACGGCTCGCGACTCAACATTGGCGGACCACAGCGACTGAGTTCACAGAAGATGGCCGAAACACTTACGACGTGTTCGGGCACGATAGCGAATATGACCCGTGCAAACCCAATAATTCGGCGGTTATAAGGTGAAGGCCTTCTGCAATGACGTGCCGTCGGCAAATCGCATGTCCCGTAGCTGCCGGGGTCACCACATTCTTTAAATAAGGGGCACCGATTTCGGGCGCCATTGCCCATGATGGTGCGTTGGGATGAGGCGCCTTGGCGAATGAATATGCCGAGTTCATCTGTAACAAGCCGCCTTGCAACTGCCCGAGAAACAGTCCGGCAATCACCAAACGCAAATCTTAATTGAATTGCAGACTTTCTGGTTTAGACACAGAATACTGAATTACCACCAGCTGCGAGACACTCTATGAAAATTTTAAATCGCACGATCTCGCCTGCCGAGCGACCCTATATTATCGCTGAAGTATCCGCCAACCATTCCGGTGAACTAAGCCGAGCACTGGATCTAGTCGCCGCCGCTGCCGATGCCGGCGCGAGCGCGGTCAAATTTCAGACCTATACTGCCGACACCATGACTATAGAATGCGACAGACCCGAGTTTCGCATCAATAATCCTGCAAGCCTTTGGAACGGGCGGGCACTTTATGATCTCTACGATGAGGCCCACACCCCCTGGGATTGGCATGCCGACTTGTTCGAAGAGGCGCGGCGGCGCGGCATCCATGCATTCTCAAGTGCATTCGACGAATCCGCGGTAGATTTTCTTGAGACGCTTGACCCGCCATGTTACAAAGTTGCCTCATTTGAACACACGTATATTCCGCTCCTCGAGAAAGTGGCCAAGACGCAAAAACCCCTGATGGTTTCGTGTGGACTGGCATCGATGGACGAAATACAGAAGTCCGTCCAGACATTGACTGCCGCCGGTTCCGGTCCGCTATGTCTTCTTGCATGCACCAGCAGCTATCCAGCGTCAGTCGCCGACAGCAACCTGCGCCGTATTCCGGCTCTTATGGAAGCTTTTCCGGCCTGCCGCGTGGGCTTGTCAGATCATACCATCGGTAATACGGTTGCAATCGCAGCCGTTGCCCTCGGTGCCTGTGTCTTTGAGAAGCACTTCAAGATGTCAGACGATGACACTTCGGTGGATGCCGCATTTTCTGTGACCCCTGAGGAATTGCGCGATTATGTCAGGGCGATCAACGATGCCTGGGATGCATTGGGTGAGGCAAACTTTGGTGCGGCGAGTGCTACCGAGGCTGAATCTTTGCAATTTCGCCGGTCGATCTATGTCGTTGCAGATGTTCGCGAAGGTGAGACTTTTACCCGTGATAACATTCGATGTATCCGGCCCGGGCACGGCCTTCACACAGAGCACTTCGCATCAGTCTTGGGAAAGAGGGCCAAGCGAACATTGGAGCGCGGAACGCCGCTTAGCCTCGATCTGGTTTTGAGCTAACATAGCGCAGGATTGTCTGCGCTGCCATATACTCCAACTGCGAGATGTCAGAATTGTACGAGGCATCATAATCCTTCATTACCCGCTGCCAGTCGGGGCGGGTGTAGAATGCCTTGATCATAGGATAAAGATCACCCGACCAGTTTTTAACGTCGCAAACCAACCGACTTTGTATAAACCCACAATAGTCGTGGTTCAGTTTATCGAGCGAATCAAGGTAGGCCACCGGTCGTCCTTCGCGCAATACGTTCATCGCTACGCCGCTATTGCCGCACAAGATGAGATCGCAGGCGGCAATTTCGTCCTCAAGAGGGTTCCCGATAGTGATTTTAACATTTTTGTGCTTTGCCGCCAGATCTGAAAAGTCTGATTTTAGCAGAGCAACAGGATGGTTACGGATCAGAATCTGTAAACCGGGACGGCTTTCACTTATCGTAGTGACAAGCTTTTCGACGGATTTGGCGCATGTCAGCGCGGTGAGAAAAATACCCAAGGTACGGATCTCGTCACGCCATTCCATCGGGCGAGCGGTTCCAGGTTGACCGATCAGCGCAACTTCCGCGTTGCAGCGGCTTTCACGTTCATAGGTGGATCGGGTCGCGTTGCCATAGAATACCGCGCAATCGGCCAATACAGGCGGTACCATTGCGCCGTTCGCCGGAACGGGCGCGTGATTGACGTAAACAACCTTCCGGTTCTTGTTATGGGCGGCCGCCGACAAACCTAGCGCCTCTGGACTATAGTTGCTCGCAACGATGGCTGCGCTCATTCCTGGATGCCGCGCGAGGAGCTGCGAAAACCTGATATAATATGCCAGGCCGCTCGCCATCCGAGCCGATGGCATGAAGCCGTATGACCGTGCGAGCCTTGAGAGGAACGGGAACACCCGCGGCGCAGCACCAATCATGCTTATGGTGGTGCGCAACTGGTCGCGGCTAAATAAATTACACAGTTTCGGCGACAACATCATAACCCGCGTACCAGGTAACAATGCTACCAGCCGGTTTATAGCATTATGTTCGTTCTGAAAATTCGAAATAGCGACTGCTTCATGGCCACTGTAATCGAACTTTCCAAGAGATAGAACGCTCTTAAGCATATAGATAAACAGCACGAGCGGCTGTAGGAAACCATAGCCGGCCTTGGCATAAAGAGTATCGACCAGCCGGTAGACCGGGTTTTTATTTTTGATCTCCGCGAAAACGGCACTACGTGCTGAAGACGTCTCCATGCGGCGGATAATTCCAAGCGCAGTGGCGAGGTTGTAGCGATCGCGGCGAACTTCAGGCTCTGCCTCAAACACTGTCGCTAACGGTGTTTCAATATCTGCCTCGAAAGCGGTCTCGTTCTGTTTCGTTCTAAATGTTGCCAGTGCCATCAAGTCCTCTAAATTTACTAAGATCGAACACCCTGCTTCGTCAGTTTCAAGGTGTGAGCGACATATCGCAGGCAATTGTTAATAAATTAGGTTTAAGCGCTGTTAAGCATAGACAATGTGTAAAAATATAAGTGAAATTCAGCATGATGCATATCAAACGTCGCGCAATAGAATGGAAAGGAAAGACCTTTCTCGCGGTGCAATCGCTCTTTTACGCTATCGCTAACAGCATAGAGGCTCTCGTGCCCTTATTGCTTGCTCCAATTCTTACCCGGATTCTGGCGCCTGCGGAATACGGGATATGGGTTCTTTTCATCACCTACGCGACTTTCCTGCGTCCGATCGTCGGATTGACCACTCAGGATGCGATTCGGATGCGATTCTACGATTTCGATCAGAAGCAGCTGGACCAGTTTACACATACCGCTCTATTCGTGATGATGGTGATGGCGGTCGGCGTTTCGACGGTGACGTTCATTTTCCGCGACGCTCTGGCTACACTTGCCAAGTTCCCTGCAGACTGGCTCGTCAGCATCGTTGTTGCGGCGCTCCTTTTCGAAATCTTCTACACGGCGCTTGCGCTTCACCAGTTTCACAACCGGCGTAAGGCGTTTCTTATGACTCAGGTGGCACAGGCGGTCCTGAGCATTGTTTTGATTTCGGTATTCCTGCTTGGAGGCTGGGATTGGCGCGGGGTAATCCTTGGCAGAATTTTGGGAATGACTGCCGCAATTCTGATCTCTCTAGGGGTTTTGGGATATCGTCCTTCGTTTTTCTTTCGCCTGCCGCAGCGTTCTTTCTACCGCGACATTGCGAAATTTGGTGTCGTATACTGGCCTTCCGGGATGGTGATTATGGCTGTTGCGATGACCGACAAAGTGGTAGCTGCACACTATCTCGGGGTTTCTGCCAGCGCAATGTACGGGGTTGCCGCGCTGTTCGCCTCGGCCTTTTGGGTCATTAATCACAGTTTCGTGTTGGCCTGGACTCCCTGGCTTTTCCGGAAACTTAAGGCGGCGCCAGCTGATGGCCTTCGAGAAGTATTGTCGGTCTCCATGCTTTATTTTCTGCTGGCATCGCTAGCTGCCCTATGTTTCTATTTCATCTCTTTATATATTGCGCCAATCTTGCTTGGAGAGGCATTCCATAGTGCGATCCCGCTCTTGCAATATATCATGGTCGCGATCGTCCTTCAGGGCTTCTTTATGCACAATATGAAGTTCCTTCACTTCGACAAAGATATCAGCGTGATGTCGCTTTGTAGCATGCTGACTATCGCTTTGAATATTTGGTTAAGTATTCTATGGGCACCGACCATGGGCATCCGGGGTATTATGCTCGGCACCGTAGTCTCTTTTGGCGTGGTTTTCCTGATAAGCGGAATGATTGTAATTGTGCGTCACATTAAACCTCAAGAGGGAGTAAAGTCCGTTGTTTGATAATAAAAGTATTCTCGTTACTGGCGGGACCGGATCGTTCGGGCGCCGCTTCATCGAAACGATCCTTGAGCGTTATGATGCGCGCCGCGTCATCGTTTTTTCTCGCGACGAGTTTAAGCAATCGGTGATGCAGGAGAAATATGATGATCCTGCGCTGCGTTATTTCCTTGGCGATATCCGCGATCGTAATCGCATGATGCAGGCGATGGAAGATGTGGATATCGTAGTTCATGCTGCGGCATTGAAGCAGGTTCCTGCGCTCGAATATAACCCATCCGAAGCGATCAAGACCAATATTCTTGGTACTGAAAATGTCGTCGAAGCTGCTTTGGCTCACAATGTCGAGAAGGTGATAGCACTTTCCACCGATAAGGCCGCTGCACCGGTAAATCTCTACGGCGCGACAAAACTGACCGCTGAAAAAATAGTGATTTCAGCCAATAACACTGCCGGTAGCAGACAGACACGTCTGTCGGTTGTGCGATACGGGAATGTCATCGGCTCGCGCGGTTCGGTTATCCCGCTGTTCCAGAAGCTTCTTGCCGAAGGCGCGGCTGAATTCCCGGTTACCGATCTGGCGATGACCCGGTTCTTGCTAACTCTTCAGCAAAGCGTCGAATTCGTGGTTGATTGCGCCGCTCGGATGTGGGGCGGTGAAACATTCATTCCGCGCATTCCTTCTGCCACTATCGGTACAATGGCAGAGGCCATTGCACCCGATATGCCGCAAAAAGTGGTGGGTATCCGTCCCGGTGAAAAACTACATGAGGTGCTGTGCCTTCCGGATACAGCCTGGCAGACGATCGAATATGAAAATCATTATGTCATCAAGCCTTCGTTCAAATTCAATCGGATCGACGTCGATTATCTGACAGGGGCGAACGGAGAGAAGGGTCAACTGGTCGAAGGCGATTTCAGCTATGACTCCTTTCACAATGACGATTATCTCTCTGCGACGGAGCTGCGTAAGATGATCGAGGGCGCAATGCCATTCAACGCCTGATTTATAACATTTTGCCTGATTCAATATTTGGAGGACGCATGCGAAGCCGCATCCCCTATAGCTGCCAGACAATCGACGAAGATGATATTGCGGCGGTCGCAGAATGTCTCCGCTCCGATTTCCTGACGCAAGGCCCCCGGGCGCGTGCTTTTGAGGAGGCAGCGTCGGCCTATGTTGGAGCTGAGCATGCGATAGCCGTGGCGAACGGCACCGCAGCACTTCATCTTGTCTGCATGGCTCTTGGGCTTGAATCCGGCGGACTGCTGTGGACCTCTCCAAACAGTTTTGTCGCCTCGGCAAATGCGGGACGTTACGTCGGCGCGGATGTCGATTTTGTCGACATCGATCCACAGACCGGGTCCATCGATCCCGGCGCGTTGGAAGCAAAGCTAACCGAGGCAGCTCTCGACGGACGCAAGCCTGACATCTTGATTGCTGTCCATTTCGCCGGCCACTCTCATGGGTTTGATCGTATTGCTGCGTTGTGCGCAGAGCATGGCGTCGCGTTGGTTGAAGACGCTGCGCACGCATTTGGTGCCACATATGAGGATCAACCGGACCGCATGGTAGGCAGTCATCCGCAAAGCGCGGCGGCCACGTTCAGCTTTCACCCTCTCAAGTCGATCACTACTGGTGAGGGCGGTATGATCACGACCGGTTCCGAAGCCCTTGCTAATAAACTGGCCATGTTGCGAAGCCACGGCATTACGAAAGATCCCGCGCTTATGAGCTCTGCCCGCTCCGATGACGGGGCCTGGTATTATGAGCAGCACACTCTCGGCTTCAACTACCGCATATGCGACATTCAGGCTGCGCTCGGCCTCAGCCAGCTGAGCAAGATCGACACGTTCATGGCGGCTCGGCGCGACCGTGCACGGCGCTATGCTCAACTGCTATCTGACCTGCCGTTGCATTTGCCGCTAGCAACGGATGGATCGTCCTGGCACCTCTACGTCGTCCGCCTTGATCAGGCAAATACCAGCGTCACACGCAGGGAGATTTTTGATAGGCTGCGTAGTCGTGGAATAGAGGCGCATGTGCACTATATCCCGATCCATACCCAGCCTTACTATCGGGCACTGGGTTTCTCGCCCGGTGATTTCCCGCAGACTGAAGCCTATTATGATATCTGCCTTAGCCTACCGATCTATCCTTTGTTGTCTGACGAAGAACAGGATCTTGTAGCTAGCGCGATAACTGCTGCACTTGAGCATGCGTAGCATCGCTATCATACAGGCACGTATGGGCTCTTCGCGACTTCCTGGAAAAGTGCTGAAAATGTTGGCTGGCCGACCAGTCCTCGATCACGTATTCACCCGGGTAAAGGCGGCAAGCCGGGTCGATGACGTTATCGTCGCGACTTCTGATCTTCCCGGGGACAACGCTATCGCGGATCACTGTGCCGCACGCGAATGGACTTGCATTCGTGGGTCTGAGACCGATGTTCTGTCGCGCTTCGCCGCTGCGGCCCGAGCCTCGGATGCTGGAATTGTTGCTAGGGTGACAAGCGACTGTCCTCTTTTCTCACCCCGCGTCCTCAATGACATGCTGGCGGCGTTCGACCCGTCCACCACAGACTATATGTCGACCAACTGGCCCGAGCGCTCCTTCCCCGTGGGACTCGACTGTGAGGTCATGCGAGCAGATGCTCTATTGGGCATCTCTGAAAGCGCGGCCGATCCCTACGACCGCGAGCACGTCACCGCGCATTTCTACCGCAATCCGGCTAGCTTCCGGCTTGCTGGACATCGCAGCGCCTTAGCCTTGGCGCATTTGCGCATCACGTTGGACGATGCCGACGACTACGACCGGCTGGTCGCTCTTTTCGCCGCCCATCCCGAACTTGCGGATCCGGAAGCCGACGTCATTGGCATTGTAGCAAATTATTTCCGTTAACTTGGCGGCGCTCTGACTGAATGAAGCCTTCAGTCCAGCAACTTCCAGGCGTCAAGCCAATCCGCACAATCTTGTGATGCAGATATTTCGAAGCCCGCGTCGCGGTGCAATCGCTCAGAGGCTGCGTTGGCTTTGTGTATCCGGCTGACGATTTTGTTCACGCATTGACGGGACCGGCGCAGCTCGCGTTCGGCAGCCAAATATACCGGCAAGCCCATTTTCTGCCCGTGCCATTCCGGCACAAGGTAGATTGAAAGATAGGCCGAACGGTCTTCCGTATTGATGTCGAACCTGACTACGCCGACCGGTTCAGTCTCGCGCATCACGATACGGAAAATGCAGTCAGGATTGGCGAGTTTTGCAGTTAGCCAGGACATGTGCGCATCGAGGCTTGGTTTTTCAGAGGTTTCGAAGTTGTGCCGCCAATTTACGCCGTCAGTGCGCCAGTTCAGCAAGTTACTCGCATCTTCTATTTTCACTTCGCGAACGCCGAGGGCCAGCGCTCGAATCCATGATGCGAGACGCAACGCACCACGACCATCGAGCAGCTTTTGGCCGGCTTCGGCAATTGCCTTGCGCTCGTGTTCGTCCGCAGCCAGCGCCATAATAGCCTGTGCGATTTTGTCTGGAGTTACCTCTTCATGCCCACCGAGAAATCGGATCGCTCCGGCCTCGACCATTTTATCGATCTGAGCCCGCTGGTTCTGGGCAACTGAGATCACAAGCGACGGTACCCGGAGACAGAGTCGCTCCCAAAGCATTACTCCTCCCGCACCGAGAGCAAGGTCGGCGCTAAACATGAGTTCTGCCAACTTCTCCTGGCTCGGTGCTTGGCACAGAGTGACATGCGGCATCTGTTCCGCTTTTTTGATCAGGACCGGATTGATCTGAGCGCTCGGCCCAACAACGAGGTCCACCTCAAGCTCCTCCAGAGCTGCAACGGCCTGCAGCGCTTTCGCTGTCTCTCCGGTCGGATCGCTACCGCCGAAGCAGATGTTTAATCTCAGGCGTGAGCTAGCGCGGTGAGAACTCCTTCGGGCCAAATCGGTGATATGGCGGGATAGCGGCAGGTACGAAGGACCGCGAAGAACGATGGCACTTCTTCCCGACCAGTTTCCGCCATGTGGTCGAACTATTACGTCCGCCATCGTCGCGGAATCGAGATCGTCAAGCACCACGAGTGGAATATCTGCGTTGGCAGCCAGCATTTCCCACTCCGGTACTGAACCATATTGGTCGAGAAAGACCACATCAGGTACCCATCCCATATTGGTCAATGCACGTAACGCTGCCTTAGCGCCGATATCATCTGGAGCTAGCGACAGCACAGTTATGTCCGCCGGAAAAAACTCCCGGACGAGCGCGGCGCCTTCCCCGCTAGTAATCAGTATGACCTCGGTGTCGCCTGCACGCGACAAAATGTCTGCCACAGCGGATACACGGGCGAAATGGCCTGTTCCCATCGCTGCGCCTGCATCGGCGCGGATCGCTACTTTAGCGGGCGCGGACATAATAGGTGAACCTAATCTGCTTCCCGTCATATGCCATTACGGGTCGGTAATTTGCAAGGATGGCGTTAAACCTCGCATCTTCGGAAAAAACATGTACCCAATCAACGTCAATATAGCGCAACGGCCAGCGGTGTGTCCGATCAAGGATCAACACGTCGGGCGGTATATCTTCCCAAAGCCGCAGCATCTGATCATGCAGCATCATTCGTCCCGGATCGTCCAGTTTGACTGGTGGAGGCTTCCCTGCCATTTCCACTTCGTCGAACGGTTTTAGCTCGGCGGCCACATAAGCGGTGTTCATCATAGGATTCCAGCGCAGTGCGCCGTGAGAAGCAAGATATTGGTTATATGGTGAGGGATGCATGGTTAGGATAGCGACCCGCTTGCCCTCCAATGTCCGTCCGTCATCCTCAAGCGCCTGCCCCAACTCTGCGGATTGCTCCTGATAATCTTGCGTACTTAAAAACTGGGCAGCTATGGGCAACAGAATAAGCAGTGCCGCCGCAACATTCATAAACCATCGAAATTGCCGTGCCGCGATCCACCACCATGCTATGTACGCCATAGTGATTGGAAATAGATGATGCGTGTACCAACGTTCCTGCGACCAGGCAGCAAGCACCGTTGCGACGACAGTGGCCAGGGCGATTCCGGTCAATCTTCCAGGAATCCTAAAATACCATGAAGCGATCAGAAAGAGGATTGCGGGCATCAAATTCTGGGTGATTTTTGACCAGTTTTCGCTCTGGTCAAGGAGGTTCGCGTCGATCGCGCTCATCATTGCGCCGATCGCCTCGCGCTGCGAGGGGTCCAAGCCGAGCCAGAGAAGCAGATATAGAAAGACGACCGATCCAGCGGTGATGTTCTCGATCCTGAAAAGCAAGAGTGGTCGCCGCTTCATTAGAGAATCGGTAAGTTCGACCAGAAACACGACTGCGCTGTAGACATACTTGAAGAGTAGCGTCGCGCCCATCCACAGGCCCAGTAGCATCCTCAAGCGCCAGCTAATCCGAACCCCGTCCGGTTCCGAAAAGCGGAGAACGAGATATGGCCAGAGCCCTGCGGCGACGATGTGTTCGCGCAACCCAAAGACATTCTTGAACAAGATCGGTAGAATGATGAGAACCGCTAATGACAAAATAAAAAAGAGCGGCGAGGCACCAACCGTTGCCCTCCGAATTTGGAAAGCGAGGCCTACTCCAACGAGCACCATTATGTTGGTCATAGCTATGACCGTGAGGTCAAGCCGTAGCCCGATCAGATTACTCAGCTGTGCAGCGAGAGAGAACCAGAATTTTTCGACTGGTGGAAAATAAATACTGTAATCGCGAAAGGAATCGCCGAGAATGACGGCCAAACGCCCCGATAGGGCGCTGCCTGCCAGATCATGATGTAAGGAATAGATGAATCCATAGAATAACAATGTACCGGTAAAGACACAAAGCGTGGCAACACAGAATAATTGTAGGGCAGAAACCGCCGACCACGTTTCTGATGTTGTCCCATTCTGCCGCTCGAGCGGCATCTTTTCGTCCATCATATTAACCTGACGCCCAGAACGGCGGTGCGCCATTTTTTGAATTGTTCGATATCGTTCGATCCGACTGATATGACTAACATTAGTTTCTGCCTGTATATTTTCTCAAAGCAATTGTCCCTGACCTAGGCAGCACTGGTTTTCGTGGCAATCCCGCTCCCGTCCTGTATCGTCGCCGATCTTAAGCATCGATTAGATTGATTCAAGCAGGAGTGGCAAGCGAATATGGAACTCAGAGACAAGACCATCGTGATCACGGGCGGTGCCAGCGGAATCGGGGCGGCCATGGCGCGTCGATTCGCTGCGGAAGGGGCCAGGAAAGTCATCTGCGCTGACCGCGATCTGGCAGGTGCACAGGCCGTTGCCGATGAAATTGGCGGCGTGGCGATTCAAACCGACGTGTCCTTGGCATCGGATATCAGCAACCTCATTGATACGGTCGAATCCGATATCGGGCCGATCGATCTGTTTGTTTCCAATGCCGGCATCATCACCAGCGGCGGCGTCGAAGTCGATGATGACACCTGGCAAAATATCTGGGAGATCAATGTCCTGGCCCACATCCGGGCGGCGCGGATATTGGTACCAAAAATGCTGGAGCGTGGCGGCGGCTATCTTCTCAACACCGCCTCGGCCGCCGGGCTGCTCGCACAAATCGGCTCGGCGCCTTATTCGGTGACCAAACATGCCGCGGTCAGTTTTGCCGAATGGCTGGCGATCACTCATGGCGCCGAAGGCCTGAAAGTCTCGGTCCTGTGTCCGCAGGGCGTGGACACGCCGATGATTGCCGGTGTCGATACGGCCACGGTGGCCAAGGACGGAATCGTCTCCGCCGAGCATGTCGCGGATCTTTGCGTCGAGGCGATCGGTGACGAGCGGTTCCTGATTCTGCCCCATCCGGTCGTGAGCGAATATATCAAGCACAAGGGCGCCGATCCGGAACGCTGGATTTCCGGTATGCAGCGTTGGCAGGCCATGCTGAACGCCGAGTCTGCCTGACCGCTCCCTAACAAAAATGTCCTGACAAAATGGAGCATTGGGAACCTGCCTTTTCGCCTCTAGCGTTCGTGCAAACACAAAAGGAGAGAAAAGCATGGCATTGGTATCAGTCGTGGGTGCAACGGGCCGACAAGGTCTTGCCCAAATACGGCAATTGGCAGCCGCGGGGCACAAGGTTCGCGCCTTGTCACGTAGCGAAAATCCCGATCTGGGCGGCACCAATGCAGCGGACGAATGCCGCATCATCGACCTGACCGACGAATCCACCTGGGTTCCCGCTTTCGAAGGGTCGGATGCCGTTTTCTATACCCATCCCCTGCAGGCGCGTGAAGATCGCGCTTCGATGGTCGGCCGGGTGGCGGCAGCGGCGAAGGAAGCGGGCACCGAGCGCTTCGTCTGGAACACATCGAGCTGGATTCCGGAGCGTCCCGGTGATCCGTTCACCTATGGCAACAACACGATCGCGGTGAACGAGATTTTCCGGTCCGGCATGCCTGCAACGGTTTTCGGTTCGGTCCTGTTCATGGACAATCTGCTGACCAACTGGGCGCGGCCGTTCATCGTCGACGAAAAGCGTTATGTCTATCCGCACAATCCGAATCTTCAGGCCAACTGGATCAGCCTGGATGATGTCGGCAAGTGCATGGTCGCGGCGATGGATCGCCCCGACTTTGAAGGGTCGTGGCTCAACATCGGCGGGCCCCAGCGCCTGAGACCACCGGAAGTGGCAGAGACCCTCTCCCGCGTGTTCGGCCATGAAATCAAATATGACCCCTGCACACCCAAGGAATTCGGAGACTATCTGGTCAAGGCCTTCGGCGACGACGTGCCACCGGAAAATCGCGAGACCATGGCAGCCGGGATTACCGCCTTTTACGAATATAACAACAACAACGAAACACGGCCGTTTGAAGTAGACACCGACTTCATGCAGCAACGACTGCCGGAAGTCGAATTCGAGACGCTGGAAGAATGGGCGGCGCGGCAGGACTGGTCGGAAGACGCGCACAGACCGCCGGCTGGATAGCGGCCGTGGCCAGTCGCATGGAAGGCAAGATCGTGCTGGTTACCGGCGGCGCATCGCGCCCCGGTATCGGTGCCGCTATTGGCGAACGGCTGGCGCAAGAGGGCGCGACGGTTGTGCTCAGCGATGTCGATCTGCCGGGCGTCGAGGAGACGGCTGCGTTGATACGGCAGAAAGGCGGCAAGGCTTCGGCAGTGCAGCATGACGTCGCATCACAGGACGATTGGGATGCGGTTATCGCCGGGTTGCTGGCAGAGCACGGGCGACTGGACGTGCTGGTCAATAATGCCGGCATATTGGACGTCGCGGCCATTGCCAGTGACCGGGCCGTCGGTGCGCTTCGCAGCCAGTTTGAAGTCAATGTCGTGGGCAGCTTTATCGGCACGCAAATGGCGGTAAAGTCGATGCGGCAATCCGGTGGGGGCTCGATAGTCAATCTGTCGTCGGTTGCAGGAATTGTCGGCTTTCGGGGAAGCGCCAGCTATGCTGCCTCCAAAGGCGCTGTGAAGCTGTTCAGCAAGTCCGTGGCCCTGGAAGTGGCTGCCGAGAATATCCGCGTCAATACGGTGCATCCCGGAATCATCAGAACAAATATGCAGGACCAGGGCGCGGAAACCAATGCAGAAAATTATGAAGCCATCGAGGCAGCTATCCCGGCCGGGAGACTGGGAGAACCGGTGGACATCGCCAATTGCGTATTGTTCCTGGCATCGGATGAATCCACCTATGTGACCGGCGCTGAATTCGTGGTCGATGGCGGTTATACGGCGCAATAATCTCTGGAACGGTCAGGCATTCAGGCGATGGTCCGTTCGATGAACCAGTAGGTCGCAATGCTGCCGATGCCATAAGCGATGGCGGTTTTCGTGCCCTGCAACCAATAGCCGCGCATTCTGCCCAGAAAATATATCGCAGCCAGCGCCACAGCCACGATCGCCAGCTGTCCAATTTCCACGCCGAGATTGAAGGTCAGCAAGGCCAGCGGGACATCGCCTTCCGGTAGACCGATTTCGGCAAGGGCGCCGGCGAAGCCGAAACCGTGCAGCAGGCCGAACAGGAAAGCGACGATCCACGGAAAGCGCTCGGAGAGCCGGATATCGTCGGGCCTGGATTTGATCACCTCGACGGCCAGAAAGACGATCGACAGCGCGATCACCGCTTCGACCGGCTGTGAAGGCAGTGACATCCATCCCAGCGTAGTTCCGACCAGGGTGAGGCTGTGTGCGACGGTGAAGGCGGTGACGGTCTTGGCAATGAGCCAGCCATTTCGGAGCAGCAGGACCAAGGCCAGGACGAAGAACAGATGGTCAAAACCGAGCAGAATATGTTCGATGCCGATGATCGTATAGGTTGCCGCGACATTGGAGATCACCGACGGCTCTGGCAGGGTCACGGCGGGCTCATCAGGGGTCAGGCGGATCGTCTGCATCGCGCTGTCCAGGGGCGCAATGCGCACCAGAGCGTCGGTGGTGGACAGTTCCAGACCCTTGAGGCCGATGGTTTGACCCTGCACCGATCCATTGCATCGCAGCGCCATTCGCGTGAGAATATTGCTGCCGGCAAACTCGCGCTGGCGCTCGCCGTCCATCTCGCAATTGCGCGGGATGATGACTTCACCGCTCTGGCCCAGCAGCGAATTGGTCGAGGCCTTCCACAGCAGCGACCATTGACCGGGCGATTGCTCGGTCATCTCTATATAGGCAGGACGCAATTCGTCGGCGCGAACGCTCGTCGGCCACAGGGCAAGCAGGAAAACGAGCCACAGAACGGCATGGTTGCGCGTCATGGCCGGCCGGCTATGCTGATTTCATATTGCTCCCGGTATCGGGACAGCGCTGCTTCTTTCTGTGCGGCCTGGCGGGCTGCCGACCAATCATTGACAACCTGTTGCCGGACATCATCCAGAGCCGCGGCTTTGCCGGCTGCTTTTGCCGTGATCCTGACCGCATGCATGCCAAAGCCGGAGGAGATCGGGCCACTCCCGACATTTGACTCCAGTTTCTCCAATTCCCCGGCAAACCGGTCACCAAATTGGCGAGAAATTTCCGCGCTGCTGACCCGCTCGACAGTGGCGGGCAGGGAAAGGGGTTTCCGAAATGTCTCCGGCCGTGCACCGCGTTTCAGCTGAGCAACGATATCGCTGGCCGCTGCCGTGCTGATCTGGCCGAGATAGACCTGCTCGAAATCATAGAGCTGGGAGAGAGCATATTTTCCGGGATTTGCGTCCATCCATTGCTTCAACAGGGCATCTGTCGGTTCCAGGTTTTCTGAATTTTCGCTGTCGATGAAGCGCATTTTTGTGAAGAGCCGCCGCCGGATGACCGGGTCATTCTTGTCCAGTCCCAGCCGCAACGCTTCTCGATAGTAGATTTCCTCGGCAATTTCTTGGTCAATCAAGCTGTCCAGTTCCGCCTGGGTTGGCGCCCGCCGGAAATTGCGTACCCAGTCCGTCGTCAGCCGGTCTATATCGGATTCGTCGATGCTGATCTGATAGTCCGCCGGATCACGGTCGCTACCGGTCGCCCAGAAAAATGCAAATAGCAGCAAGGCGCCACCGAGAAAGTGGATCAGCGGTTCCCGAATTAGTTTACGCCACATATTCTCTTGCTACCCGTCATGTTCTGCCGCAGCCTGTTGAAAGATCGCGGTAACCGCACTGCGACGGGCTCCGCATGAACGGTCGAGACGGAGTCAGGCCTTCGGCGAATACCAGATCGGCGAGCTATAGGCGCGTTCCTGCTGAATCTTGATCACTGCATCGGGCAAGGTCAGACGAAATTTGAGCGCATCATAGACCGGCCAGGTCGGCGTCGGAATTTCCAGCACGCGGACATAATAAAATGCGTTCTGGCTCGGGTCGAAATCGGGGTCCTGCCAGAAGGTGACCAGTTCCGGCGCGCCGGTTGCATTGTCCCAGGTGCCCTTGGTCAGATCCACCGTATTGGGGACGGGAGTCAGCTTGCCGCCCCGGTCCAGTCTGCGCGTATCGGTATTGCTCCAGCTCACATTATAGATTTTTTCCTGACTTTGCCCGGATCCATCGACCCAGCCCTTGATCACCTGGATCCGGTCGAGGCTGGCGCTTTCGGGATCCATCAGCGCGCTGATCAGAAATTTCGGGGCTTCGCCGTCACCTCCGCTCAGATCCCCGCCCATCGGGACGCCCTTGCCATAGCCGGCCTTGACCAGGTCCGCGATATCGTCGGCGGTGAAATCAAAGCCGCCAAAAAATCGGACCTGCATCCGGGGACCGGTTGTTGCATAGACTTCCCGGCGCATCATCGCATCGAAAATGGCTTCCCGCGTATTGCTGGTCGCCCAGACGGCGGCATAGCCGCTCGACAGATAATGCCAGCCAAAGCGGCCTTCGCGGGTGCCCAGATTCTGCGGAGCCATCACCCGATCCCTGGCATTGGCTTCGTTGCCGCTGTGCTTGCCGAAGAAATTATCCTCATCCGCCGTCGCCAGCGAAGTATGGCTGTCGGTCGACCCGATCATGCCAAATTTGAAAGGGTTGGCGCCGATCGACAGAGTCAGTTCCAGGCCGCGCTTCAATGCTTCGCGAACATAGCTGCCGGCATAGCTTTCGGGCGGCATATCCCTGGTGCAGCTCAGATTGCACTGGTCCCAGCCGGCAACCCCGAAACTGGCAAATTCATCATTGGGAGAAAGAAACGGATGGGCCTCGCTGTCGCCCTTGATCTGGGTGACCTCGACGATCGGTTCGCGCAGCGCCCGGGTCTTCACATAGGCTGCGTCGATCGGGCTGCCGTCATATTTGTTCATCGCGAACATGCGGCCGTTCGAGACATTGCTGTTGTGCGGAATCGCCAGCACTTTGCCGCCCGTCGTTTTTTCATAGGCTTCCATATAGCCCCACAGCTTTTCCGGGTTCTGCGACCCCAAAGCACCATAAGGAATGGTATCACCCATTTTTTCCGGACCATCACGAAACATGACAACCCGGTGAAGATTGTCGCCGTCCGGCATCGACGTATATTCGAAGCCCATGAAAGCGGTGAATTTTCCGGGTTCATTATACCGATCCACGGTTTTACCGTGTTTTGCCCAGAGGTCAGTCGTGCGTTCTCTGGTTTCTTTCGGGTCGGTCAGCGACGTCGGCAATGTTCCTCTGGCCGCGCCATCGATAAGCTCTGCTGTCACCTGCAACGATCCCTCGTCGCTCTCGTTCATCATATCGTGCCAGCGGAGCAGGAATTTATTGGTGAGCAAGGCGATACGCGGCGCTTCCATGATCGCCTTGGTCGCGCCCATTGCATCGCTATGGTCGGCAATCACCAGAAAATCGAGTGGACGGGACAGTTTTGCCTTGGCGCCTTTGGTGGCCGTGACTTCCTCGCCGCGGGCGAATCTCAGCGCCGCTTCTGCGTCCAGCCTGTTGCCAAAACCGAAAGCGTCGATGCTGTTGTCAGTGTGAAGATGGGTATCGCCCCAGAACACCTGCTCGGGATATTCGGTGTTTGTGACCGCTGCGCCGCCGCCGTCACCGTCCTCGATTTTTGAACATGCCGAAATTGCCAGGGCAGCCGTGCAGACTGCCAACATCAGTGGTTTGCGCATATCAGATCTCCCATCCCCATTCTGGGAAACTATCCCTCTCGGACATTGGGCGCAATAGGCAGCTGATTTGACCAGCCTGTCGTAGCGTCAGCCGAACCAGCGACCCACGAGCCCGCGTTCCCGCAGAATGGCTTTGGCGGCATTGTGGCCCGGTGCGCCGGTGACACCGCCGCCCGGATGAGTGCCCGAACCACACATGTAGAGACCCTTTAGCGGGCCTTTGTAATTGGCGGCACCGATCACCGGCCGCGCCGCCCACAGCTGGTCGAGCGACATCCGGCCATGAAATATGTCGCCGCCAACCAGACCGAATTTGCGTTCCAGATCGAACGGGGACAGCGCCATCTGACCAAGGATCAGCTTGCGAAAGCCGGGCGCATGATGGTCCACCACGTCCAATATTGCTGCCACCGCTGCATCGCGTTCATCCTCCCAGCTGCGACCGTCTGGCAGTTGCGGCGCAAATTGCTGGCAGAACAGACTGGCGACATGCTGACCGGCGGGGGCGAGACTGTCGTCCACCAGACTGGGGATCAGCATCTCCACCACCGGTTCCCGCGACCAGCCATGACGCCGGGCATCCTGATAGGCGCGGTCCATATAATCCAGCGACGGCGCCATGATGATCCCGGATTTCAGATGATCGCCCGGCCCCGGCAGGTCGGTAAAATCGGGCAGGCCGGCCAGCGCCAGATTCATCCGGAAGCTGCCGGACCCGCATTGATAGCTGGCAATCATGCTGCGGAAATCGGCGGGCAGATCGGCGGGATCGATCAGCCGGTCATAGAGCAGTTTCGGGCCGATATTGGCGATGATCTTCGGCGCATCGATGCGCTCGCCGTCCGCCGTGTGCACGCCGACGGCTACGCCGTTTTCCACCAGCACGGCGGCCACCGGCCGATCAATACTGATCTCGACTCCCGCCTCTGTACAGGCATCGCCCATCAGCTCGGTAATCCGGCCCATGCCGCCGATCACATGGCCCCACTGGCCCTGCTTGCCATTGACCTCGCCAAAGACATGATGGAGCAGGACATAGGCGCTGCCCGGCGTATCCGGGCTCGCATAATTGCCGACAATGGCATCAAAGCCGAAGGCCGCCTTGAGCGGTGCGCTTTCAAACCACTGGTCGAGCAACTCGCGGGCGCTCAGCGTGAACAGCTTGAGAATATCATGCTGTTCACGCACCGGCAGCCGGGCAAAGCGTCGGCCGGTCCGGATGCCCGCCAGCATGGCCCGGGCACCATCGCCGGAATTGGGCGGACTTTCCAGCGCCAGATCGCGCAATATCCCGGCGGCCGACTCCAGCATCGCATGATAAGCGGGCAGGCGCGCGGCATCGGCCGGCGAATATCGCGCAATCTCCCGCTGCGTCTCTGCGAGCGAACCGCCGAGCAGCAAAGAGTCGCCATTGCCTAGCGGCAGGAAGTTGCTTTTCGGACGTTCGACCACACGGTAGCCGCGCTCCGCCAGACCCATGTCCGCGATGATCTTGGGCTGGAGCAGCGAGACCGTGTAGCTGGCGCTGCTGTTGCGGAAGCCGGGATGGAATTCTTCGGTCACGGCAGCCCCGCCGATCACGGCGCGCGCTTCCAATATCCGCACCTTCATCCCGGCACGAGCGAGATAATAAGCACATACCAGACCGTTATGGCCTCCGCCGATGATCAGTGCGTCCAGAGAATGTGCCTGCATGATCGAAGAGGACTAACCGCGGACGATGGGCTCAGCAACCATCAACTGCCGAAAGTCTATTGACGGATCCAGGGAACCGAAATCAGCCGAGCGGATTTGTGCAAATCTGTTCGGGGTGTTAGGGCAAATGCCAATGCTATTGGATAAGGAATTCTGGATGAGATATTTGTTGCTGACCGCCGCCTCTGTTCTGGCGCTGACCGCCGTTGCGCCCGCTGGCTTTGCCCAGACCAGCACCGTGGAAACCCCGGCGAAGGAAGATGCTGATGCCCGGCTATCGGCGTTCTTCAAGGATTATGATGATCAGGAGCTATCCCATTCCCCGATTTCGAAAGCCTATCGCGGTATCCGGGATGATGATTATGGCAAATGGGATGACGCCAGTGACGCCGCAGAGATCGCGCAATATGAACGCAATCAGGCGGCGTTCGCAAAAATGGAAGCAGAGTTTGACCAGAGTCAATTGAACGAAGACAGCCAGTTGAGCTATCGTCTGTTTCAGGCGCGGGCCGAACGTGCGGACAACGCGTTTCCGTTCCGCCGCAATGCCTATATCTTTGATCAGATGAACGGCGCGCAAAGCCAGGTGCCGGCGTTTCTGATAAACATTCACCGGGTCGCCAACAAGACGGATGCCCAAGCCTATGTCAGCCGCCTGGAGGGTGCAGGGCCAATGATCGGGTCGCTGGTGGCACAGTCGGCCGAGCGAGCAGCTGACGGTATCATCGTGCCTGACTGGGTTTTCCCTTATGTGATCGCGGACGCAAAAAATGTGATCAAGGGTGCGCCATTCGGGGAAGGCGAGGATTCGCCGATCCTTGCCGACCTGAAACAGAAGGTCGCCGCCCTTGACATTCCCGAAGCGGAAAAAGCCGAGCTGATTGCCGGCGGTGAAGCGGCCATGATCAGCAGTCTGAAACCGGCCTACGAGAAATTGATCACCGAGATGGAGCGTCAGCAGGCGATGGCCGTTGATGGCGACGGGATCTGGCGGCTCAAGGATGGCGCAGCTTATTATGCCGAACGCCTCAACAATTATACCACCACCGATCTGACCGCCGATGAAATCCATCAAATCGGTCTGGACAATGTCGAGCGAATTCACGGACTGATGCGCAAGATCATGGCGGACGTCGGGTTTGAGGGCAGTTTGCAGGATTTCTTCCAGCATTTGCGGACCGGCGATGAATTTTACTACGAGACCCGCGAAGCCTATCTCGCCGATGTCGACAGCAAGCTGGCGGCGATGACGGAAAAGCTGCCCGCCTTTTTCAACACATTGCCGAAAGCGCCGCTGGTCATCAAACCGGTCGAGGCGTTTCGCGAGAAATCAGCCGGCAAGGCCTTTTACAACAGCCCGGCACCGGACGGCTCGCGCCCCGGAACCTATTATGTCAATCTCTACAATTTGCGCAGCATGTCAAAGACGGAGCTGGAAGCGCTGGCCTATCACGAAGGCTTGCCCGGCCATCATTTGCAAAGAACAATCCAGACCGAATTGGGCGATCTGCCGCCATTCCGCAGATTTGGCGGATGGACTGCCTATACCGAAGGCTGGGGACTTTATTCGGAAGAACTCGGCAAGGACATGGGGTTTTATGAAGATCCCTATAGCGATTTCGGCCG
>NZ_JBGTDD010000040.1:0-22478 GCF_041748495.1 Parasphingorhabdus sp.
GAGCTACTCGGGCTTGCGGGGTCGGCGAGAGGTGCTGACCCGGTTGGGAAGCGACGCTATAGGCGGGGCCCTTGCCGCTTGTCTAGCCTAAAAATTGCGGCTTTGTTGCGCCTGTTCAGTCCTCCCGATCGCTGCCAGCATCTTGGCTAAAATGGTCCGCCAGCTGGTCCGGAGAAACCGCCGGTCCGGGTATTTTATAGCCATCGCCCAGCCATTGCAGCAGATCGCGATCCTTGCATCCCGCGCTGCAGAACGGTGCCCATTGTTCGGAGCCCGGGCGACGGCATACCGGGCATTTCGGCGGCTTGGATCCGGCCATCGGCTATCCCTGCGCCAGCAGGCCGGGAAACAGGCCGAACAGCAGGATCGCGGAAATCACCACCGGGCAGAGCCAGCGCACCAGAAAAAGCCAGATTCGATGGAAATTGCCATCCAGTCCGTTTTCGCTGTCAATCAACCGGCGATCCGCCACCCAGCCAATGAATATCGCCACTAGCAGAGCCGATGTCGGCAAGAGGATTTTCGCGGTCAGCTCATCGATAATGCCGAATACCGGCTGTCCTGAAAAGATCATGAAATCAAATGGCTGGAAATCTGCCTGGCTGTTGAAGGAAAAACTGGCCCAAGCACCGATCAGGAAGGCGAGACCGCCCAGAATGATGGTAATCAGCCAGCGAGGCTTTCTGAAACGTCTAATGGCCCAGCTGACGGAAGCTTCCAGCAAGGCAACCGAACTGGTCAGTGCGGCAAAAAATACCATGATGAAGAATAGCAGGCCAATCAGTGATCCCGCCGGCATCGTCTGAAAAGCCACCGGCAGATTGACGAACAAGAGTCCGAGCCCGCCCTGCACCTGCTCCTGACCATCCAATATGGCGTTCAAGCTCGCTGGCGCGAGCGCTGCAAAGGTGATCGGAAATATCGCCAGACCGGCAATGACGGCGACCGAGGTATCAGCTGCAGCGATTTGTACCGATGTTTTCGCGAGGTTGATATCGCGCGCGGCATAAGCACCATAAGTGATCATCAGCGCAGACCCGAGAGACAGCGAGAATAAAGCCTGGCCGAGCGCCGACAACTGCACCGACGGATCGAGCAGACGCGCCGGGTCAAAAGCAAACAGAAATTCCAGGGCCGCACCGAACGAGCCGGTAAAGGCACCGTAGACCGTAATCGCGATCAGCAGGATGAAGAAGACCGGCATCAACCAGACCGCCACCTTCTCGATGCCGCTGCTGACACCGCGGCCGACGGCAAATATCGTCAGCGCCATGAAGATGGCATGCATCGTGAGCATCTGGCCGCTATCCGCCTGCAGGGCTGGCAATATGCCCTGAACCTGATCGATCGAATAGTCTGGCATCGCGCCTTGAGTCAGGCCGCCAGTCGCGACAGCATTGCCCACGTCGCCTGCAAAAACGCCAATGAAATGCAATATCCAGCCGGCCAGGACACTATAATAAGTAAGGATCAGGAACGCACCGACCATCCCGATACCGGCGGCTATCGACCACCAGCCTGATGCGCGCGATTCAAGCGCCACCTTCTTCATGCTTTCGATCGCCGACCCCTGACCATGGCGACCAATGAGCGTTTCGGAAAGCAAGATAGGCAGGCCGATCAGCAACACACAGAAAATGTAGAATATGACAAAGGCACCACCGCCATTCGCACCGGCTTCCGCCGGAAATCGGACCAGATTGCCCAGCCCGACGGCCGACCCAATCGCTGCCAGTATGAAGGCTGTTCGCGAGGACCAGCCCTCGCCTGCGGGTACTGATGCGACTGCCATATATTGAACTCCCCGATTATTTGGCCCGTATGCGGACTTGTTGCCTTTGTTACTAGCCGCGCATCAACATCGGGCCAAGCGGTTTTCCGGCAAAAATATGGATGTGCAGATGGGCCACTTCCTGATGGCCATGCTCGCCGATATTGGCGAGCAGACGATAGCCCGGCTCGACCATACCGGCTTCCCGGGCGACATGGCCGACGGCGCGCACAAATCCGGCGATCTGCGCCTCGCTTGCCGATGCGGAGAAATCATCCCAGCTGACATAGCGGCCCTTGGGAATGACCAGTATATGGTCGGGTGCCTGCGGATTGATATCGTGAAAGGCAAGCGCCCATTCGTCTTCATAGACGGTCTTGTTTGGAATCTCGCCGCGCAATATTTTCGCAAAAATATTGTCGTCATCATAAGCCTGGGTCGGATCGATCGCCATCAACTTGCTCCTCTGGCCGCTTTTTCCTGCAGGCCGGACAGTCCTTCCCGGTGCGCCAGTTCAGCGATCACCTCGTCCAGGGAAAGATCCATATCCGCGAGCAGGACCATCAGGTGAAAAAGCAGATCGGCAGCCTCCCCTGTCATTGCTACCCGATCGTTCTGGACCGCAGCAATCACCGCCTCGATCGCCTCTTCCCCGAGCTTTTCAGCCATTTTCGCGCGGCCTTTGGCGTTAAGACTGGCAACATAGCTGGTTTCCGGATCGGCCGTACGCCGCGCCAAAATCGTGTGTTCGAGAGATTTCAGAATATCGGTCATCGCCAGTGGTTTGCGCGACAGGCCGCCTGTTCGTCAAGCCCTCGCGGCAGAAGTTTGTGTCATCCATCAAAAGGGGCCGCCAGATCCCCCACTGGCGGCCCTTGGCCTCCCGCATGCGATAGCTTGCTGCGCCATGATCGTGACGACTAGTTTTTTCTGCGACGCTTCGCAGCCAAACGGCCTGCGACCAGGCCACCCAGCCCGAGGCCAAGCATCATCAGGCTGGACGGTTCCGGAACCCGAGTTCCGCCGCTGGAAGAAGAAGACACGCCGCCCGATGCACCGGAAGAAGTGCTGGTGGAACCGCCATAGCTCGACGAACCCCATCCCGAACTGCCCCAGCCTGAGCTGCCCCAGCCCTTGACCGAGCCGCGGCTATCCGATTTCCAGGTTGCTTCAGCGGGTGCGCTGGCGGCAACAGCCAATGCTGCAAAACCCGTCAAGATCGCACATATCATCAGCTTCACGATATATCTCCATTCCCAGTTCTCTGTCTGCAATGATTAAAGCAATATTCCTGCCAAACGGACGAACGCCGCCGTTTCACTCGAACAAAATGGTTAAGCTGAATTCCAGATCATCGGGGAATGTAAGGTAAACCGACATTAACCATGGGTCGGCAGGATAGGATCAAGCCCGCGCCGGCAGCCCCGCAGCGCGCAGAGCAGCATGGGCGTCGCCGATGCTATGTTCGCCAAAATGAAAAATCGAGGCGGCAAGGACGGCATTGGCATGGCCATGAGTCACGCCCTCGACCAGATGAGCCAGATTGCCGACTCCTCCGCTGGCGACAACCGGAATGGCAACCGCATCGGCGATGGTCCGGATCAGGTCGAGATCATAACCGTCGCGGGTGCCATCGCGATCCATCGAGGTCACCAGCAATTCCCCTGCGCCCAGATCCGCCATGCGGATCGCGTGTTCCAGCGCATCAATCCCGGTGGGTGTGCGCCCGCCATGGGTGTAAATTTCCCAGCGCCCCTCGGCGACACGCCGGGCATCTACCGAGGCCACCATGCACTGGCTGCCAAATCGCGTGGCGATATCGCTGATCACCTCGGGCCGGGATACAGCAGCGCTGTTCACCGCGACCTTGTCGGCCCCGGCCATCAGCAGCGCCCGCGCGTCGTCCGCCGTGCGCACGCCGCCGCCGACGGTGACCGGCATGAAACAGACTTCGGCCGTACGCCGGACCACATCGATGATCGTGTCGCGCTTTTCATGGCTGGCGGTTATGTCCAAAAAGCATAATTCGTCGGCACCGGCAGCATCATAAGCTTGCGCCTGTTCAACCGGATCACCGGCATCCTGCAGGTCAACGAAATTCACGCCTTTGACCACCCGGCCATTGGCGACATCGAGACAAGGTATGACGCGGATACGGACGGTCATCTGTTCGCCATCGCAATCGCCGTCGCCAGATCCAGCCGGCCGTCATATAGTGCCCGTCCGGTGATCACGCCTTCTATCCCGTCCTTGGCAAATTGTGACAGCATATGGATATCGTCCAGACCCTTGACTCCGCCGCTGGCAATCACGGGAATAGCGACCGCCCGTGCCAGATCGACCGTCGCTTCGATGTTGCAGCCGGTAAGCATGCCGTCGCGACCGACATCGGTGAACAGGATCGCGGCGACCCCGGCATCCTCGAACCGGCGGGCAAGATCGCGAACGCTGACATCTGAAACATCGGCCCAGCCCTCGGTCGCGACCATGCCATCGCGCGCATCGACGGCGACGACGATGCCGCCTTCATGTTCCTTGGCCATGTCCTTGACGAAGTCCGGGTCCTTGAGCGCGGCTGTACCGATAACCAGTCTCGCCACACCCAGTCCAAACCAGCGTTCGACCGTCTCACGGTTGCGGATACCACCGCCCAACTGAACATAGCCCGGGAAACTGGCGATAATGGCTTCGACCGCTTCCGCATTTTTGGGTGATCCGGCAAAGGCGCCATCCAGATCGACGACATGGATATGTTCGGCTCCGGCAGCGGCAAAAAGCCCAGCCTGTGCGGCCGGATTGTCGCCATAGACTGTGGCCCGGTCCATATCGCCTTCGGCCAGGCGCACGACTTCACCCGATTTGAGATCAATGGCGGGAAATACAATCATGCTGAAAATTCCATCATTCGTGAGTCTGTCGAACCAGGACTGCCGGAAAAGAAACAACCTTCGACAAGCTCAGGACAAACGCTATTCCACATGGTCATGGTTTCCAACCGAGAAAACGGTCCAAGAAAGCGAGGCCATAAGCTTGGCTTTTTTCCGGATGAAACTGGACGCCGACGATATTGTCGCGGCCGACGGCGGCGACCAGTGGTCCGCCGTGATTGGTCGTCGCCAGAATATCCGACTCCGCGGCGACGTCAAAATGAAAGCCATGCAGATAATAAGCCTCGCCGGCCTCGAGCAGATCATGCCCTTCGGTCGGAGTGACGTCATTCCAGCCCATATGCGGGATTTTTATCGCCGCAGACTCCGGTTCAATAGCGGCAACCGTTCCACCGATCCAGCCGAGGCCTTCATGCGAACCAAATTCGATGCCCCTGTCCGCCAGCATCTGCATCCCGACACATATACCCAGAAAGGGCACGCCTTCCGCGCGCACACGCTGTTCCATCGCCGCGACCATACCGTCGATTCCCACCAGAGCATCCCGGCAGGCCCCGAAAGCGCCGACACCGGGCAATATGATGCGATCTGCCCGTGCCACCAGCTTCGGGTCGGTAGTCACGGCCACATCACTGGCCCCTGCGGCCATCAATGCATTGTGGACACTGTGCAGGTTACCGGCGCCAAAATCGATCAGCGCGATTGTCTCAGCCACCCAATTGCCCCTTGGTCGAGGGTATTGCGTCGCCCTTGCGCGGGTCCCGCTCGATTGCCTGACGCATAGCACGGGCCAGGCCCTTGAAGATGCTTTCCGCTATATGGTGGTTATTCTCGCCATAGAGCAGTTCGACATGAAGTGTGATGCCAGCGGCATCGGCGACACTGTGAAACCAGTGCTTGAACATTTCCGTGTCCATCTCGCCCAGCCGTTCCTGGGTGAAACCGGCGTTCCAGACCAGAAAGGGCCGCCCGGAAATATCCAGCGCAACCCGGCTCAATGTTTCGTCCATCGGTGAATAGGCGCTGCCGTAGCGCACGATCCCGGCCTTGTCGCCGAGCGCCTGATCAATCGCCTGGCCCAGCGCAATGGCGCTGTCTTCGGTGGTATGATGCTGGTCGACGTGGAGGTCACCCTTGATCCGCATCGTCAGGTCAATCAGCGAATGGCGCGAGAATTGTTCGATCATATGATCGAGAAAACCGATTCCGGTCGACACGTCATATTGACCGGTCCCGTCGAGGTTCAGCTCGACAAAAATCTCGGTTTCCTTGGTATTTCGCTCTATTGTCGCTGTTCTCATGCCACAGGCCTATAGTGGCTTGAACAAATCAGGCAAGAATTTCGCGGTGCACGGACGATGGGAAATTCATTTTACGCCCTTGACCCGATGCGCGCTTCGCGCCACCTAGTGCAAATGAGCGATGATGCACCCGACAGCCTGATTCCTTACGATGAAATCGTGCAGGAAGCTTTGCGCGCGGTCGTGGGCCGGGTGCTGGGTGAGGTCGTCAAGGGCGGCCTGCCCGGCGAGCATCATTTCTACATCACCTTCAAGACCCGCGCCCCCGGCGTCGATATTCCCGATCATCTGATCGCAAGATTTCCGGACGAAATGACGATTGTCCTGCAAAACCGCTACTGGGACCTGAAGGTCGATAATGACCGATTCGAAGTCGGCCTGAGTTTCAATCAGATCAGCTCGATGCTGCATATCCCGTTCGCGGCGATCACGTCTTTCGTCGATCCGGCCGTGGATTTTGCGCTGCAGTTTCATGTGGACGAGGTCGAAGGCGAAATAAACGGTCACGACCCGGCGGAGAATGACGGCGAGACAGAAGTGGTCGAGCCGGTCGATGACGGCTCCAACGTGGTGACGGTGGACTTCGGCAAGAAAAAGTGAGCGGGACCCGCACAGAAACCGACTCTCTCGGCGAGATAGACGTACCCGCCGATGCCTATTGGGGTGCCCAGACGCAGCGCAGTATTGAAAATTTCCCTTTTCCCCGCCAGGAACGCATGCCGATCCGGCTGATCCACGCGCTGGCCGCCGTCAAGCAGGCAGCGGCGCGGGTCAACGGCATCCACGGCCTGGAACCGGAAATTGCCGCAGCGATCGAAAAAGCGGCCAATGCCGTGCGCACAGGCGCCTATGACAACCAGTTTCCGCTGAGCATTTGGCAGACCGGGTCGGGGACGCAGACCAACATGAACGTCAATGAAGTGATCGCTGGCGTCGCCAACGAGACGATCTACGGCACCCGCGGCGGCAAATATCCGGTCCACCCGAATGACCATGTCAATCGCGGGCAATCGTCCAATGACAGCTTCCCCACCGCCATGCACGTAGCCGCAGCGCGGGCCCTGGAAGTCGAACTATTCCCGGCGCTGGAACAATTGCACGATGCACTGGCGGAAAAGGCGCGACAGTGGAAGGCGATCGTCAAGATCGGTCGAACCCATTTGCAGGATGCCACCCCGCTCACTCTGGGACAGGAATTTTCTGGCTATTCCGCACAACTGGTAGCTGCGCGCGACAGGATCGAAACGGTGTTGCCTCGGCTGCACCAGTTGGCGCAAGGCGGGACTGCGGTCGGAACCGGCCTCAACGCACCGGAAAATTTCGGCGAGCATATCGCCAAGGAAATTTCAAAAATCACTGGCCTGAAATTTACCTCGGCCTCGAATAAATTCGCCGAACTGGCAGCGCATGACACGATGGTCGAATTGTCCGGCGCGCTCAACACGCTGGCAGTTTCGCTGACCAAAATCGCCAACGACATCCGTCTGCTCGGTTCCGGGCCGCGTTCTGGCCTGGGAGAACTGGATCTGCCCGCCAACGAACCGGGCAGTTCGATCATGCCCGGCAAGGTCAATCCGACTCAATGCGAAATGCTGACCATGGTGGCCGCGCAAGTCATCGGCAATCACCAGGCGGTCACCGTCGGCGGGCTGCAGGGGCATCTGGAGCTCAATGTGTTCAAGCCACTGATCGGCGCCAATGTGCTGCGTTCGATCGAGATTATCTCGATCGGCATGTCCAGTTTTGCTGAACGCTGCGTGGAAGGCCTGGAAGCCAATGAAGGACGGATCAAGCAACTGGTCGACAATTCACTGATGCTGGTCACGGCACTCGCCCCGGTGATCGGCTATGACAAGGCGGCGGCGATCGCCAAGCACGCGCACGCGACTGGCCAGACGCTGCGCGCAGCTGCGCTGGAACTGGGCCTGGTTGACGCGGAAACTTACGATACCCATGTTAGACCAGAGAAGATGGTCGGCGATGATGGCTGATCCAGGAACATGAAAATTATGCCGATTGTCAGAAACCTGTTCACCACATTTGTCGGTTATGAAGCGCGCAAGCACACCAATGGCAATGGATTGCTCAATTTCGGCCTCGGTATGATTGCTGCCCGTATTGCGACCGCGTCCATTCCGGGCGCGCTGCTGGTCGGCGGCGCGATTATTGCCAAGAAACTTTATGATGATTCGAAAGAGCCCGAGGCTTTGCCTGCATCCGAAACCATCATCGACATTGAGGGCAAGCGAGCGGCTGATGACAGCGTTGCTCTTGCCGACGTTCCGGTATCAAGGCTTTCCCGTTAGCCAATAGCTGGTGCCAGCGGCCTGCCAGTCCTTCACCGAATCGATCGGTACTGTGAGCATCAGAATATTGAGCGCAAGATTGTCCCGAATCATATAGGCTGTGAAAAGCTCGAAAATCACGGCAATTGCCAGCGTCACTTTCCACGACAGACGGGAAGCCATGAAAACGCCGACGATCATCCATGCGATATCGGCCATGGAGTTGATGATACTGTCGCCCTCATAGCCATAGGAAATGGTTGTTTCGCGATAGCGGTCAATGATGACAGGGGAATTTTCCAGCACCTCCCAAGCGCCCTCGACCAAGATCGACAGGATGAGGATCACACCAAGCGGGAACAGCTTCGGAAAACTCTGGCGCAACAGATAGCCGAGACCGAAAAAGATGAAGCCATGAATGACGTGGCTCATCGAATACCAGTCGGCGAGATGCTGGCTATTTTCCGACGATTGAACAACAGCCTGCCAAAGTTTCACCGTACCGCAGGCGCAAATCGGCGGGCGCCCCATAGCAAACAGGATCAGGGCAAAACCGGCAAATGTTATCAGAGCGATCAGTGCGCTGATTTTGCTGATTCTGAGCGGCCAGGCCATGTGACGTTTCCTTTTCGAAGGACAAGCTGAGACCAGCTTATCCAACCAATTGCAATATTGATTGTAACTGACATTGCTGTAAGCTTGCGAGCAAGCCGCCAGTTACAAGCGGGACAGGAGAGCAAGTTGGCGACAAGCGTGCAGTCAGGGCGAGCGCCCCGCAAATTCTATGGCTGGACCAATGTCGGTCTGTTCTTCTTCATTCAGTTTGCCGCTTCGGGCTTCGTCTATTTTGCCTATTCCGTGATCTTTCCGGTCATGGTCGAAACGATGGACTGGAATCGCGGTACGGCGTCTCTGGCACAAACGGCTGCGCTCATCATGCTGGGCCTGGCCTATCCGTTGACCGGCTATCTGATCCATCGCTTTGGCGTGCGCCAGACGGTGACCATCGGCTTGCTGGTGATGCTTTCCGGCCTGATGTTGCTGGTGCTCGCGGTCACCGCAATCTGGCAATGGATCGTCGTCTGGGGCATCGTCATGGGTCTGTCTTTCGCCCTGACTGGTCCGATTTGCTCGCAGACCGCGATGATCAGCTGGTTCAGTATCAAAAGATCCACCACCATCGGTATTGTCATGACCGGCGGTGCGCTTGGCGGTGCCTTGGCGCAGCCGGTCCTGTCGAGCATGATGGACCAGTTTGACAGCTGGCGCGCGGCGTGGCTGATCGCTGCCGCCATGGTCATCATCGCCCTGATTGCCACCCAATTTGTCATCAACCGGCCCCAGGATATCGGCCAGCACCCCGACAATATCGATCCCGTCCTGGCATCGGATGATCCTCTGGCCAAGGGTTCGCGCCCCAAAACGCATCGTACCGGGCACGACTGGACCATGCAGCAAATCATCCGGACGCCGACTCTCTACATGCTGATGCTGGTCAGCTTGGGCTATCTGGCTACTTTCTTTTTCCTGCTGAACCACGGGGTCCTGCACCTTACCGACAGCGGCCTTTCCCGTCTGCAAGCCGCCTCGGTCATCGGGCTCGCGATCCTGGGCAGCGGTCTGGCGCGGATCCCGGCTGGCTGGCTGGGCGACCAGTTCGAATTGCGCTGGACCTTGTTCGGTTCGATCTTGCTGATGGCCGTCGGCCTATCGGGCTTCTGGCTCGGTCAGGGCATTTTCCTGCTCTCGGCGATGGGGATGCTGTTCGGCGCTGGCTACGGTAGCCTCCTGGTGCTCAGCCCGGTCGTGATCGGCAATTATTTCGGCGAGCGCGCGTTTCCGATCATAAACTCCGTACTCGCGCCGGTGATGCTGCCTTTTGCCGCTGCTGCGCCGGCAGGGGCAGGCTATATCTTCGAGGCAACCGGAAGCTATGATCTCGCCTTCACCGGCGCCATCCTCCTGCTGATTACCGGGCTCGGCGCCGCGTTTTTCCTGAAACCGCCGCCGACACCAGCCTAGATATTGCCATCGCTGGACAGCAGCGCGGCAATCGGGCGGGTGCCCGGTCGGCGCGCCAGCACGATCATCAGGATGGTCGTGAACGGAACCGCCAATATCGCGCCGGGGATACCCCACAGGCTCGACCAGATCGCCAGCGAGACCAGCACCACCATCGGACTGAGATTGACTGACTTGCTCAGCATCTGCGGCTCAACGACATTGCCGATAATCACCTGCGCTACCGTCATCAGGCCGGTGGCGATCAGCGGGATCGTCAGATTACCGAACTGCGCCACCGCAAACAGCGCGGGAAAGGCAACCCCGATAAAGGAGCCGATATAGGGAATATAGTTGAGCAGGCCGATGATGATCGCCCAAAGCGCCGCATATTCCACGCCCAAGATCAGCAATATCACCCAGCATATGACCCCCAATATGATATTGATCAGCGTCTTGGTCGCCAGATAACTACCGATATCATGGTTGATCCGCGTGATCATATTGAGCGTATCGGTGGAATCGCGCCCCGCACCAAAGGCACGCCGCACCTTTTCCGGAAACCCGGTAATTTCGCTGAGCAGGAACGAGGCATATAGGATCGTGATGAAGATAAAACCGCCAAAGCTGGTCAATGATGACAGCACCGACTGGGCTAGCGCGGCAATATCGATCTCGGTGAAAAATCTGGTCGCGAATTCGCTGATCGCCTTGGCAACGGCTTCCGACCCCCGGTCGAATATCGCAGCCGGAGACGCCATCAGTTCAGACATTTCCGGTCGGCCGATCCCTTCATCGACCACCGCCGGGAACCATGTCGCAAACAGATTTTCAAGATTGCGCTGATAGAGCGGTAGCGACGGCACCAGATTTTGCAGGCTCGCCACCAGCATCCGGGTCATGGCGAACAGCAGCGCCAATACCCCGATCAGGGCAAGTGTCGCGCGCAGCCACAGGGGCGTCCGGCCCAGTCCTGGAATGCGGGCGACGGTGGCGCTGGCGGCATAGAGAATCTGCAGCAGGATGATGGCGGTCACGATCGGCAATATGATGTCCTTGCCCACGTAAAACAGCCAGCCGACCATGATGGTAATGCCGATCGCGAAGAATATGGTGCTGACGCGTCCTTGAATCATGTTTTTCGGATAGCCGGATTTAACCAGACTGTCATCAGGATGATTGCGCTGGCCAAGGCGATCGACAAACATCGGGACAAGCATCTTGACGCCATGCTCCGTTCTCGGCCAATAGCCGCTATGGCCGAGAATATATCTTCCCAGAATATCGACAATGATCACCGCCAGTTGAACCGCCGGGGGCTCCTGTTCGTGCTGTCTTCGCCGTCTGGTGCGGGCAAGTCGACATTGGCGAAAATGCTGCTGCAGGCCGATCATGAGATCGCCATGTCAGTCTCCGTGACCACGCGCCAGAAACGGCCCGGCGAAGAACATGGCAAGGATTATTATTTTGTCAGCGGCGACCAGTTTGAAGAAATGGTCGCCGATCACAGCTTTCTCGAATATGCCACGGTTTTCGGCAATCGCTACGCCACCCCAGCCGCACCGGTTAATCAGAGCCTGGAAGAAGGACAGGACGTATTGTTCGACATCGACTGGCAGGGCACGCAGCAGCTCTACCAACGCGCCGGACAGGATGTCGTACGGGTCTTCATCCTGCCGCCCTCACTGGAAGAATTGCGCAAACGACTGGAAAGCCGCAACACCGACGCGCCCGAAATCATCGAAAGCCGAATGCAGCGCGCGGCCAGTGAAATCAGCCACTGGGACGGCTATGACTATGTCCTGATCAACGACGATCTCGAAGCCTGCTTTGCCAAGGTGAAGCAGATCCTCGCGACCGAACGTATGCGGCGTTCCAGGCAGACCGGTCTGATCGGCTTTGTCCGGGATCTAATCGCCGAATAGAAATCCGGCTCAATGGGTCCAGGCTGGTGTCGTTCTAGAATGTGCGCGAGCAATATGAGATCTGGCCAGCCTCGCAGCGCTTCACGGCATCCCGCCATTGTTCCATCTTCATTTCATGAGCAGCCTGGCGTTCCGCATATGCCTGTTTGTCAGCGGCGATCTGCTCCTGGTTCAGGCGCAGTTTTTCAGCATATTGTGTTGCGGAATCGGCGTTTAGGCGGTTCAAATATTCTGCCCGAAGCGAGTGGGACTGATTGCGGATGCAAGCAGTCAGAAGTTCGGACCGGTTTTGCTGCGATCTGAATTTTTCGGACGCCGCAAACCAGCGTGTTTCAACAATCGGTGCACATATTGCAGGAATTTTTGCCAGTCGCTCGTCATAGTCGCTCGTCAGACTTCTAATGAACTGCTCGTTCGACTCAATTTCAGGATCCACACGTAATTCGGCTTTTTTCCGATAGTTTTCACATTCCGGACTCGCCCAGATCTGGTAATATTTTTCGTTATTTACAGGATCGGATCGACTATATTGTCCGACCAGATATTGTTTGGCGCCCTCACAGTTCACCCCGGGTTCCTGCGCCATTGCGGTGCCACTGCAAAACACAGCCATCACTAAAGCGTTGATGAAGAATATTTGTCGGTACAGCATATTCAGTCCTTTCGCTCAGGACACCCCATGCATGAATTTATCTCCGACAGCAAATAGTTGCAAGAATGATCTTCGCGATCCTCGAGCCAAAGGGATGAAGCTCTGGACAAGCAAAGGGGATGGCACCAGCAGCATTGCGACGGCCGTGCCCAATAGGGGGTGAGCGCTGGTCCCGCCTTCCCGGGAACAGGAGCTTGCCCATGCGGTAGGCAGTTTTCCCCGGTCCGGCAGTTTGCGAATCCGCATACTGATACCATCCCCCGTATTGAGCTTCGATGCGACCCGAGACTTAATATGCTGTTACGGATCTTACTCAGCTATCTGCCCCAATAGCATGGCGGCGTGCTGCTCCGCTCCTCATTCGACCAACGGCAATGCAGAGACGATGAACGGGCAGACGGGTTGCAACCACTGCATTCGCCGGCCGTTTCGGTTACATCATCTGCAACCGGCACAGCCAAAAGACCGTTTGTTTTTCCGCTCCGAACGGTTACCAGTACTGGGAGCGGGCAGGGAGCAATATGGCAGAAGCACGGGAAATCGAAGTCCTGATCGTTGGTGGCGGCTTCTCAACCATGCCGCTTGTGCGGGAACTGGAAGCCGGCGGCATCCGCTGGCTGATGGTGTCGATGATGACGCCGATCTGGCAGCAACTGGAAGCCGCCGATGCGATGGATTTCGATCTGGTCAGTTCGCTGCAGAGCAGCGTCTATTCGTTCGAGCTGGTCGAAATGCTCCGGGAACAGGGTGAGGACTTCAAGGACGGATTTCCCACCGCCCGGGAATATTACGCGATCCACAAGAAATATGCGGCACGCCATGCCGATAATATCCATCAGGGCCGCGTCGACCATATCGACAATCATGCCGATCACAGCATCGTCCATCTGGAAAGCGGTGAGACATTTCGGGCCAGTCATGTCGTTGTTGCGACCGCCTTCCGACGACAGATGAATGCCAATCTCAAACAGATCAAGGTCGGCCAGAGCTATGCTGGCAAGAATGTGGCGATTACCTCGACTGGTGACAGTTCCAATCTGCTGATCGCCAAGCTGGTTGCTTATGGGGCAAAAGTCCACCTGGTCACCAACGGCTTCATCATCCTCGACAAGATGTTCGCCACCTTTTCCCCGTTCGACGATGGCCCGCGCTTCGTGCCGCTCGACCAGCTGGAATGCCACAATTTCTCCGAAATCAGTAAATGGGGCTATCGCGCCTTCATCGACGGCGGCTATATCCATGGCTTGATCCACCACTGGTTCGCGAAACTGTTCGATCGCAACAGCCTTGGTGTGCGTCATCCCAAATCGATCCGGCCGCACGGCGATATCCGCAACTTCTTCAAGGCCAGGGCACCGATCGAAAATGGCCATATCGCGATCAAATATTGGCCGATCGACGTCTACAAGCTCTATTGCGAGGACACGCTCGAGCAGAAGATCAGCGACGGCTATCTGATCAACGACCTGCCGTTCTTCCTTGAGCATGGCCATGTGCAGCTGTGGGACAAAAGCGCCACCACAATAGACCATGATGCGAAATTGCTGAGCGAAGCTGGCCACACGGCATCCTTCGACATGATTATCGACGGCGATCAGGAAATACCAAATATTCCCCAAATCCTGGTGCATGGCGATGGCCAGCCGGCTGCCTTCACCTACAAGGCCCGCGAACAGTTTCTCGGCGTGACCTCCCCCGCTCTGCAAAATATCTACACCATCGGCTTCACCCGTCCGTTTACCGGCGGACTCAACAATATCAGCGAGATGCAGTGCCTGCTGGTTCACCGGATGATGACGGATCCGGAGTTTCGCAGCAAAATCCGCAGCAATCTCGACCAGCGGATCGCGGACTATAATGCGACCTATTATGCCCGTCGCCCGGAGAAAAAGACCGACCATCTGGTCTGGTACGGCACCTTCACCGACGAGGTTGCGAAGGTTCTGGATATCCGACCGAAACGCAGTGATACGCCGGGCTTCAAAGGCCTGATGAAATATTATATGTTTCCCAACAACGTGTTCCGCTTCCGCGAAAAGGGCCGTTATGCGGTTGAGGGCGTCGGCGAGTTGATCGAGCATACCGCGAAACAATATCATGATTACAAGGTGCTGGCGCTGCTCGTCATCCGCTATCCGTTTTTCGAGCTGTTGGCGCTCGCCACGATCCTGCTGGCGCCGGTGCCGTGGTGGGTGAAGATTCCAGCAGCCATCATCCACAACCGCCTGCCCTTCACCTCGACGCTGGTCGGAAAATTCGGGTTACCGACGCGGGAAAGCAAGGCGATCTTCAACTATCGCAAGGCGATCAGCTTTCCGGTGCTGGCCTATCCGCTGGTGGCGGCGGTGGTCTGGGCTGCGGCGGGTATGGACGCGGCGTTCGGATTCTCGGCGGCGCTGCTCGCTTATGTTTACGCCATGGTGCATCTGGGGACGGCAAAGGGCTGGAACCGCAAGTTCTTCTGCGACATGAAGAGCAAGCGGTCACCCGAGATGGTCGGGTTTTTTGAGAAGTATCGGGAGGTTTTGAACAGAGTGGGAGCAAACAGCGATAAGAGCGAAGTTTAGATGTGGGTGCACATTTATATCGTCGCCTCATTCGGAGAAAAAGCAAACAGTTGAAACGGGAACCGCCAACAGGAGATTCCCGTCCCCTTCCCGCTATTTCTTTTTCATGTCAAACCCGGTGGTCGACAGAAATTTCCATGAATCGCCGCTGCGGACGAGGGTTTCGACGATGCCGCTGGCCTCGCGCTCGGGTTTGTCGGTCGCCCGCTGGGTCACCTGCAACACCGTGTAATTCACAACCGCCGTGTCCCCGCTGATCGCGATGGCAAGCGGCGAAACTTCATATTGCAATGTCTTTGACTGACTATTGTTGAAGCGATTCCACTTCTCCATCGACGCCTTATATTGCGGCGATGGCGTATCTGCACCCCATGACACCATATGGTCATCGACATAGCTTCCCGGCCATTTACCGTTTTGCGCGACATCATCGACCCAGGACTGCTCGACCACTTTCCATACTGCAGTCTGTTCTGCGGACCAACTGGGCGCTTGCGCAATGGCGACATTGCTTGCGCCGAAACCAAGTACCAGGACCGCTGATGCGGCCAATATTCTATTTGTCATCACAATTCCCCTGTGGGCTGTGATAGCGTAAAAAAGCGGAAATAGCCGCTTCCTTCGCCACTCAGCCCTTTTCCCATTGCGCGACCCGAGCGGAGAAGAGCAGATTTTGAGCTGATGCGCAAATAGTCATTGAAAAGAGAACAAACATTGAACATATAACACCTATCACCCTGTCCTTCTGACCCGCTGGACTCTCTCCGGCATCTTCTGCAAAGCACGCGCATGAGTCTGACCCACATCAAAGTAAAAGGCGCCCGGGAGCATAATCTCAAGGGCGTCGATATCGAGCTGCCGCGCGAGAAGCTGATCGTAATTACCGGCCTCTCCGGTTCCGGCAAAAGCTCGCTGGCCTTCGACACCATCTATGCCGAGGGACAGCGGCGCTATGTGGAGTCACTATCCGCATATGCTCGGCAGTTTCTGGAGATGATGCAGAAGCCCGATGTCGAGCATATCGAGGGCCTGTCCCCCGCCATCTCCATCGAGCAGAAAACCACCAGCCGCAATCCGCGTTCGACGGTCGCGACCGTCACCGAGATTTACGATTATATGCGCTTGCTCTGGGCGCGCGCCGGGGTGCCTTATTCGCCCGCGACCGGCCTGCCGATCACCGCACAGACCGTGTCGCAGATGGTCGACCGGGTGATGACCCTGCCCGAAAAGACCCGATTCTTCCTGCTCGCCCCGGTCGTGCGCGGGCGCAAGGGCGAATATCGCAAGGAATTGCTCGAGTGGCAGAAAGCCGGCTTCACCCGGGTCCGGGTCGATGGCGAATTTTACGATATCGAGGAAACGCCGAAGCTCGACAAGAAATACAAGCATGACATCGAGGTTGTCGTCGACCGGCTGGTGGTGCGCGACGGCATGGAACAGCGCCTGGCCGACAGTTTCGAAACCGCGCTGCGGCTCGCCGATGGACTGGCATTTGTCGATCTGGCGGACGGCAGGGTGGAGGAAGCTTTGGCGCTTGCCGGTCGCGCTTCGACAGGCTCAGCACCAAAGGCGAGGGACGGCGTTGCTGAAGCCAAAGCAAATTTCAGTCCGGAACCGGGAGTGGAATCCGTTAGTGGTGAGCCTGTCGAACCACGAATCACGGACGAGAAACACCGTTCGACAAGCTCAGCGCTAACGGACTCCCCCCAGGGCAAGATGAAAGGCACCGGCCTGCCGGACAACCGGATCGTCTTTTCGGAGCGCTTCGCCTGTCCGGTCAGCGGCTTCACCATCGAGGAAATCGCCCCGCGCCTGTTCTCGTTCAACGCCCCCCAGGGCGCCTGCCCGTCCTGCGACGGTCTCGGTGAGAAACTCCATTTCGACACGCAGCTGATCATACCCAATCCGGCGCTGAGCATCAAGAAGGGCGCGGTGGTGCCCTGGGCGAAGTCCAATCCACCCTCGCCTTATTATATGCAGGTGCTGGGATCACTTGCGCGACATTTCGAATTTGATCTGGATACGCCTTGGAACGAACTGAGCGAACATCATCAGGATGTCATCCTCAACGGCACCCAAGGGCTGCCGGTCACCCTGCGCTTTCAGGACGGGCGCAAGTCCTATGAAGTGAAGAAGCCGTTTGAAGGCGTGGTCGGCAATCTCAAACGCCGCATGCTGCAAACCGAAAGCGCCTGGATGCAGGAAGAACTGGCCAAGTTCCAGGCAGCAGCGCCCTGTGAAACCTGTCACGGTGCTCGGCTCAAGCCGGAAGCCCTGGCGGTCAAGATCGCCGGCGAGGATATTTCCATCTCGACCCGGCGCAGCGTCGGCGATGCGCTGGAATTTTTCGAAGGCCTCGGCACGAAGCTGGACAAGACGCAAAGCCAGATTGCCGAACCGATCCTGAAGGAAATTATCGCTCGGCTCGGGTTTCTCAACAATGTCGGCCTCGACTATCTCAATCTCGACCGGACCAGCGGGACGTTGTCGGGGGGCGAGAGCCAGCGCATCCGCTTGGCCAGCCAGATCGGGTCCGGCCTCTCGGGCGTGCTCTATGTTCTGGACGAACCCAGCATCGGCCTGCACCAGCGTGACAATGACCGGCTGCTGACGACGCTGAAGCGGCTCCGCGATCTCGGCAATACGGTGATCGTGGTCGAGCATGACGAGGACGCGATCCGCACCGCCGACTGGGTCGTCGACATGGGGCCGGGCGCAGGTGTCCATGGCGGCGAGGTGGTCGCCGAAGGCACGCTCAAACAGATCTTGAAATCGAAGAAGTCGCTGACGGCCGCCTATCTCAACGGAACGCGCGAAATCGAGGTGCCGGCCAAGCGGCGCAAGGGCAATGGCAAGAAGCTGACCGTCCACGGCGCGACCGCCAATAATCTGCAGAATGTCACCGTCTCCTTCCCGCTCGGTACCTTTACCTGCGTCACCGGATTGTCCGGTTCGGGCAAAAGCTCGCTGACCATCGACACCCTCTATGCCTCGGCCGCCCGGACGCTCAATGGCGCGCGGGTGATAGCCGGCAAGCATGACAAGATCACCGGTCTGCAATATTGCGACAAGGTCATCGATATCGACCAGTCGCCGATCGGCCGCACCCCGCGTTCCAACCCGGCCACCTATACCGGTGCCTTCACCAATATCCGCGACTGGTTCGCCGGACTGCCCGAGGCCCAGGCACGTGGCTACAAGCCCGGCCGGTTCAGCTTCAACGTCAAGGGTGGCCGCTGCGAGAAATGCCGGGGCGACGGGCTGATCAAGATCGAGATGCACTTCCTGCCCGACGTTTATGTCACCTGCGAGGAATGCGGCGGCAAGCGCTATAATCGCGAAACGCTCGAGGTGAAGTTCAAGGGCAAGTCGATCGCCGATGTCCTGGATATGACGGTCGAGGACGCGGTCAGCTTTTTCAAGGCGGTGCCGCCGATCCGTGACCGGATGGCGATGCTCTACGAAGTGGGCCTCGGCTATGTGAAGGTCGGCCAGCAGGCCACCACGCTATCCGGCGGCGAGGCGCAGCGGGTCAAGCTGGCCAAAGAACTGTCAAAACGCTCGACCGGACAGACCCTCTATATTCTCGACGAACCGACCACCGGACTGCATTTCGAGGATGTGCGCAAGTTGTTGCAGGTGCTGCACCGGCTGGTCGAGCAGGGCAATAGCGTGGTGGTGATCGAGCATAATCTCGATGTCATCAAGACGGCCGACCATATCATCGACCTCGGCCCCGAAGGCGGCGTTCGCGGCGGCGAGATCGTCGCGCAGGGGACACCGGAAGAAGTGGCGCAGGTCAAGGCCAGCTTCACTGGCGGCTATCTGAAGGCGATGCTGGCGAAGTGAGCAACGGTCCGGTGAAGCTGCTCTTCGTCTGTTCGCGCAACCGGTTGCGCAGCCCGACCGCCGAAGCGGTGCTGAATGCGGTTGACGGTGTCTCCGCGATCTCGGCGGGCACCAACCATGATGCGGAGACCCCGATCTCCGGAGACCTGATCGAATGGGCCGATCGCATCTATGTGATGGAGAATGCCCACAAGAAAAAGATTGGCCGACAATATGCGGCACTGCTGCAAGACAAGACAATTCGCAATCTTGCCATTCCGGACAATTACCGGTTCATGGACCCAAATCTGGTGGCGAGAATAAAGTCCGGTTTCCCGGAATATTTTACCTAGTAGCGCAAAATCTTTGCCTGCCAGAGCACCAGAAGTGGTGACAGCAATTCCACGAACATGGCCGCGAACTGCTCTGTTGGCGGTGCACCGACGGTCAGGTATGACAAGACCCGCGCACAGCCCCCGATGAAAAAGAATAATATCGCGAAACGGAACAACAACGCCCGCTTCCTTATGTCACCGGCGCTGTAGAAAATCATCGCCGCGACTCCAATATAGACCCCGGAGAGATAGCGATACTGGTTGTCCATCGCAGGGGTGAACGCGTCACCACCCATATGTTCTGCCGCACCCCATATCAGGCCGTTGACCCCGAACCAAAGCGGGATGAATCCAATCAGAAAGGAAAGGATGCGAAATGCGGCCATATATATTCTCCTCTATTTTATGCGGTGTGCCTGTCGACGGGCATGTCCCGACAGGCGATAGTCCAGCGGAAATGATGCCCAGCTAGTGGCTAAGCCGTCAAGGCCGCTTGCAGCTGTTGCAGGCCCTCTGCCTCCTCGGTCGTCAGCTCCTGCGCTTCGCAGCGCGGGTCGGTTTTCTGCAATGCGCGGATCATCACGTCGTTGATCGGAATGGGATCGCAGCCATGGTCAGACTTGCAGATCAGGTCGAACTGCGGAGCCGCCTTGACGTGACAATCCTGGCAGCTGTTGCCGAACCGGTTCTTCACTTCGGCAGCGCCGCGTGTGAGGATCTTTGTTTCCGCCGCCGAGATATCCAGATCGAAATATTCCCAGTCCTTGGTCACAGCATCAAAGCCTGATTCGCGCTTGACCATCACTTCGGTCGGTACCAGCTGCACCACCGAGCCCACCGGATAGACGCCGCCTTCTTCCGAACCTGCGACCGCTATGGTCGCGTCGATATCCCCGTTCAAATTGCCAACAAAAAAGCGGTCGACCGCGGTCAGGTCGCTGATACAGCCAAAGCTGGCTGCGGTGATATTCTCGGTTGGCAAGCTAATCGCTGATTCTGCCTCAGCCGCTTCGGGTTCCGCCCCGGATCCGCCGCATCCCTGGGTAACAAGGCCTGCCAGCAACAATATCGCCGCCGCACGAACCAGCCGCCTGGATGATTTACCTTCCGATTGGATATGTCCCATGCTTGTCCCCCGCCGATTTAAAGAGTGCCACGCGCATATCCGCCTGTCAATTTTTTGCGTTCACGAGAAAAATCTGGTGAAACGCAAATAAGATAGCCGCGATTCAGGCATCGCTGGTCCTAATCCCGAACAGCTTGCGGCACCCGCACGGCCACTAGAGCCGTTCGAACCGCACCGGCAGACCGTCCTTCGGCTGCGGAATTGGGAAGACCTGCCATTTCGGTGCATAGTCCGGCCCGCCCTGCAGGACGATGCGATTCTGGGTCAGCATGGCGTGCATCAAAATCTTGATCTGCATATAGGCGAAATGCAGTCCCAGACACATATGGGCGCCACCGCCAAAGGGAACCCATGCATATTTATGCCGGCCGGCAGAATTTTCCGGCGTGAATCGCAGCGGATCAAACCGGTCCGGTTCCGGCCAGTGCTTTTCCATCTTGTGGACAAATTGCGGGCTGATACCAATATTGGTACCCGCTGGGATGGTATAGTTGCGGAAGGTGAATTCCTTGAGCGCCCGGCGCGGGATGCTCGGCACCGGAGGGATCATCCGCAAGGCTTCCTTGAACGCCATTTCGGTGAGTTCCAGCTTGCCCAGTTGCTCAAGCGTCAGCGTCGTTCCGGCGGGTGCAACCGACAGGCATTCCTCGCGCAGGCGGTCCTGCCATTCGGGATGCTTGGCGAGCAGATAGGTCATGCTGGTCGCAGAGGATGTAATCGTGTCATGCGCCGCCATCATCAGGAAGTTCATATGATCGACGACTTCATCCTCGGTCAGCAGTTCGCCATTCTCATGGGTCGCCAGGCAAATCTGGGTGAAGATATCCTCGCCACCCTTGGCACGGCGCTCCTTCACCTGCGGGGTGAAATATTCTAACAGATATTCGCGCGCCTTGACGCCTTTCCACATCTTGGTGAACGGGATCGGTTTGCGGACCACGCCGATCGAGGCCTGCACTTCATCGACAAAGGCCTTGTTGATCTTGTCCGCTTCCGGACCCCAGGGGATGCCGAGTATCGCACTGGCAGCGGTATCGAGCGAAAGCGACTTGATCGCCGGGTAGAAATTGATCTCGGTGCCACTCCATTCGGTTACCCGTTCCAATATGCCTTCACCCAGAACCGCACAATGGCGTTTCATCGGGCCGGGCTTGAACGCAACCGACAGCGCTTTGCGGTCGGCTCTGTGTCGCTCGAAATCCATCAGCATCAGGCCGCGCGGGAAGAGATTGTTGAGCACCGGGCCCCAACCCTGTTCGCTGGAAAATATCTTGTCCTTGTTGAACATCACCAGTTCGGTTGCGTCGGCGCCGAGCAGCATCACGTTCTGCTTGCCGAAGCTGAACGTGCGATAGACCGAACCATAGCGATCAAACATGAATTTTCCGAAACCGATCGGATCCTTGATGACCTTCAGGGTCGTTCCCAAAACCGGCAGACCCTGTTCGCCCGGGATATGCGCCAGTTGCTCCTCGCTCGGCGGCTTTACCCAATGGGGATTGGCGCTCTCCTGATAGGGATAACCATGCGATACTGCTGCAATTGTGGCCAACGAAATTCTCCTGAAGTGGGATTTGTCCCCATCCTAGCTACTTTCATTAATGTCAGCAAGCCACTCCATTCATAAGCTATTCAATCGACTGATGATATCAACGCCAACAATAAGATAAAGAATCGCGACTCGGCTTGGCTGTCGCCAGTGGGTCGGTATTGAGGAAAAGAACATGACCAATTTTGCCATCCCCCATTTGTTCAAATCGACGCTGGCCGTAGGTGCCTTGCTGGGCTTGGCTGGCTGT
>NZ_JBGTDD010000041.1:0-9474 GCF_041748495.1 Parasphingorhabdus sp.
GCCTGCGCAGGGGCACCACTACCGCACCCGCGGCACCCGCCGTTTCCCCAACATCAACTCCGTCAACGCCCACACCAGAGCATCCGCCCGATCCGGTGACCGGCCAGGCCCTTCATAGCCGCCGCCGATCAGCAGCCCGCACATCTCGTCCTCGAGCGTCGGGAATGCGCCAGCATGATGCACCCGGCCATTTTCATACAGCGCCGCCACCGGCTCCGCCCGCGCAACCTTGCCGCGCGAGGCATGGACCAACCGCACCGGCAGCGAAATCTTCGCCGCGTGCAGCACCGATTTCACCATCGCCCCGCCCTGATTGGCTTCGGCTATAACCCGGTCGGCACGCCACCGCTCGGCTGCATCGGCAACCCGTCGCGCCCAGGTTTCCGGGCTGGCCTTTTCGACGCTGCAGTCAGCCAGCACATAGGCTTTGCCGTCCACGCCCAGTCCGGCGACGATGATCCCGCAAGCGTCTCCGGTTTTGGACGCCGGCGGATCGACACCGATGACGATGCGGGAGAAACCAGCCTCCCGTTCGTCTCGAGCGTAGTCGAGAGACCCGTTAGTGGAGGCCAATGTGTCTCGACTGCGCTCGACACGAACGGCACCAACCCGACACCCCTCGATCATCGCTCTTGTCCACAGAGCCCCTTCCAGCTCCTCGATCAGTTCGCCATCCAGCTCCTGACGCCCCAGCCGCGTTCCAGCATAATCTGCGATCATCGCGGTGAGAAAGGCCTCAGGCAGATGCAGTTCATTTTCATAGGTCCGGCCCGTCGTGATCACCGGTCCTTTGCTGCCAATCAGCGCCCGCATCAGGGCAACCGGGCGCGGTGTGGTGGTCGCGACAATCTGCGGCCGGAAACCAACGCGCAGCCCCATTTTCAGATTGTCCCAGGCCGCTTCCGCTTGCCCGGCGTTGTTCATCCACTTGCCAATTTCGTCGCACCAGGCATGGCTATGTTCCGGCCCCCGCAGCCCTTCTGGTTCAGCCGCCGAATAGAGATGCGCCTGCGCGCCATTGTCCCAGGTCAGCCGCTTCAGCGACGGCTCCCAGACGGGGCGCTGACCGGGTGGCGCGATCGATAGCACGCCGCTTTGACCTTCAACCATGACGGTCCGGGTTTCGGCATAATTGGCTCCCACCAAAGCGAAGCGGGCGCTGCCATCACCTTCGGCAATGCCGCGCACCCATTCTGCCCCCGCCCGGGTTTTGCCAAAGCCCCGACCCGCCATGATCAGCCAGACCGGCCAGTCTCCAGCGGGAGGTCTTTGTGCCGGCCGCGCCCAGATATTCCAATGATAGAGAAAGTCCTGCTGCTCCTGCTTGCTAAGACTGGACAGAAACACGCTGCGTTCGATTGGCGTCCATTCGGCAAAAAGTTCCGCCTCGGTAAAATCAATCATCATTGGCGGACGTCGATGGTTTCCCCTGCCCGTCGGCGAGCGCCCGGCGGCGCAACAGCTTGGCTCGCATATCACCCAGTTTCCGGTCGAGGCTGGCGCGCACCTGCTCTGGGCTGATATTATCCTCCAACGTGCGGGTCAGCGCTACCATCTGCTTGTGCGCCAGCAACAGTTTGACACCCAGGCCGTCGTTGAATTCCTTCACCGTCGCAACTTTTTTCCCGGCATGGAAAACATGTTTCTCGGTGCCGTTGCGCGCGCGGTCGAGCAATTCCATTTCGAGCAGCTCATAACCGACCGCCAGAGCCTGCATCCAATATTTGTAGAAATCCGGATCGCGGCTGCGCCAATGATATACGGTCGAAACCGAAACGCCGGCCGCTTTGGCTGATGCCGCTACATGCGAGCTGTTGCTGAGATATTTCAGGAACTTGAGTTTCCGCTTGTCGTCGTAATATCCCCTGACTGCTGATTTGGACATAATCTACTCCGTACCGAAACGGCGCGAACCGTCCGGGCATAAAAAAGGGCCTTCCGGTCTGGACGTCCTCGCCTGCTCGGCGCGGTCATCCAGAGCCTTCGGCCCGAATCACATTTTCGCGATGTTCCTGATTTGTACCTAAATAGCGTGACGCTGTCAAGCTATTTTTCACCTATTTGGTAAATTGTTCCTTGAAGCCACTGCTCGGCAGTACTTCCTCGCTGATATATTCAGCCGCCATTTCCGCCAGTTCCCGGCCCAGATGCCAGTCCAGTATCTGCATATTGGGGATGATCGGCGGGTTCACCAATATGTCCTGATCGCCCAGCATTTCCTTTGATGCCATCCGGCTCGCCACCACCATTGAGCGGGACATGATTTCGACAATCGACGGGAATTCCGCCTTTCGCTTCCGGCGCAGGATCACGTCCCGCAGCAGCGACCAGCGGCCGCGAATATCGTCATAGAGCGCATCGGTCCGCCAGACCTCATTGGGGTCGCCCAGCGACACCACGATATTCGGTCCGGTCTTGATGCCGTGCATGACCTTGACCGGGACATTGTCGAGCACGCCGCCATCGACCAGAATATTCCCGTCACTGTCGATGAAGGGCGGCAAGATCGTCGGCAGCGAACCCGAGGCCCGGACACATTCCCAGAGCGGCCCGCGCCGGTGGATATGCAGGCCGTTGGTCGACAGGTTGGTCGAGACGCCGAAGAAATTGATCGGCTGATCGGCAATATCCCGGGTGCCATAGCGGGTTCTGAGTTCGCTATCGAAAACCGTTGGATCGAGCAGCGAATAAAGTGGCAGGGTGAAGCGCTTCATCGCCTTGGCATGGATGAACATCATCTCCATCTGGTCGAGCGTTTCCTCCACCGTCATGCCCCTGGCAATCGCCCCGCCCATCGCCGCCCCGGCGCTGGCACCGCCGATGAAGTCGATCGGAATCTCGGCATCTCGCAGCGCCTGGATGACACCGAGATGAGCGCAGCCCATGGCGCCGCCGCCGGCCAGCACCACGCCGACCGCCCGGCCGGTCAGGAAGCGGGCGACCTTGGCAAAGTCCGCGTCCGTGTCGAGCGCGACATGATGGTGCAGCTGGGGCGCGCGCGGATCGATCCACTCGCCGCTGCGGCTGATCGTCTTGCTGGCGCTGGTGCGTAGCAACAGCAGGCTGCGCTGCGGCTCCGCGATCCACTGCATCGCGGCTTCTTCCATCGCATTGGGTTCGGGCTCGGTCTGGCCCGGCCGCGCCACCATCACCAGCGCATCGGCGTTGCGACAGACCATCTGGCCCCAGCCTTCCGATCCGCTGCCGTCGATCAGGACATAGGCGCCCTTCGCCTCCTGTTCCGCCAGCCATGCCTGATATTCATGGGCATCCGCCGCCTCGCTCGTCCCCCGGTCGAGCGGCACTACCGGCGTCTCGGCCCGCACCACGGATTCAAAGGCCACCGCGAGCCGCGCCAGAAAACCGTCGGGCATCTGGCTGTTTCCGGCGGGCAGCAGCGCAATCACCCGCGGGTTTTTCGCTGTGATCGATGCGGTCCGCGCCGTCGCCACCGCAAGCCTGGCAGAGACCAGCTTCAGCATCGCCGCATTCAGTTCCGGATGGCTGAGGGCAATCGCGTCAAACGCCTCCCGCGAGACTTCCAGCACGCTGGAATCACGCATCGCAACAACATCGGCTGTCCGCTTGCCACCCGCGAAAAAGGCCAGTTCTCCCAACGCTTCCCCGGCCTCGATATGGGCGACAATCCGCATCTGGTTGACCACCACCCGGAACCGGCCGGATTCGACAAAATAGAGCGCGTCGGCATCGTCCCCCTGACGCACCAATGCCTCGCCGCCGGCGATCTGGCGCATTTCGGAGACCGATTGCAATGCCTCCAGTGCTTCCAATGCCACGCCGTCGAACAGGGCGTGCCGACTCAGGTCCGGCTTTTCTGTTGGTTCCGCCACGTCATTTACCCCGTTGGTGCGACCCGTCAGAGAATCTTATCCGGTCTAGCGTGGCACAATCAAGCACCAACCGGTTGATGATGGCACATCAGGCCGCGACTGGGTGCAATCTCATTGGCGAGCATCGCCAGATAGACGGACTGCAAGGCCTCCCGTCCGCTAATATCCTCGATCGTCAGATAGGCACCGGCACCGGCGACAAATTCGGTAAACTGCTTTTCCACCCGGGACCGGAATTCGGCCGCTCCGATCTCCTTCATCAGGCTCTCCGCCGCGGTCGGCGCGAAAAACAGTTCCGGCTTCGGCCCCTGCAGATCCTGGCCGCCACCGCGCTGTTCGACATGCGTGGCGCCGACCAGCGAACTGAATTTCAGATTGTCGCCCCAGCGCGCATGGATCGCGGCCAGCAACGGCCCGTTACCGGCGAAATCGACCGAAACCGTGGGCCGGTCGGCATCGGCCGACGCCAGATCTTCATAGGCCAGAACTTCGTCATACAGCCCGCTTTTCTCGACAAAGCCCTTGTTGACCGTCGAGGTCAGGCCGACGCGGTGGATCGCCGGGCTCAGATTCCTGGCCACCATCGCCAGACCCAGCGATGTTTTCGACGATGCGCTGGTCATCACCAGCGCCTCCGCCCCGAACCAGTCATGCGAGCGCAGGAAATGTTCGATCAGGAAACTCGTGGTAAACAGCGGCTGAAAAATCGCGCGCTCCGCCTCGAACGCGTCTTCCGCCGTACCCAGCCGGTGATATTGATTATAAATGATCGCCAGCCCCTGCCGGTGCGCAGCACCGTCGACAAAGCCGCCATCCTGCACATGGGCCGGCGTCACCCGCAAATGACTCGCCATCGGCAAATAGCCATAGACCCGCTCGCCCACTGCGATGTCGGCATGCTGCGAAGCCACCACCTTGGCAAATCCCCAGACCGGCACAATCCCCCATTGGTCATCGCCGGTCGGGAAGAAATTCCAATAGCCAAAACCATCACCAACCACGGCATAGGTGATATTATTGGCGGTCAGCGCATATTTTTCGACCGCCAGCAAAATCTGCCCTTCCGCCAATGCCGGCGCCTCGCTCTCCTGCCAGCGCGTTTGCGCCAGATCATCTTTCCTCACCCACAGGCTTTGCATCGTTCAGACTCCATCCGATTTTCCGGTTTCCCGCCAACATAAGCGCTCGCGACCATTTGGCAAAAGCATTTGCCAAAAACCATCCGCCTGCTAATCCTGCCGGCCAACAGGAACTTGCGCGTCCGCGCGCCATCGGGGAGAATTTTAGTGAGTGCAGCACCGGTTTCAGGCTTTGAAGCGGCGATCGCGCCCGTCACCAATGTTTCGGATTTCATCTGGGGTGGCACCTGGGAAGGGGTAGAGATCCTGCCGCTGCCGCCGATGGTGGTGATCTTGCTCGGTGCAGGCGTTTATTTCATGATCGGCCTTCGCGGCTACCCGCTGCGCCGTCTGTTTCCATCGATGGCGGGACTGTTCAAAAAGTCGTCGAAACCAGGAGCTGGCGAGATTTCTCCGTTCGCGGCGCTATCCACAGCCTTGTCAGGTCAGGTCGGCACCGGCAATCTTGCTGGCGTCGCCACGGCGATTACGCTGGGCGGGCCAGGCGCCATTTTCTGGATGTGGGTGACCGCCCTGTTCGGCATGGCCCTGGCCTTTGCCGAAGGATCGCTCGCCATTCGCTACCGTTCGCAAGCCGCAGACGGCACCTATCGCGGCGGGCCGATGAGCTACATCACCATCGGCCTTGGCCCGAAATGGAAATGGCTGGCGATATTATTCTGTCTCGGCACATTATTTTCCGCGCTGGTCACCGGCAACGGCATTCAGGCCAACAGCCTCGGCGATAGCGCCAACGAACTGTTTGGCGTGGAAGAATGGGTCGGCGGCGCTGCGGCGGCGGTTGCGGTCTTCATCGTCATCATCGGCGGGATCAAATCCATCGGCCGCGTCGCCGAAACCATCGTTCCATGGATGGCCGGCGCCTATCTGCTGATGGCCTTGATCGCGATCCTCATCAACCTGCCCGACCTGCCGGAAACCTTCAGCCGCATTTTCGGCGGTGCCTTCAACGCCCAATCGGCCAGCGGCGGCTTTCTCGGTGCGGCCATCATCATGGCTATCCGCGCCGGTGTCGCGCGCGGCCTCTTCTCCAATGAAGCGGGTCAGGGTTCGACCCCGATCGCGCACGCGGTCGCACAAACCAATGACCCCGCCGCGCAGGGCCGCTTTGCGATGATGGGAACCTTCATCGACACGGTGGTCATCTGCACGATGACCGCACTGGTCATGCTGACCGTGGCCGGCGATTTCACCTATACCGATGCCAATGGCGTCAAACAGGTGGTCGAGCATGCCTGGCAATCGGACCTCAACGGCTTCGCCATGACCTCCGGCGCTTATGCAGCGGCCTTCCCCTTCCCGGTTCTGGGCATTCCGATCGGCACGATGATCGTATCGGTGGCGCTGATCCTGTTCGTGTTCACGACCTTGCTGACCTGGAGCTATTATGGCGAGCGGGCGATCACCTATCTCTATGAACTGATTCCCGGGTCGAACCTGACCGGGGAAAACCGGCTGCATTTCACTTGGCGGGTCCTGTGGTGCATCGTGATTTTCATCGGCTCCTTCGCTCCACTGGAACTGATCTGGCGTCTCGGCGATATTTCCAATGCGGCGATGACCTTGCCGAATATCATCGGTTTGCTGGCGCTGTCCGGCGTCGTCTTCGCCCTGGCGAAAGGCAATCGCACCGCCGGCACCGACCACGGCCGCGAGACACCGAAGGAATTGCTCGAAGATGTCGCCGGCGCACCGGGCCACTAGACGATGGACCATTTGAAAACCGGGCGCTCGGCGCAGCCATCCGCCTGTTCGGCTTCCCCGTACCAGTCCTTTCCTTGCATCGATGTCCGGGAATCACCCAGCGGAGCGAGGCAAGGCCGCCACAAAAAACGGATGGCGGCCGCCGCGCCTTATTGGCATGACAGCCAAGAGCACGGATGCGCCCGCCCGGCACCTGAGGTAAAATAATAATGCTCAAACGCCTCTATCTATGGATGCTCGACAAGGCGGGCCATCGGCAAGCCAGCAAGTGGTTGGCCGGGATCAGCTTTGCCGAATCCAGCTTCTTCCCGATTCCGCCGGATGTCATGCTGGCACCGATGTGTCTGGCGAAACCCGAGCGGTCTTACTGGTACGCCCTGATCTGCACCATCGCTTCGGTGCTGGGCGCCTTGCTCGGCTATGCCATCGGCTATTTTGTCTTTGAGACGGTCGGCATGCCGATTCTGGAATTCTACGGCGTCACCGACAAGTTCGATGTTTTTGCCCAGAATTTCAATGACCAGGGCTGGGTCGTGGTCCTCCTCGCAGGTTTCACGCCGCTGCCGTTCAAGGTGATCACCATCGCGGCCGGCAGCACCGCCATGCCGCTCCATATCCTGGTCGGCGCGGCGATCCTCTCCCGCTCGGCGCGGTTTTTTCTGGTCGCCGTGCTGCTCCGCTATTTCGGCCCACCGATGAAATTGTGGATCGACCGCAATTTCGCCATTGCCACCACCGCGGTCGGGATCCTGTTCGTCGGCGGCTTTGCCGCTGTCAGCTGGCTGCTATGACAAGCAACAAATGCTATCAGCGAAGCAGCTTTTTTTCAGTGGCCCGGCCGCTGATCATTTCCTAGGGGCGAATCATGAGCACCAGACAGGTTTCAGACAGCAACGATCCTGTGATCGAGCATATCGACCAGTTGATCGAGCCAATGATCGGCGGCGAAAAGCCGAAGGATCGCTGGCGGATCGGGACCGAGCACGAGAAATTCGTCTATTCCACCACCGACCATCATGCGCCCAGCTATGACGAACCCGGCGGCATCAGGGACCTGCTGCTCGCCATGCGGGAATTCGGCTGGGAGACGGTGGAAGAAAATGGCAAGGTCATCGCCATGGCCGGCAGCGATGGCGCCATCAGCCTCGAGCCAGCCGGACAACTGGAACTTTCCGGAGCCCCGCTCGAATCACTGCACGACACGTGCAACGAAACCGGCCGCCATTTGCAGCAGGTGAAGGCGATCGGACAGAAAACCGGTACCGGCTTCCTCGGCATGGGCATGTGGCCGGACAAGACCCGCGCAGAATTGCCGATCATGCCCAAGGGCCGCTACAAGATCATGCTCGACCATATGCCGCGGGTCGGCAATCTCGGGCTCGACATGATGCTGCGCACCTGTACGATCCAGGTCAATCTCGATTATGCCAGCGAAACCGACATGGCGCAGAAATTCCGCGTCGGCCTGGCCCTGCAACCCTTGGCCACAGCCCTGTTCGCCAATTCGCCCTTCACCGAGGGCAAGCCCAACGGCTACCAGAGCTTTCGCAGCCATATCTGGTCCGACACCGACCCGCACCGCACCGGCATGCTGCCCTTCGTGTTCGAGGACGGCTTCGGCTACGAACGCTACGCCGAATATATGCTCGACGTGCCGATGTATTTCGTCTTCCGCGACGGCCAGTATATCGACGCCGCGGGCCTCAGCTTCCGCGATTTCCTGAAAGGCAATCTCTCCGTATTGCCGGGCGAGAAGCCGACCATGTCGGACTGGACCGACCATCTGTCCACCGCCTTCCCGGAGGTGCGCCTGAAAAGCTTCCTCGAGATGCGCGGCGCCGACGGCGGTCCGTGGAACCGGATCTGCGCGTTGCCCGCCTTCTGGGTCGGCCTGCTCTATGACCAGACCGCGCTCGATGCGGCCTGGGACCGGGTCAAGGACTGGACCATGGAAGAGCGCGAAGCGCTGCGCAGCGCGGTCCCGAAGCTTGGGCTCGATGCACCCATCCCCGGTGGCGGCAAACTGAACGATCTGGCGAAGGAAATCCTCAACATATCCTCCGCCGGCCTCACCGCCCGCAATCGCCTCAACACCAGCGGCGACAATGAAAGCGGCTTCCTCGATCCGCTGCGCGAAGTCGTCGCCCGGGGCAAATCCCCGGCCGCCCAGCTGCTCGAGCGCTATCACGGCGAATGGAACGGCGATGTCAGCCGTATCTATGACGAAATGAGTTTCTGACCGCTTGTGCTCCGCGCTTGACGCGGAGCCCTGGGAGGCAAGAGCACAACGGTGACGCAGAGCTCCGCATCCAGTGCGGGGGGTATAGTGATAATACGTTTAACGCGATGATTTGACCACAGCTTGATGGTTAGAGTCGTGTTCCGGAGGTGCTCCCTAATATTTCTAAAGCCCTAGTGTCTCTTCCAGCGTCTTTTTGAATTCGTTCTCGTTCTCGTTGTTATAGAACGGGACGCCAGTTATCAGATATTTATCGGTATCAATCTTGAGCGTCTTTTTGGCATCGCGGATGTTTTTGAGGAAGTCCTCTTTCCATTTGTCGTTTGCTACCAAATGACTGCCCTTGGGCTCGATAAAGACCTGATAGGTTAGCTCTTTGCCCGATTTCTGTTTGCAAAATAGGATAAAGTCCGGCTCGAACGCCCGCCCTATGGAGTCAATTAACTTGAGCACCCGTTCGTTTCGCAGCAGATAGATATTCTCAAATTTCTGGCCCAACGCGTCAAAACGTCCTGCAAACATTCTAACAAACGCCTTTTCC
>NZ_JBGTDD010000042.1:0-4850 GCF_041748495.1 Parasphingorhabdus sp.
CGCTACAAGGGCAAAATATTGTGGCATCAAACACATCAGAACAAAGGCGATAATCGTCTCGGTTCCCTCGGCGAGACCGGTATTGTAGAAGAAGCTTTTTTTGCCATGGGCATCCGACTCCCGGCCCTCTTTGGCCGCTATTACGGCATAGGCGAGGAAACTGATCCCGGTCAGCGTGAAGCTGCCAACCAATATCAGCGCGAAGGGCAGGTTGGCTGATGCGGCAAAGCCAAAGCCGATCGGCACGGCAATATAGAAGGCAAAATCGGCGACAATATCAAGATAGCCGCCAAAATCGGATTGTGTCGTTGCTCGGGCGACGGCGCCATCGAGTCCGTCGAACAGACGGCTGACCAACAACAGCACCAGCCCCAGCAGATAATAGCGAAACCCGATGGCCACGCCCGCACCGATACCGATCAGCGCTCCGGCCAGCGTTACCTGGTTGGCGGTCAAGCCGATTCTTGCGATCCAAGCGCCGAGCGCATTGAGGGGAGGATCGATGATCGGTCGCAGGCGGGAATCAAGCATCGTTTATCTTCCCCGATCGCCGACCATCAAACAACGGTCACGATGCCGATGACCGCGCCGGTCATAGCGGTGGCGCAATTGCCAGCGATCCAGCTTTTCATTCCCAGTCCGGCGACTTCGGCGCGGCGCAACGGCGCCAGCGTTCCGATCGTCGAGACCAGCAAGCCGACGCTGGCAAGATTGGCGAAGCCGCAAAGCGCATAGATTATGATGAGCTGGCTACGGGGGTCGAAGGTTCCTTCCGGTATCGCCGCTAGATCGAGGTAGGCGACATATTCGTTGAGGATGGTTTTGGTTCCCATCAGCGCCCCTGCCGCCGGTGCCTGGTCCCACGGCACGCCCAATGTCCACATCAATGGCGCGAACAACCAGCCGAAGGCGCGTTTGATGGTCACCGCCTGACCATCGACATAGGGCAATATCGTCAAAATCTGGTCGACCAGAGCGACCAGCGCAAACACCACCAGAATGATGCCGATCACCGCCAGGAACACCTGCACGCCTTCCATCGTTCCGCGGACAAGAGCGTCGATGCTGCCATCATATTTGAGTCCCGGTTGCTCGTTGCTGGCTTCGGTCTCGCCGTCGCCCGGAACCATCAGGCGGGCAACCAATATCGCGGCCGGTAGCGAGATCAATGATGCGGAGATCATATGGCCGACGGCGTTCGGAACGGTCTTCGACAGGGTCGAAGCATAGAGGACCAATATCGCTCCGGAAATGGTCGCCATCGCCAGCACCATCACCATGAACAGTTCGGACCGGCTCATCTTGTCAAAATAAGCCCGCAAAACCAGCGGAGATTCGACCACGCCCAGAAATATATTTGCTCCGCCACTCAGGCCGACGACACCGCTGACGCCCATGGTCTTGCGCAGCGCCCAGGACAGGCCACGGACAATCCACGCGAGCACGCCCCAGTGCCAGAGCAATGCGGATAGCGCCGAAAAGACAATCACCAGCGGCAATATCTGGAACGCGATGATCAACGGCGGCTGTGCGCCCTCTTTCAAGACGAAGGGCAATTCCGCCCCACCCGCATAGCCGAACATATAGGATGACCCGACCAGCGTCGCTTTTTCAATCGCCATCACGCCCTGATTGGCAATGCCGATAATATCCCAGACAAAGGGAATTCTGACGATCACCAGCGCGATCGTAAATTGCAGCACGAGCGCAGCGCCCATCCATTTCCAGCCCGGGGTGGCCTGGCGGTTTTCCGACAGCAGCCATACGAAAACAAGGATCAGGGACAGGCCAATCAGACCCTGGCCCTGCTGCAGGGCATCTATCATCCTCGCATCCAGCTGTGATAACGCTCGACCCAGCGGAGCAAGCCTTCCGGTGCATGTGCACGCTTCCATTCGCCGGCCGCATATTTATTCGCTTCTGCCATGGTGGGATAGGTATGAATCGTTCCCAATATCTTGTTCAGGCCAAGCTTGTATTTCATCGCCAGAACATATTCGGCTAGTAACTCGCCGGCATGATCGCCGACGATCGTGACGCCAAGAATCTTGTCCTTGCCCGGCACGGTCAGCACTTTGACAAATCCATGCGTGGCGCTGTCCGCAATCGCACGGTCAAGCTCATGCATCTGGTAAGTCGTGACTTCATAGGCAATGCCCCGAGCCTTCGCATCCTGCTCGTTCAGGCCAACCCTTGCAATTTCGGGATCAATGAATGTCGTCCAGGGAATGACCCGATAGTCTGCCTTGAATTTGCGGAACTGACCGAACAGGGCGTTCACCGTTGCAAACCAGGCCTGGTGAGATGCGACATGAGTGAATTGATATGGTCCGGCGACATCGCCAGCTGCGAAAATATTGGGATAAAGAGTCGCGAGATAATCATCGGTTACGACCGTTCGATCGGTTTCGATGCCCAGTTCTTCCAGCCCAAATCCGGTCAGCCGGGCACTGCGACCAACCGCGACAACCAGTGCATCGAAGGCGATGCTTTTCTCTTTGCCATCCGCAGCGAGGATCAGCCGCTTTTCGTCATCTACCCGCTCGCAGCGGATCGCATCATGGCCGGTCAGAACCTCTACACCGGAGCGCTGCTGCGCGCCGAGAGCTAGTTCTGCGACTTCATCGTCTTCCCGCTCCAAGAGGCGGTCGGAGCGCTCCACCTGCACCACATCTGCACCGAGCCGGGCAAAGGCCTGACTCAGTTCACAGCCAATAGGGCCGCCGCCGAGCACGACCATGCGCTTCGGGATCTCGTCCATCCGAGCGAATTCTTTCCATAGCGTATCGCTGGTGACATAGCCGACTTCATCAAGGCCGGGCAGATCGGGCACAAACGGTCGGCTGCCGGTAGCGATGACGATGGAGCGCGTGGTCAGTCGTTGCGCCTCGCCATCTTCGCGCTTGATCTCGACCGTCCAGGGATCGATGATCGTCGCATAGCCCTTTACCACATCGACGCCAAGATCGGTATAGCGCTCGACGCTGTCATGCGGTTCAATGGTGGCAATGATATCATGCACGCGCTGCATCACCGCTTTGAAGCTATATTTTGGAGTGACCTTGTTCAGCCCGTAAACGTCGCCGTCGCGCATCTGCTGGGCAACTTTCGCGCTTTTGATCAGCGCCTTGCTCGGCACGCAGCCATAGTTGAGGCAATCGCCACCCATTTTAGAGGTTTCGACAAGGGTAACCTTGGCCTTAACCGTCGCTGCAATGTAGGAGGAGACCAAACCGGCAGCACCAGCTCCGATCACCACCATATTGCGGTCATATTTTTTCGGCTTGGTCCAGCGCGCGTAGACTTTGCGGCGCTTTATCCCGGCTACGATCCACTTGCCGATCCAGGGAGTGAGGCCAAGCGCGGCAAAAGACAGCAGCAGACCCGGCGAGCCGATATCGCTGACTTCATTGATATTGGCCAGCTGAGTACCGGCATTGACATAAACCAACGTCCCCAGAAACATGCCGATCTGGCTCACGATATAGAATGTGCGGGCCTTGATCGCGGTCAGCCCCATCAGCAGATTGATCAGAAAGAAAGGAAAAACCGGCACCAATCGGAGCGTCAGCAGATAAAAAGGGCCATCTTTATCGACACCATTGTCGATCGCCTTCAGCCGGTCCCCAAACCGGGACTTTACTGCATCGCGAAACAGATAGCGCGATGAGAGAAAGGCGATCGTTGCGCCGATTGACGATGCGAAGGACACAATGATCGTGCCGGTCACGACACCGAACAGCGCCCCGGCCGCAAGGGTAAGAATCAGCGCTCCTGGCAAGGACGCCGCCGTTGTCGCGACATATATCAGAAAGAATATCGCGATAACGAGAACGGGAGCCGCCTGATATTGCGCATCAAAAGCCACCTGCTGTTCCTTCAGACTAGCCAGCGTGAGCTGCGAGCCGAGGTCAAAGTAGAAGAAGCTAGCAATGGCGATGGCAAAGACGACAAGTATCAGTGTTTTTTTCATATGGTACTTTCTACCCGACCAGGAGTCTGTGCACGGGCCAGCGATCTGCCTATTTTTCTATCCTGATCTTCTAGCGGGTTTTGCACCCGGGGCAATTGAACGATTGCCGATAATGTTCATCGGCGACCGCCGGAGCGCTTCTCCCGGTGCGGACCAGCGAATGGAAGCGCCAGACTCCACCAAAGTTCGGCCGGATGGTCCGACTGATATTCCGGCAGACCGATGACCATGCCATCATGTCCGGCGACGGGCTGCGCTTGGTAGGTTCCGAATAGCCGGTCCCACAACGCGATGCTGAAACCAAAATTGCTGTTGGTTTCCTTGGTGATGGTCGAATGGTGCACGCGGTGCATATCCGGTGTCACGAGCAACTGCCGCAAGATGGCGTCGACCGAATTTGGCAACCGCCAATTGCTGTGATTGAACAGCGCGCAAAGGTTAAGGATCAGCGCGAATATGAAAACCGCAAAAGGGGTCGGCCCGAGCAGCAACACCAGAGCGCATTTATACAGCATCGACAACATGATTTCAGCCGGGTGAAAGCGCACTGCCGTGGTGACATCGATATCCCGATCAGCATGATGGACTTTGTGAAGCGCCCAAAGCAGCGAGATTCGATGGGTCATCACATGCTGCACATAGACCGCCAGATCCAGTAATATCAGCGCCAGACCGAACTCCAGCCAGCCGGGTAAGCTGGTCCAGTTGAACAAGCCAAAACCGTTTTGCGCGGCAAAAACAGCGACGGAAATGGCGGCAATTGGGCCCATCAATCTGAGGGCAGCGCTGTCGACAAGGATGATAATGATGTTTGTCCGCCAGCGGTGACCGCGAGCCATCGACCGTTTCTTGCGTGGAAAAACTGTTTCGAGCACGA
>NZ_JBGTDD010000043.1:0-7342 GCF_041748495.1 Parasphingorhabdus sp.
GTTCGCGACCGCTGCGTTCAAGGCTTATTATGGAGAACAGCGCAATCTGGATGATCCTCAGGTGCTGATCGCCATCGCCAATGAGGTTGGTCTGGACGGTGCCGCCCTGGCCGAAAAAACGCAGGAGCAACCTATCAAGGATCGGCTGCGCGCCAATACCGAAGAGGCGATAACGCGCGGGGCTTTCGGTTCGCCGAGCATTTTTGTGCCCTTTGGTGAGGGCGAAAGAATGTATTTTGGCAATGACCAGTTGCCCCTTGTTAACTGGGCGATTAAACATAGCTAGAAATAAGACCGAATCTTCAATTCCATTCGTGTCGAGCGCCGTCGAGACCGGTTGGGACTATCAAGCTTCTCGGTTTCGCTCGAAGCGAAAAGGGGAAGAGCAAAGGATGTAAAATGTCAGAACGCGTCACCATTGCCGTCAAGGATCATATCGCCGATGTCCGCTTCAACCGGCCGGACAAGATGAACGCACTGGATGCTCAGCAGATTGATGCCATCGTCGAGGCAGGCGAAAAGCTGGCGGCGATGGAAGGCATAAGGGCGATTGTCCTTTCCGGCGAGGGCAAGGCCTTTTGTGCCGGGCTGGACATGGGCAGTTTCGCAGCATCGGCGGCAGCCGCAACCGAAGCCAGCAAGGACGGCGACAAGTCACCGCTCGCCAGCACGCTGTCCGAGCGCACCTTCGGCAATGCCAATAAATATCAGCATATCGTACTGCTGTGGCGGCGACTGAAAGCACCGGTTATCGCCGCGATCCACGGTCCGTGCATCGGTGGTGGCCTGCAATTCGCCAGTGCCGCCGATATCCGCGTGGTCGCTCCCGATGCCAAAATGTCGATCATGGAAATGCGCTGGGGCCTGATCCCCGACATGGGCAGCTTCACCACATGGCGCAGCTTTGTCCGCGACGATATCCTGCGCGAACTGACCTATACCAACCGGATCTTCACCGGCGAGGAAGGCAAGGAACTGGGTTTTGTCACGCATCTTTCGGATGATCCGCACGCCAGGGCGATGGAAATCGCCACCGAGATTGCCAGCAAGCATCCGCAGGCGGTGCAGATGGCCAAGCAATTGATCAACAAGTTGCCCGACATGAACGAAGACGAAATCCTGATGATGGAATCGGTCGGCCAGGAACAGGTCAGCCGCACACCCAATCAGGTCGAGGCGGTGATGGCCTTCATGCAGAAGCGGACCGCCAATTTTACCGATTGAACCTAAATTTTCAGGGTTTGCCGTTCGTCCGCATCTTCTCCAGCTCTTCAATCACTTCCTGTCGCAGCGGCTTGCCCTGGCCATCGGTCCGGCAGACGATGGTTGAATCGCAAGTTGCGATGCACTGGCCATTCTGGAACATCGCCTGGGTTATGACATAGCTGGATCTGCCGATCCTGCTGACACCGGAGCTAATCTCGACATCATCGGGATATTGCCCTTCGCGCAGATAGTTGATCGTGACCGCCGCGATCATGCTCCGCTCGTTCCTTGGCCGGTCGGCCCAGGGTCGCAGGTTGCGGTTCAGCCGCACCCGCGCATTTTCGAACAGGGCCGCAAAGGCGACATTGTTGAGATGCCGGTTCGGGTCGATATCCTGAAACCTGGTCTGCATGACCACGGATACAGGATAATTTTCGGCGATCAGCTGCCAGGGTTCGGGACGGGCCATGGGGTCAGTTCATCTTCGCAACCAGGTCTTGCTGCAGCGTCTTGACCATGTAGACATACATGCCGCCAGCAACGATGAAGATGCTGACGATATACATCATCGCCCAGCGCAGGCCTTCGCCGCTCGCGGTCATGCAGACCCCGGCCTGGGCCGCGCCGAGCGTGGCGATCAGATCTTCCGACTTGCCCTTGCAGATCGGACCGGTCAACTCCGCGGCAAACTGGGAGCTTGCCAGATGGGCATTCATCAGCAAGTCGCTCAGGATACCCATGACGAGCGGACCGCAGCCATAGCCGATCAGGTTGACGATGAACAGGAACAGCGCGACCGCTGTCGCCCGCGACTGCGCACTCGCTACACCCTGGCAGATCGTATATTGGGCACCAAGATATCCGTAATGAAGGACGGCCGCGACCAGCAGCACGATCAGCGCGAAGGGCACATTGTCGGTGGTGAAGCCGATCCAGTAGAAAGGCACGCAGGCGATCAGCATGACGCCGGGCAGCCAGGCGACCACATTGGGATAGCGGCCGCTCATTTTCTCCGTGAGATAACCGGTAAAAAAGGCGCCAAAGGAAGCAGCCAGGCCAAGCGGAACGGCGATCTGCAGCGTCACTTCGGAGATGGATAGTTGATGCACACGCTGGAAAAAGGCGACCTGAAAATTGCTGATGCCATAGCCGACAAAGGCTACCAGAGCGGCCGCGATCATATTGATCCAGAACTGCGCTTGGCCGATAATTCCCTTATCGTCTCGCCGATACCCATTTTTCGCGGTTTGGTTGCGGTCGGGGGATCGGCATAACCGCGGGGAGGCTCCTCAACGGTGAAGAGGAAAATCAGTCCGAAAGCTATCCCGGGGATACCCAGAACCAGAAACGCCTCGCGCCAGGAAAAGGCCTGCGCGATCGGGCCGCCGAAGGCGTTGGCCAGCACGCCGCCCAGCGTGATGCCCATGGTATAGATTGCTATCGCCCGGGCGCGACTGCGCGGCGGGAAATAATCCGAGATTATCGAATTGGCTGCGGGCGTCAGACCTGCTTCGCCAATGCCGACGCCGATCCGGAAGACGAGCAGGGCGATGAAACTGCCGGCAATTCCGCACAATGCGGTCATCAGAGACCACAATATCACGCTGGCGGCGATGATCCTGACGCGGTTCATGCGCTCGGCAAGCCGGGCAATGGGGATGCCCATGACCGTATACATCAGGGCAAAGCCAAAGCCGGACAACAGACCGAATTGCCAATCCTGCAACCGGAACTCTTCGATAATGGGTTGCGCGACGACACCAATCAATATGCGATCGATGAAGTTCAGCGTGTAGAGAAGCATCAGGGAAATGATTACATAGTTCCGATACCCGCCGGATCGATATGCCAGTCCGGTATTTGTCAGGGGCTCTGCCTGGGTTGCGCTCATGCTCTCTCCTTTTTTGAGGTTGATGGCCTGAACTTGATCGCAAGTCCAGAGGCCATTGCAGCAATCTGGCTTGCGGCCCGGGTTGGTGATGCAAAGCATGAAAAAACGAAATATTTCACCAAACGGCGGATTTCTGATAAGGAGAGGGTTCGTATCGGTCGGTCAAAACAGGGCAGACAGGGGGCAGATATGGCGCAGGGCGCGCGATTCCCGCAATTTTCGCCAGCTTATCGGCGCAGGTCTGCTGCGATCTTTCGTGTCTCAAAATCGCTGAGATCCCGATTCGGCGGATCTTGCGCGACATGACCATCCCGGCAATCGAAAGGCTCAACGAGGGGCAGCGCGAGTGTTTGCGGCTAGTGCTGGCGCATCTCAATTCCAAGGAAATTGCCCGGGAACTGGGTATCTCACCGCACACCGTGGATCAAAGATTGCGGACCGCAATGCGCATTCTCCAAGTCCAGTCCCGCTTCGAAGCAGCGCGGATATTCGGCGCGCTCGACCGAGACAACAGCTATCATTCTTTGATATATCAATTGCCGGCTGTTGAACCAGAACGGAAAAACGGGAAGCTGAACCCGTTCGCCGGTAGGACAAGAAGCGAGAGCGCCGGCACGATAGACAATGTTGAATATGCGGATGGCGGCGGTGCCGTCCTGTCTCGGGAGCAATCCGGGAACAGGCACCGAACGCTTCCCGTCCCCCGCTATCGTGGTGAGAAAAATAGGCTCGCGACGGTCGAACGGTTGGGATGGATAGTGGCCATCGCAATCGGGGCTGCATTGTCCTTCGGCGGACTCATAGCGGGACTGGAAGCTCTGTCCCGGCTCAAAGGATAAGCCTTCCTGTTCCGAACAACGGATAGGTCTGCCGAATTTGACATTGCAGGTAAGGGGAATGGCAAAGCTTGATAAAGGAGTGATGATGTTAAAACAGCGACAAGATGCCGCCGAGAAGCTTGCGAGAAGACTGTTTGCAGCGGAGCTGGCGGTCGACGAAGCTATCAGCAAAATGGCTGAATTAACGGGCTATATGCCCATTGCGCGCACAGATGCCAGGCTGTCGGCGGTGGTTGGACAGGACGCCCTATCCAAGGCGGCCGAAAGCTTGTCCGCGCTGGTCGGAGCCAGGCGACATCTGGTGGCCACGCACCGACGACTGGCAGAAACGCGCGATCAAATTGGGTTGAGAGCGATGGCTCTGGGAAGCACGGGCTTGAAACCACCAGCACTTGCTCGAGAGCAAGATGAGAATGTTTTCGAAATGGTTGGTCATGCCGCCTAGATGCTTGCGGCGGGAGATGGCTCCGATACAAATAGGGCAACCTTTGAACGAGCCATAGCTCTATGATCTTCAATACAGTCTGGGCCTATCTCTACTACGCGTTTCTCATTGTATGTTGTGGATATGCAATTTTGCGGGGCGCTCGATCGGAATATTTTGGGGCGGCGGTTATGATAGTCGGGTCGTTATCAACATTGGCAGTAGCCAAATCATTCGGAACTTCCTGGTCAACCGTCGAAGAGGGCATATTTGCTATCGACATCATCGCTCTTGTTGCATTGATCTATTTGGCAATAAAATCCGATCGCTTCTGGCCGATGTGGGCGACCGCTTTTCATTTGCTCGCCGTGACCGTTCATACCGCAATGATGGTCGCACCGGACATCCCCCCGTGGGCATTTGGCACCGGCGCTGTTTTTTGGGCATATCCGATGCTGCTGGCGCTGGCGATTGGTTCCCGTGAACATGCAGCCTTGAAGCCCGGTCGCCCGATCGAATCCGGATAGCTCCCGCCCGTCCGTAACCGTTCAAATCTCGAACCACTTATAATTTCGGCACCATTATTTTTTGCAGAAGCCCCGTTTCTGCGAGCCCCTGGAGTTTGATCATGCAGATCGATCGGTTTTTGCTGTTTCTTGACTTGCTGCAAAAGGAATTGCTGCTCTTCGCTTGCCTGGCTTTTCTGATTGGCGCACTCGACGATCTGCTATTCGACGGGTTGTGGATTTTTCACAGCCTGAAGCGTCAGCTGTTTGTTTACACCCGCTTCAAACGCGCCACCGTGGAAAGCCTTAACCCTCCGGCCGCGGTTTGCCGGATGGCAATCTTCGTTCCCGCCTGGAAAGAGGCGGCAGTCATTGGCGCGATGCTGCGGCGCTGTTTGCAGCAATGGACCAACAGCGATTATCGGATTTACGTGGGCTGCTACCCGAACGATTCCGAAACCGTGGCCGCAGTCGCAGCGGCATCGACCGGCAGTGACAAGGTGCGGATTGTCATATGTCAGCGAGACGGACCGACGACCAAGGCGGATTGTCTGAATCATCTCTGGAGCGCGCTGTGTCGGGACGAGATCGAGGAACAGGCCAATTTTGCTGCGGTCATCCTGCACGATGCAGAGGATATCGTGCACCCCGGTGCGCTGACGCTGTTCGGACATCTGATCGGCAGGGCCGCCCTGGTCCAGCTCCCTGTCATTCCGCGTCGCGCCAAGGAGTCGCGCTGGGTTGCGGGTCATTATGGTGATGAATTCGCCGAATTGCATGGCAAGCAAATGGTACTGCGAGAAGCGCTTGGTGCCTCCATTCCCTCTGCCGGTGTGGGCTGTGCTTTCGCTCGCGATGCCTTGCAGACACTGGCCGTCCAAACGCGCGGCAAGCCTTTCGATGCCAATAGCATGACCGAGGATTATGAGCTGGGACTCAATCTGACCGGGGGCGAGGCGCGCGGTATTTTCGCGCGACTGCGCGACCGCCACGGACAGCTGGTCGCAACCCAGGAGTTTTTCCCTGACAAACTGGAGGATGCCATTCGCCAGAAAGCACGGTGGATGGCGGGCATATCCTTGTCGGGATGGGACCGACTGGGCTGGAAGAAAAGCTGGCGGGAGAATTGGATGCGTTTGCGGGATCGCAAGGCCAGCCTTGCCGCCATCGTTCTCGCTATTGCCTATATTGCAGTCATTCTGATGGGTCTATTGCTATTCGCAGAATTGATCGGGGCCTACCGTTTGCAACCCCTGTCCCCATCACTCGAGATTTTACTGTTACTGAACGCCTGTTTCCTGTCGTGGCGGCTGATGATGAAATGCTATTTCGTCTTTGCACTTTATGGGTGGCAGGAAGCGATCTTGTCGATTCCCCGGACGATCGTGGCCAATCTGATCAACATCATGGCGGTCTGGCGAGCGCTCAGCCAGTATGTAGCCCAGCTTGCCGGTTATCCCGTCCGTTGGGAAAAAACCAGCCATTTTTACCCCGACGCGCAGAATATCAAGCAGCTCAGGCCGCAATATTCTGCGAACGAAAAGGGCTGATCGCTTGCCCGGGCCTGCCGCCGGTGCGCCGCTAAGGGCAATGGCAAGTCTGGCGCTGATCTGGATCGGGCTTCGGGTCATTTCATGGCATGGACCGACAGATATGGCATGGCTTCCCATCCCTCCCGTCGCCCAGGTCACGGGGCGTCATGATGGAGGCAGAAACGGACGAGAATTGGTCGCGCTGCCTTTGGCGCGCCCGAAGGAAGGCGCCTCCAGTGACGGCGAAGAGCACGGAATTCTAACGGCATATAATGCTGGAGGTGGCGGGACTGCTCTGCCGATGACGGCGCGATCGGCTTTGAAATTGGCCGCTGCTTCGCGTGCACTCTGGCAAGAATCCGAAGATGTGCGCGGCTTTTTCCTGCAGGCCTCGTTCGCTCGACCGAAAGCTCCATCAGGAACTCGAGCAAGGGAGATACCACGTTTCCCGAGTCCGCCTGCGTTGCGCCATAGCGGGAAGTGGGGCGGCTATTTTTGGATCTATGCCCGCCAGGGTTCCTTCGCTGGACAAATCGGTCCGGGAACGGGCAAGCGTTCCCAATCAAACGGCCAATATGGTGGCAGCCAGACCGGAGCGATCCTGTCCTACCACCTGCCGGACATGCCGTTCCCGGACATATCACTTTATGGCCGTCTTTCGGCTGCGCTGGATCCGTGGAGTGAGCAGGAATTCGCTTTCGGAACCCGCATCCGCCCGGTTCGAAGCCTTCCCGTCGCTTTGCATCTCGAGCAACGGCTTGACGCCGGCTCGGGAGGAAATTCCGGCACTGCCATTTTTGTGACGGGCGGCACCGGGCCGGATCAGATCGTGGAAAGATTTGCGCTCGAGACTTATGCCCAAGCGGGCTATGTGCTCGGGAGAAACGAGACCTATTTTTTCGACGGATCAGCGACTGTGCAGCGGCCAATCGCGGAATTTGATG
>NZ_JBGTDD010000044.1:0-8051 GCF_041748495.1 Parasphingorhabdus sp.
TAGCCTTCGAGACTGTTGACCGTTGCCACGACAAGCTGGCGATTGGACTGGGTTTCGAGCGCAGCAAGCTTTGCCGTGAGCTCCGCCTCTTGCACGGGATCCAGCAGACCCGCCTGATCGACAACGCGGCCGGTGAGTTCCGGGAAGTTCTGGGCAAAAGCCGGGCTCGCTATCGCCAAAAAGGCGATGGCCAGGCCAGCAAGAACCGTCTTCAACGGCAGGATAGATCGCAGAGCAATCACGCCTAGAAGCTGACTTCAGGTGCTTCGTCCGCGCCTTCGGTGGTCGCTGCAAACGGGGTCATCGGTTCTGCACCATGGATGATTTTCGCACCGATAATGTCGGGGAACGTCCGGATCGTGGTATTATACTGGCGGACCGCTTCATTATAATCGCGGCGCGCGACATTGATGCGATTTTCCGTCCCTTCCAGCTGGCTTTGCAGCGCGAGGAAATTCTGGTTTGATTTGAGATCGGGATATGCCTCTACTGTAGCCAGCAGACGCCCCAATCCTTGCGAGAGCGCGCCTTGCGCTGCGGCATATTCCTGTACTTTGGCGGCGTCGCCGAGATCGTCGGCGCTAACCTGGATAGACGTCGCCCGTGCCCGGGCCTCGACCACAGCAGTCAGCGTATCCTGCTCCTGCGCCGCAAAGCCTTTGACCGTTTCCACCAGATTGGGGATCAGATCGGCACGACGCTGATAGGTGCTTTCGACATCCGCCCATTTCGCCTTGGCATTTTCTTCCGCCGTCGGCACGCTGTTGATTCCGCAGGCGCTTAGCGCCAGGGCCGCGGCTGGCACGACCAGAAATTTTATCACTTTGCTCAGCATGTTTGAAATCCCTCCATTCACCCGGCGAGACGCCGCGCCACAATGTGAAAATAGGCATCTATGGCCCTATTTGCAACGGCATCGCTCGACAATTGCGGAATTTTCATCCATTTGCTCAACGATGAAAATGGGAAGGAAAAAATATGCTGAACGAGTTTAAGGCCTTCATCCTGAAGGGCAATGTGCTCGATCTTGCCGTCGCCGTCATCATCGGTGCGGCTTTTGCGACGATCACCACGTCGCTGACCGAAGACGTGCTGATGCCGATTGTCAGTGCGATCATTGGCGCTCCCGATTTCTCCAACCTGTTTCTTCTGCTGGCCTCGCCGCCCGCTGATTATACCGGCTCCGTGACCGATTATGCCGCGCTGAAGGAAGCCGGTGTCCCGATGCTCGGCTGGGGGCAGTTTCTGACCGTGGTGATCAACTTCGTCATTCTCGCTTTCATCATCTTCCTGATCGTTCGCTACGCCAACAGGCTGATCAAGAAGAAGGAAGTGGAAGAAAAAGCGGCAGACCCGGGGCCGAGTGAAACCGATTTGCTGATCGAAATTCGGGATCTCCTGAAAAAATGACAATTTGAGCCAGCCGGCGGCATGCTTGGTCAAGCGTGATCGGTGTATTCCCCGGCAAGTGCGGGCGGCGAACGGTGGTTGTTTCCGAGGCCGTCAAATGGCCGGATATGATCGCGCAAAAATGCCCCAAATTCAAAATATAATTCTTTGATTATAATGGGATAAACATTGGCCTCATTTTTTGTGATACAGACCTAATTTTCGATCCTATAGGCCCGCTCAGCTGGATTGATTCTCAGCTGATTTGAACGACTATAGGGAACTGATTATTATGCGTAAATTCGCTGTTTTGGCTGCATCTGCAGCCGTATTCGCTCTGAGTGCTTGCAATGCTCCAGCCGAAGACGCTGCGGTAACTGAAGAAGTTGCAACCGAAGAAGTTGCACCTGCTGAAGATGCTATGGCTACTGATGCCATGGCTACCGAAGATGCAATGGCTACTGAAGAAGCAACTGCTGCTCCTGCAGACCCAGCTGCCGTACCTGCTGAAGAAGCTGTTACCGAGTAAGCTACGATTATCTGGAATTCCCTTTTGGGGAACTAGAGGAGGGTCAACCGGGAAACTGGTTGGCCCTTTTTGATTTTTTGGTCCGTGAACTTTTTTTGATTTTGCAGGGAACCAATGGTTGCCCGGCAGGTTGTTGGTTCCGAGGGGCCTTTTTCTGCTCCTTCAAAGGAATGAGGGATTATTATGCGTAAATTTATGATTTTGACCGCTTCGACCGCTGCTTTGGCGCTGAGTGCCTGTGCACAAGAAGACACAAGCGGCGCTGAAACAGCCACGGAAGTGGAAGCTCAGGAAGCGGAAATGGAAGCTGACCGGCTCCAGGAAGCTGCCGATGCGGCTAGCACCGAAGCAGGCGAAGAAAGCCTCGACGCTCAGGCTGACGCGATGGAAGACAAGGCTGATGTCCTGGAAGACAAGGCTGACGCAGAAGAAGGCGCTCTCGCCCAGTAATTAGGATTTCCCTTTGGGGAACTAGAGGAGGGTCAACCGGGTAACCGGTTGGCCCTTTTTCTTGTCTGTGCACTGTTCATTCAGAATTACATCCCTATATGGGAAGGGTCCGTTTCGGCGGACTATGGTGATAAATGATGGCGTGTAATAGACACTACGGACCCGGGGGCAGTACCCGGCGGCTCCACCATTTCAGGCGATTTGCAGAGATGCAGCACGCCTTTGTTGATGGGGCCGAACTAGGATCGACGGGTGTTCAAAGGCGCAATTTTTGCCCGGCCTGAGTATGCCGTGATTGCTCAAAACCTATAAGTGCAAACGATAATGAAGCACTCGCTATCGCTGCCTAACCCATTGACCTCACGGTCATAAGTTAGAAAGCTACGCGCGGTTGAACCCACCGGGCAACAGAAGGGAATTCAGCGGTTTGGAAGGCACCGGGCAACAGAAGCCTTCCACTTCTCTCCATCCACCAAGATGACCAGCAGGTTCTGGCGGTGAAATTCCGCTCAGAATGTTGCGCCAGTCGCCAGCCTTGCTCGGCGGGCAGGATTTTCAATAGTCGGAATTGTAAATCCGGTTGAGTTCGACCGCCTCGATCATTTTCGCGCCAGCCATGAACACCGCGCCGGTCGCTGCCAGAAACAGCAATTTCCCAGCCCAGCCAGGATAATATGTCAGATAATATTGGCCCCGTGCCACCGCGCCGGTGGCGAGGGCATAGGTGATCAGAAACGCCTCGAATTTGGTCTTTATGATGAAGAGCCGTCTGATTTTTTTCCACATGCCACTATAACAGCAATTCCCGTGCCAAGCCTGAAAAACCGGCATTATTCGTTGCGGGAAATGGTAAATTGTAAGTTAACCCGACAGTCGGATCGTGATCCTAGCGATCCAGTTCGGACAAGCCGCACGCTGCCAGCAGCCTGTCCCTGGCCATGGCGACATTCTCGATCAGCTCCGGATCGGAAAGTTGATCGGGATGGATCGATTTCGGCCAATGATCTCCAACGACCCGGGCAATGGCATCCAGCTTTTCGGGCGTCGCCAGAAAGCGCGGGTCGACAGTGCCGGGATCTGCAACGACACGCAACCGCAGACAGGCCGGGCCACCGCCATTGGCCATGGATTGCCGGACATCGACCGGGCAGAGCCGGCGAATCGATCCATTGCCCGCCACCAGATCCGTCAGATAGCGCCAGACCGCCTCATTTTCACGCGCCTCGCTCGGCAGGATCAGCGCCATGCCGCCCTCATCGGGAAGGCTCACCAGTTGCGCGTTGAAAAGATAGGATTTTATCGCGTCTGCCAGACTGACCTTGTCGGCGGGGACGATGATGATCTCCGCGTCGGGCAATGTGCTCCGGATCGCGTCATAAAGCGCATCAGGCTGTTCAAAGGCCTGTTCATGGGTGAACAAAACCCGTTCATTGGCCACCGCCACCACATCATTGTGAAAGGCCCCGGCGGCGATCGCGATTTCGGCCTGCTGCGCAAATATCACCCGATCCGGGTCGAGGCGATGTTTGCGGGCCACCGCCTTGCTGGCTTCGATATGCTGGCGCGCAGGAAAGGGGCCACCGCTTTTGCCAAAGACAAATATTTCGAGCCCGGGTGCATCATGGCCGGGGCAAAGCCGCATGTGATTGGCGGCGCCTTCATCGCCAAATGGCGACGGCACGGGCGCATGAACCGAAAAATGATCACGGTTCGAGAACGCCATTTCCAGCTGGCTAAATGTTCCGGGCCATTCATGGCTGCGGTGCGGCATGGTTTGCAGATTGGCGACGGTGAGGTGGCATTTGCCGTCCGGGGCGTCCGGTGCCGGAGACACGGTTGCGGCATTGGCCGCCCACATCGAAGACGCCGAAAAGGCGACCGCCCGAAGATGCGGTTCGGCGCTCTCGACGGTCGTTCCCAGTATTTTCAACCATCGGCTATTGGGCCGGTCCAGCGGCATGAAAAAGCCCTGCACAAGCCCAAGCGCCAGATTGTGACGCATCTTGGCAATCCCCTGCAGGGCCGCTTCCCGCGGATAGGCGGTCGCCCCGGCATTGGTCGACGAGGCAATATTGCCAATGCTCAAACCGGCATAATTATGGCTCGGTCCGATGATGCCATCAAAATTTATTTCGACCAGCGCGCTCATCGTGGAATATACCGGATAATGTCTCCTGCACCGAGGCCGATCAGCTCAGCAGCCTGTCGGTCGATCGTCACGCCCTCTGCGTTTTCCGAGACCATCGCATAGGTCGCCTGAAAATTATCCAGCGAGCCAGAGGATATGATCGATTTGATTTCGCCTTCTTCGATCGCGGTAATCGGCGCCGCTTTGGATTCCCGGATGCTGGTGACATCATTGGTTTTTGCCACCATCGTCGGCCCGCCGTCAAATATATCGACATAGCCCTCGTAGGAGAAATTTTCATTCTCGAGCATCCGCATCGCCGCACGCCCGCTGGTGTGCGGCACACCGATCGCAGCGCGGGCGGAGTCGCTGAGCATGGCGGTATATATCGGGTGTTTCGGCATCAGGTCGGCAATGAACTGATTGCCGTGGATCGCATTGAAATAGTCGGCTTCCTGAAAGCTCATCCCGAAGAAACGACCGGCAAGCCCGTCCCAGAAGGGCGATCCTCCGGCCTCGTCGATAACCCCGCGCAGTTCGGCAAAAATCTTGTCGCCAAAGCGGGCGCGATGTTCCCTGATGAACAGATAGCGGCTGCGGGCCAGCAGCATGCCGAGCCCGCCGGCGCGTTCGCCCGGATGGAGGAATAGGCCGCCAACTTCGCTTGCGCCTTCCAGATCGGTGACCAGACCGAGCATCTGGGCGCTGAACGTGCGATCCAGCTCCTTGCTGGTTTGCGACAGGGTGCTCAGCCGATAGGAATAGAAAGGCCAGGTCTGGCCTACCTTGGTGAACAATTGTGACGTTCCTCGTACTGCGCCGGTTTCGACATTTTCCAGCACCATGATGAACAGGTCATCGCCATGCGCTTCCGCCTGCCGCTTATAGGCCTGTTCCGATCTTTCCAGCTTTTGGCTCAGCGATCCCCGGTCAGCGGGAAGGTTGGTAAAACCGCCGCCGGTCAGCTTTGCCATTTCGTACAGATGCTGCAGATCATCGACCCGCGCTGCGCGTATCCGGAAACTCATAAACCTCCCTTTGCGGCGATCCGCATGATCGTCAGCGCCGACAATTTTGTCCGCTCGACGAGACTTTCCACTATCAGATATTCGTCAGAGCTGTGGATCGCTCCTCCTCTTACGCCCATGGTATCGACCACGGGAATGCCGCAAGCGGCGATATTATTGCCGTCGCAGACGCCGCCGGTGCCGCGCCAGTTGATATCCAGTCCCAGTTCCGCGCCGCATTGCTTCACCAGGCCAAAAAGCTTCTGCGCCTGCGGATCAATCGGCTTGGGCGGCCGACCGAAGCTGCCGTGACAATGCACATCCAGATCATGATCCTGGGCAATATCTGTAACCAGCTGGTCGAGCGCATCTTGCGCCTGCGCCTGATCGGCAAGAGATTGCGGCCGGAAATTGACTCGCAAGATGGCATGGTCGGGGACCGAATTGTTCGGGCCGCCGCCGTCAATCTTGGCTGGATTGACGCTGAGCCCCGCCCGGTGTAGCGCTTTCAGCCGCATTGCCATATCCGCAGCGGCAACCAGCGCATTGCGCCCTTCATCGGGATTGCGGCCGGCGTGGGCGCTCTTGCCGGTGAAAATGATCGAAAAATTGCCGCTGCCCCCCCGCTCGCCGGCCAGGGTGCCGTCCGGCAGGGCTGGTTCGTACGTCAGGGCAGCAGCCGTGCCTCTGGCCAGACGTTCGATCAGTTGCGCGGATGATCCGGAACCGACTTCCTCGTCGCTGTTGATCATCACGTCATAGCCGATCCGGCTGGCGAGGTCGCTCTGCTCGAGCAATTGCAACGCGCCGAGCATGACCGACAGGCCGCCTTTCATGTCGGCAAGACCCGGACCATTGAGCACGCCGCTTTCGAGTTCGGTTATCTGCTGAAACGCATGGTCGGGGGGAAATACGGTATCCATATGGCCGGTCAGCAAGATCCGGACCGGTGCTTCGGGTCGAACGGTCGTCACCAGATGCTGGCCGCGCAGAACCTGATCGACCGTGCCGTCCGGGCGCACGGCTTCGACCGGTGCCGGTTCGATCAGCCGGGTTTGCCCCGGCAGGACGGCAAAGGCATCTGCCAGCATTTCCGCGACCGTTTCCAGACCGTCCAGATTAGTGGTACCGCTGTTGACCTCTGCCCATGCCGTCGTGCGCGATAACAGCGGCAGGTCGATGGCCTGCTCCAGTGTCGCTTGTTCGGGGAAGGAATCTGCTGTCATCTAAATCCGATAGCATTTGTAATCATCGCCTGTCACCCGCTGTATTGCCGGAAAAAGGCTGTCCTACAGCGGCGTGGTTCTATATTATTGCGATATTCGTCACCCTGCCAGTGCAGGGCGCACTTTTTGACAGGAGAATTGGACATGAACCGGAGCAAGCAAAATGTTGAAATCGCCTTTTGTCAGGAAATAAACCGGTCGACAGGAATGAAGCGAAGCATATCAGGTTTTTCAATAGCTTAAGAGAAAATCCGGCATTGGAAGGAAAAATTTCCATAACCTTGTAAAGTTTGTCAAGTTCCTGTCCGGGGATTTCCTTTGTGGTCCTCCCATTTACAGCGCGAAAAAGAGCCGCCATAGACGGCAGCGATTCCTCCCCGGAAAATTTGGAAAACTTGCAGCGCACTCTGTAAGCCCCGGACCCATATATTTGAACGAGGAAAAATTATGTCGGAATATGTCAGCCAGAACGATATCCAGATCGCGCGGGAGCTGTTTGATTTTGTCAACGCAAACGCCCTGCCGGGGACCGGTGTCGCCGAGGAAAAATTCTGGCAGGATCTGGCTGATCTGCTCGGCAGATTTGCTCCTCGCAACGCGCAACTGCTGGCAAGGCGGGAAGAGCTGCAGGCACGGATTGATGCCTGGCATGTCGGCCACAAGGGGCAAGCTATCGACAAAACAGAATATCAGCGCTTTCTCAAAGAGATCGGCTATCTGGTTGCAGAACCCGGTAAATTTGAAATCACCACCGAAAATGTCGACCCGGAAATCGCGACCATGGCCGGACCGCAACTGGTGGTGCCGTCGCTCAACGACCGCTTCGTCCTGAACGCCGCCAATGCGCGCTGGGGCAGCCTTTATGATGCCTTTTACGGCACCGATGCGCTGGAGGCGCCGCCAGCGAAGCCGGGCGGTTATGATCCGGAGCGCGGTGCGCATGTGATCAGGGCGGCAAAGGCCTTTCTGGATGACGCTGTCCCCCTCGAAAATGGTAGCTGGACCGACCTTGTCGACGTGCAGGAAAGCGATATCGCGCTCAAAAACCCGGCCCAATATATAGGGAAGAGCGAAAAGGGCCGCCTGTTTCGGCACAACGGCCTGCATATCGACGTGATATTTGATGCCGGGCACCCGATCGGCAGGGACGATCCGGCGCATATTGCCGACGTCGTGCTGGAATCCGCGCTGACCACGATCATCGATATGGAAGATTCGGTCGCTGCGGTGGATGCCGAGGACAAGGTGATGGCCTATGGCAACTGGCTGGGCCTGATGCGCGGCGATCTCAACGCATCCTTTGCAAAGGGCGGCAAGACCGT
>NZ_JBGTDD010000045.1:0-5252 GCF_041748495.1 Parasphingorhabdus sp.
TCATACGAGTGCTCAAATGACTGGTCGTATGACTACTTGTATCCTGATCGTCGAAATCGTCCATTATCACCGCTCCAAAAAGAACGGCAATCAGCCTATGTCGGAGCCATCATGCAAGGCGACCTCCACGCCACGCTTACCAATCAGGTTAGTGGGGGTCGTTCCTAGAAAATGCCATTACAGGTCGGATTCGAAGATCAATCGCTTTCGAAAAATTTCCCTAAAGCTGCAAGTGGCAAATTTTATTGAAGGAGGGCGGGTCTGGCCACCTTATTGAAAGCAAATAGCGGGCTAAGTCCTTGCAACAGGGGAGGTGGAATAGGGTATATAAGCACTTGATATAAAATGGAATCCTGGGGATTTGAACTAGCGACCTAAAGATTAAAAGTTAGGAACTGGATTCGTGTAGGCATACATATTGCTCTCATTGAGCAACTTCGAGATCTCATCGGAAGTTCGAGTGACCGCCAATTTCAACGCTTCGTCGATATGAACGTATCCTTGAGTAACGCCGCGCGCCGCGTGTCCGAGTAATGCGCGTAAACTTGCCGGGCGCTGGCGCTCTTAAAACGGCTCAGCGTAATCTGTCGGTCTAACACGCTACTAACACGCATAGTTTGCAAAAACCTTAGTTTTGCGTATCAGTTTTGCCCAGCTTTGCGCGCCTAAGCTGTTGTTTTTCTTGGTTTATGGTTCCCTTGCCAAGGTTGGGGTCGAGAGTTCGAATCTCTTCGCCCGCTCCAGTTTTTCCGGTTGAAGCAAACATGCGTGGCATGTTTGCCCGAAAAGCTCCCGATCCCAAGAAACGCGGCTTACCTAATAGCCCCCATGAACACTCCGGCGAGTTGCATGGTTGCAATTGCTCCCCCGGAATTCATGGACAGCACGATCCGCCCCCTGCAATTCAATGGCCAAGATAAAGCATGGTGATCCCATAAAAGTTGGTCGCCATATGTGCGACAATTACTGGCAAAAGCTTTCGGCCCGAAAACACATATAGCAGACCGAAGGATAGGCCGATGATTCCGGTGGAGAAAACGCCTGCCCATCCCTGATACAGATGGGTGATGCCGAAAGCGGCGGCGGAAAGCATTGCTAGCGGAATGGCGGCGCGGGACCCGAACAACTTAACACCCCATCCGATGACGAACCCGCGAAAAATCAGTTCTTCGACAATTCCGCCGAACAACAGGCCGATTGCCAACATCAGCAGGTAGTTGCCCAAATTATCCTCTACGGCAGCGAAGTCGTCCAGTTTGATGGGACCGAAAATTCGCTCTAGCAGAGGATCGACGGCTGTACCCATGGCCACAGCAAGAAGGGCTGCAACCCCAAGGCCTAGCAGTATACTGAAAAATATTGACCGATAACGTAGAGCAAGCGTCACCGGGAGTGCTTCTCGATGCACGACAAGTGTCACGACGACTATCGCTAGTGAAATGAGAACCCCGACGCCAGGCAGAAGCGCAGCAGGTATCAGCGGCGCTAGGCACAAAAACTTGCCTTGTGTGCTGGAAATTGCCGGATATTTCAAACCGTCCAATCCTCCCCGAGTGCATGTCTATTATCGCGATTGCGCTTGCTATGCAAGGAAAGTGCTTGGCCGACCTTCGACTGTGCGGAGAAGCCAGGGATGCCGTTGTCTGGCATCCATGGCTTCTCGAATTCTGGGGACGAATTCCGGGGTCAGCATATCCATTGCCTACCAGCCCAGCGCTCAACCACCTGCCATTTGCCGCATCCTGCCACTCGGTCCGTTCGAACATCCTCGCCAACGCCGCTCATTACATATGCTGTCCCCGCAATCACCCTGTGGTATCATCGACGCATGGCAACAATCGACTGGTATATTATCGGTACCGCCGTCGCGCTTGGCGGCGCTGCCATTGTCCTGTGGGGGCCTCGCCCGGGATGAGGCGAGGGGCCGATTGATTTGCGGCTGCAATTTGCAGGACGCAGGCATTCGGGGCAAGTTTGTTCGACAAATCTACGACGGTTGGTCAGAAGGCGATTGCCGCATTTCTGCACCTGCCGGTGCGCGACCCTACAGGCCAGCCGGTTCGATCGTCAGGAAATCCCTGATCTCGACCGAATTCGGCCCCAGGGTGATCGGGTTACGCACGCCCGGAAGCACGCAGATATCGAACAATTCGGTGATCGCGCCCTCGAACCGCAGCCAGTGCCGAAGCGCGCCATCGGCTTTCGACACGATCTGGACACCGCACCAGGCCTCGCTATCCTTTGCCTTCAGCAAGCCATCCAGCGCCAGGCCCTCGAAATGGCCCTTGCGGGGTTTCGACAGGGTGACAAAGGCATGATCGCCGTGAAATGCCAGGCCGCGCAGAAATCCGGGGAAAAAGGCAAGCGGCACGAATTGCGGGCTGTCCGGAGCGATCCAGCCCAGTTCGCCGGTCCCCGAATTCAGCAACCAGAGCCTGCCATCATGGACACGCGGACTGTGCGGCATCGACAGGCCGTCGGCGACAATCGCCTGGCTTTCGACATCGACGATCAGCCCGCCCTCATCGCGATCCTCGCGCCAGCCATTGACCACATCCGAACGGGACACGGCGCTGACATATTTCGGCTTGCCGTCGACCATCGCCAGGCCGTTGAGATGGCAGCGATCCTCACCGACCAGTTCGCTGATGAAATCGGGTTTCCAGACCGGCTTGAAACTGTGCGTCAGGCTGGGCTCGCACAGGCAGTTATAGCGGGTGTTGACGAAGAGGATCCGGCCATTGTCCTGGATACCCAGTTCATGGATGTCGATATTGCCGGTGGTCTGCAGATTGCGAGGGACATAGACCTTGTCATGCACATGATTGGCCCGTTGGCCCAGGCCCAGAACGTTTTCCATGCGGACGATCTGGGTCAGCGTGCCCAGATAGATGCGGTCGGCATTACCGGTCAGGCCCATCGCCTGTGGATAGACCGCTTCGTGCAGCGCCAGCTTTCCCTCCGGACCATGGCCGATCAGATAGAGCCGGCCGGTCTGATAGGAGGTAAAGCCCAGCGCGATATTGTTGCTCGCCAGAAAGGAGGTGAGACCGGGAGAGAAGCTGATATCGATCGTGCCGGCTTCCGCGGCAGCGGTCGGTGCCGCTTCGGTGGGGACATTCCGGTCTTCCGGAGCAATGGTTTCGACGCCATCCGCGGCCGGTTTCTCTTTGCTCACACTATCGCTCCCGTCGGCTTCGATCAGCGATCTTTCCATAAAAGCCGGGTGGGGCAAAGACTTAAATATATTGGCCGGCCGGAGTCAGCGCCGAAAGCGCCGTCTTGCCGCCGGTCAGAAATCGACCGCAATACCCTTATGCTCCCAGTCACCATAGCGGGTCGGCCCGCCTTTTCCGGTAATTTCCTCGGCCTTTTCCAGCGGATCGGGTTCCGGTACCGGCTTGTTCGGGGAAAGATGCGCGGGCGCCCTGACATGGGCTGGTCGCTCACCGGATTTTCTATTGCTATCGGTCATATTTTTGCCTGTCCGCCAAATTGAATCGCCCCGCCTCCCCTCCTATATTGAAGCTGAAGCAATTATAATCAAGCGAGTAGAGACGATGAACTTCATGAAGACAACCATGCTCCTGGCGGCGCTGACCGCGCTGTTCATGGTTCTGGGCTATTCGCTCGGCGGCAGCGGCGGCGCGATCATCGCCTTGCTGGTCGCGGCCGGCATGAACCTGTTCACTTACTGGAACGCCGACAAGATCGTGCTGAAAATGCACAATGCGGTGGAGGTCGATGGCTCAAGCCATCCCGAATTCTACAATATGGTCAAAAATCTGGCCCAGCGCGCGCAGCTGCCGATGCCGAAAGTCTATATTGTCGACCAGCCCCAGCCGAACGCCTTTGCCACGGGCCGGGATCCGGAGCATTCGGCCGTCGCCGCGACCACCGGCCTGCTCAAGATGCTCAGCCATGACGAAATCGAGGGCGTGATGGCGCACGAACTCGGCCATGTGAAAAACCGCGACACGCTGATCATGACGATGGTCGCGACCATCGCCGGCGCGGTGTCGATGTTGGCCAATTTCGGCCTGTTCTTTCGCGACCGCAACGCCGGGATCGCCGGCCTGATGGCGGTATTGATCGCGCCTTTCGCGGCGATGATCGTGCAGATGGCGATCAGCCGGACCCGCGAATTCGGCGCGGATGCCGCCGCCGCCCAGATCAGCGGCAAGCCCTTGTCGCTGGCTTCCGCGCTGGCCAAGATTTCCGGAGAGGCGGCGCGTATCCCCAATCCGGTCGCCCAGCGCAATCCGGCCGCATCACAGCTCTATATCGTGCCGGGCGGGGTGCGGCAGATGTTCTCGACCCATCCCGCCACCGAAGACCGGATCGCGGCCCTGCAGGCGATGGCGCAGGGCGGTGGTGCCGACGGCTGGTCCAGCCGCCCCGACGAACTGGGCGACATGGGCCGTCTGCGCAAACCGAGCGCGCTTGATCCGACGAGATAGGCTGGCCGCAGCGTCTCGCCGACCTATCCATCACGCCGTCCTTTCAGGGGTCAATCCTGGTTGCGGATCGGAGGGTCTTCTTTTGCCAGGCGCTTGGCGGTCTTTGCCGTCTGCACCACAAACAGGCTGATCAGTATAATGCCGACGCTGCCGACAAACAGGTCGAAGCCGTTGAGTTGAAAGACTATCGGATTCTCCTGGCCCGCGATTAGCATCGCCAGCGTCAGGCCGATGAGGATCAGCCGCAATTCGGTTGGCCCCGCGTTGAGATAGGAAAGCCTGAGCTCGCCCAGCACGCGAACCGACAGAAAGGCATGAATCGACATCAGCAGATATCCGACGAGCGCGACGAGCGCGACCTCGAGTTGGACATAGGGGCTGATACCGATGCCGACGACCAGCAGCACCGTGGCAAAGCCATCGCAGCTATGATCGAGAAAATAGCCGTAACGCGGCCGTTCGATCTTCCGGAACCGCGCCAGGCTGCCATCGAGCGAATCGCCAAACCAGTGCACGACATATCCCGCTATCGACAACAGCAACCAGCCCGGATGCAGATTGCTGGCAACATATCCGCCAAAAACAAGGAAAGCGCCGATCATGCCCACCAGCGTCAGCATATCGGGAGTGGTCCACGCAGGCATGCCGGCGCACAGCCGGTTGAGCGCGCGGCGTTCCAGCCGGGCGATCATATTGTCCTGAATGCGCTCGATTGGGGCGGCGCTTCGGTTATCGGTAGGATCGGTTTTCATTCAATATTTCTCTGGCCCACGCCTTGTCCTGCAAGCATTT
>NZ_JBGTDD010000046.1:0-14775 GCF_041748495.1 Parasphingorhabdus sp.
TGGCACGACGTGCGACATTGACCTCGACATATATGCCGTAGCTTGTCGCATTGGCCAAGATTTTGAGTGCATTCTGCTCGGTATCCAATCGAACACGCTCATCGCCAGATGGCGAGTCCATTCTTATTTTTACCGAATGGCGAAGCTCGATTAGCCTTTTGAACAAATCATCTTTTGCCGGATCAATATGGTAATCGGAATTACCGCTAATATTGATCGGCTGCAATTCGGTCTGCGTGTTACCTGGCTTAAATGTGACAGCTTCCAGAATTTCGGGCGATTTGCCGGTTAGTAGCTTTGATGCAATGCAATCGGCAAAGGTAAACCAAAGCGGTGTATCGCCCGATGTCAGATAATTGAGGCCGATGGTCGATTGCTCGCCTTCGGAATACGCGGCGCGAACCGGGAAAATATCACCTTGCACCTTTACCCTGACTAGCATGGTCAAGTGCCGCCACGATTGACGCTTTTGCAGCCAATCCAAATCAGTGTTGGCGAGAATGGCCTTTGCTTCGCTGGTTGCATCCTGCGTTGTCATCCCGTCGGCAATGACGAAACGCCAAAGCTCCATAAGGGTGCAAACAGTGGGATACATTGAAAGAAAATCACACATCATCACTTGGCGCAGTTTACGCCTTATTCGGACCTCAGAACGTCCACCGAAATAGGTGCTCATAATGTTAGCGAGAAATTGGCGCTGAAATTCTGGTTGGCATTGCTGCCAAGGTATAATGCCCATTTCTTTCAGATAGGCTTTACCAATACTGGCTTCGCTGTAGGCTTTTTCCGGCAAGAACTTCGGCAATCCCAAAGCGGCTAACCTTTCGGTCAGTTCAAGGTAACATTCCCATGTAGTTTGCACATCGCGCACTGCATATTCAATCATCGTGTCGCTAATTGGACCTGCAAAATCGTCAAAGTCGAGTTTGGGATTCTTGACCTGCAAAAACTTGGAGAGGTCAGATAGACTGAAGCCCCGTGCAAACAAGGCATTTGCTAAAGTCTTTACATCGACAAAATGGCCCCGTCGTGGACGATTATAGTGACCACGCCCGCGTTCGCTTCTCGCATCGCGCTGCCCCATTGGGGAAGCGAAACGAATAAAGGAGCAATTGCGTGACAGGTGTTTGACTTGACAATTGGGATAGATTTTCTGGTTGGAAATCCTGAACGTAAAGCCACCGCGCATATCCTGATATTTGTTTGACCGTGCGGAGCCGTGGCGAATTGCAATCCGCGAAATATCAAATGGCAGATTAAATCCGATGATGGTGGCGCGAAGCTGATAACCGATGCCGTAAAAAATTTGGTCGGCAAATTCGTCGCGTGTTAAAAGCGACAATCCATTTGCATCGGTATAGCTTTTAAGCGTCAGCAGCTCCGCATCGGTAACACCCTCGGGGTCAAAAAACACGCCAGCGCCGAATAGCTCGCCACCTTTTCGCACCTGATATGTGCCAATTCGCAATGATTGACCTGCATCAATTGTGGTTTCGGTATCAAAAACCAGCGTCCATTCGCTGGCAAAAGGCAGGCGCTTTCTGTTCGTCTTCTTTAGCTGCTTTTTGATTGTCGTTTCCGCAAAGGCTCGAAGTGATATGGCTAAATGGTCGCTGATCGGCGGGATGGAATTGGCGGTCATGCTGCACCATCCATTTCCGGCAATGCAGCCCGTTCGATTAGCATTTGGGCAAAAATATAGAGACGTTCGACAATCAATCGGAGTAAATCGGCAAGCCCAAGCAGAAAATGCCCAATGCGGTCCAGCATGGGATCGGAGGTCGGATTGAAAACAGGGTGGTCCTTTTGATCGTCGCTCACTTTGCGATGGCAATTGCTGCAAATTGGCACTGTTAAATCATCGCGCTTATGGTCGGCAACATGATGCTGATCAAAGCAACGCCAATCGCGTTCACCGCATGTGCCGCAAATGGGATTATTAGTTTCCAATTTTTCCAGACGCCTTTGTTTGCGCCGTTCCTTTGCGAGTGAGTTGGTCATACATTCTCCTTTTCAAATGATAAGCCGGTAAACATTATGGAACAGCTCGGTCCCGGCGGCAGCGAGCTGGTAAAGGGTGTTAGAATCGGTTTCGAACGGATGAGATTTGCCAGCGGTATCGACGACCGAACGGCCCTCAAATTTGCGTAATGGCGATGGTTCGTTCGAAAGCAGGAAGGCTCGAACGGCGGATAGATATTCGCCGTTCACCGATGCAGCATCAAAGTTGGGAAGGATCGCTTTGGAAACTTGGCCCTTTGAAATGATGGTCATTTCGCGGGTGCGGTTATCGTCAATAACCAGCGTGCGGCCACGGCGCTTAACGGAAACATTTTCGCGCAAATATCGGCGCAACAATTCAACCGAGACGCCGACGCTGCGGGCGGCGTCAATTTGACGACCGGATTGACGATAGGCCTTCAAAGCACTTTCTAATCGTGCGTCGTTTGTCGGACGCCTTGCACGAATAGATTTTTCACCAGCTTTGGCATGGCCCCGCGCTTGCGAACGAGATAGGCCACGGCGCGCAGCATTAGCTATGCGGCGCTGATATTCCTTCTTATAATCGCGTTTTTTAGCCATCGAATCACCTGCGCGTTTAATCAGCACACGGTTTAGACAAGCGGATTCCCACAAAACTGCTATTCTGCGCGGACCTCTAATGATTCGAGAGCTACATTTGCGTGCAAGAGCGGTGGGAAACTTGGCCGAAAATCCAGCATTTATGCGGCCTTGCCAACGTAACGGTCAGCAAGGATCAATTGGAACGATGGCGATTGAAGGGCTTGCTTCCAAAAGTAAACCAAGTTGGAAGAGGGCGGGGAGCTGGCAGTGAAACGCGGTATCCAATTGGCACGGCTAATCAGGCCATCGCTATTATTCACCTACTTTCCGTCAAAGAAAAATTGAGTTTCGTGGGGTGGCAGCTTTGGATGAGGGGGTGCAATGTCGATGAACGATACTGGAAGCCCGAGATCGATAACGCGATTTTTCAGTTGAAGCGAATGCCAGCCTATGTACGGCTAATGGAAACACGATACTTAACGGATGAGAAAACCCTTTACGACCAGATACCATTTCGCATTTTTCAGCATTCGCCATTTGCAAAAGGGGTAGCAAAATTGTCTCCCGATATGCAGGCGCTGTCATTTAGTCTGCTCGGAGAAGTGGCAAAGGGGAATTTTACTAGCTTTGCCTCACTTCCAAGCGACGATCCTAAAATAAATATGGACACCATTTCCAAATTTATTGGGCTCCCAATTCAGCCAATTGTCGCGGGTATTTTCCCGAAAATCGACTTTGAAGTCGATTTTGAATTGCAGCTAAGCGCAATATCTAACGCATTGCGCGATTTGCGGGCAAATCCGTCAATTACAATTGAGAAATTAACGCCAGAGGTCCGAATTGAATTTTTAGCTATTTTAGCCGTTGCAGAAAATTTGCAAATGTCGCTCTCGGCCTTTCGCAAAAGTCCGATAGGCAGGTTTGCCAATTCAATTGCAAAGGACCAAAAAATCCAAGCGTTTGCAATTGTCTTATGGTCTGCTTTTCGGGAAATGGGGACAATTCAAAGCAATGACGAAATAATGGAATTAGCCAAAATTTCTAATTCCAACAGCGCAAATTAACCCTCATTTCAATAGCGAAAACGCCGGAATTATGCTACTTTCAGCTATGCTATTAGAACGACAAATTACCGCTAATTCCAATTGTGATGAATGGGCAATTCAGTCAGAATACTGGATTGATCAGTACGCTAAATTGCAAAAGCCGCGCAAATTGCGGGAACGCAATCCCAATCCATTGATATTGTCTGGCCACGGCAATTCAATGCGAATTGATAAAGGCACATTGCTGATAAAGGGGGGATTTACCCATTATCCGCAAAAGCCAATTGAACATCGCTATTTCAAAGGTGATTTAGAATTGCCCAAAACAATAATGCTATTGGATGGCAGCGGTTCATTGTCTTTTGATGTTTTAAGCTGGCTTGCCGAGCAAAGCGTTTCGCTGATTAGAATTAAATGGAATGGCGAAATTGCAATTGTCTGCAATGGCAATGGCTATGCCGCCGATCAATGCAAAGTCGATTGGCAAAGGGAATTGCGCCATAATCCGGAAAAGCGGCTTTGCTTTACAAAAGAGCTAATTTCCCGCAAATTGCAAAACAGTATTTTGACATTACAAAAGCATTTGCCGCAATCCGATTACAATCGAAAAGCAATTGATTGGGCAGAGCGGGGAATTGCTGAATTACCGGAAAAGCTGACCAGCTTGCGGCAAGTTCGAGCGCTGGAAGGGCATTGCGCTTCCGCCTATTTCAAAGCGTGGACGAAATTGGAATTGCAATGGAAACATAACAGTAAATATCCAATTCCCGATCATTGGAAATGCTACCGCGCCCGCAGCGCAGTCCACGAATGCAAATCGGAAAACCGCCGTGCCAGCGATCCGATCAATGCAATGCTGAATTACGCTTATGCCATTAAGCTTTCGCAATTGCAGATTGAGGCAATTAGCAGCGGCTATCATCCTATGATGGGTATCATGCATCATGAGGAACGCGGCAAGCCGTCCTACATATTGGATTTGCTGGAGCCGGAACGGCCAAAAGTTGATGCTGTGATATTGGACTTTGTGCAAAGTCAAAAATTGTCACCAGCGGATTTCGTCTTAACTAAGAACGGCACTTGCCGATTGTCGCCGGGATTGGCGAAAATGGTTGCGGCAATGGTCTAATCAGACTTTTTACGGCCTCGCGGCAAACCGCTAGAAATCTCAATATCGTCCACAGACTCGAATAATTCGAGTAATTTAACTTCCAATATGTCTGCAATGCGATCCAACACATCCACGGTCGGATTTTCTTCGCCGCGTTCGATACCTCCTAAATAGGAACGGTCCACACCGGAATCGAAAGCCAATCTTTCCTGCGATATATTTTGATCGACACGAATGCGCCTAATATTTCGACCAACGAGTTTCCGTCCCTGCATCCAAAAACAGAACGCTTTTTGAGGGCAATAAAACCACTGGATATAACCATCATTTAACGAATTTTTGCTAATGATCTGCTGTAAATCTCTTTCGGGACGGAGCTAGAATTATGAAACGCAAAATGTTCATGTTGGCTGTATGTGCTCTAGTCGCAAGCTGCGATGGCGCATCATCAAGTTATACTGGCTCATATGTCGGAGGCGATAATTCTGCTCTTATACAGCTTGAATTAGTGGATAGCGGCGAAGGGCAGTTGAATGGCACTATGGCAGTTTCCCAGCTTGATTACGAAGCTGGAAAATTAGAAACGACCATTAAGCCGATAACGGGAGTCCAAAACGGCGGTCAACTCAGCCTGTTGGCTCATAGCAATAGTTTTGGTGCCAGCGATTCACCACTTTCAATGGAAGCGGACGGAAATTCGCTTTTATGGAAAGTGCCAATGAACGGTATGACCATCGAACTGGTAAAAACCGATCAAGCGGCGTATCGGGAACGCCTCGTTGCCTTTGAAAGCCAACTTCACGGAACGGATGCGGGAATGATCGACTGGGATAATGTTGATTGAGATATAATTATCAAACTGTGGTCAAATCATCGCGTTAATGGCAATATCACTATACCCCCCGCATCCAGTGCGGAGCACCGAGAGGAAGGCGCCCTCTTCGCGGTATTGTGCTCCGCGCTCGACGCGGAGCCCCGGGAGGCAAGCGCCTTCTTCGCAACACAGGACTCCGCGTCAAGCGCGGAGCACATCAACCCAAGCTAAAATTCGAACGCCCGCTGGTCTGCCTCCCCAGGCTCCTCATCCGCTGCCTCTGCCGCCCCTTCCAGATTGCCAAGCGTCAACCCGAGCAACCGCACCCCATTCTCCACCGGCGTGATGCTGGCCAGCAGGTCCCTCCCGATGTCCGCGAACTCCTTCTTGTCCGCGACATAATGATCGACCGAATGCGACCGCGTCACCTGCCGGAAATCCGCATATTTCGCCTTCAGCGTCACCGTCCGCCCGCGCGCCTCGCATTTCTCGATACTGTTCCAGACAATGTCGATGATATTCTCGAATGCATCCTGCAGGTCCGTGTCGGTGACCAGATCATCACCATAGGTGCGCTCGCCGCCGACCGACTTGCGGATGCGGTTGGACCGCACCTCGCGATGATCGACACCGCGCGAGGCGCGAAACAGATAGCCCGCCGACTTGCCGAAATGCTGCTGCAGGAAATCCTGCGATTGCGCCCGCAGATCGGCCCCGGTGTGGATATCCAGCTTCGCCATCCGTTCCGCGGTCTTCGGGCCGACACCAAAGAACCGCCGCACCGGCAACCCTGCCACGAAATCCGCGCCCTGGTGCGGCTTGATCACACATATCCCGTCGGGCTTGTTCTGGTCCGAGGCGATCTTGGCGAGAAACTTGTTGTAGCTGACTCCCGCGCTGGCGGTGAGACGGGTCTGCTTCCTGATCTCGGCGCGGATCATCTCGGCGATCCGGGTCGCGTTGCCGATGCCCATCTTGTCCTGCGTCACATCGATATAGGCTTCATCCAGAGAAAGCGGCTCTACCAGATCGCTGTGCGTCCGGAAAATCGCCCGGATCTGCTGCGACACCTCGCGATAGACCTCGAACCGGTGCTTGACGAAGATCAGGTCCGGACAGCGGCGCTTGGCGGTGACCGACGGCATCGCCGATCGCACGCCAAACTTCCGCGCTTCATAGGAGGCGGCAGCCACTACGCCACGCTTGGATGATCCGCCCACTGCGACCGGCTTGCCGCGCAATTCGGGAAAGTCCCGCTGCTCCACGCTCGCGAAAAAGGCATCCATGTCGATATGGATGATCTTGCGCTGCAGCAGATCGGGTGCGGAATCGGACATGGCATCAGTCTAGCGCCTGTTTGGCCGCTTCGCGAGGAACTACATGTTCAGTGATGATCATCTCGTCTCCGGCATTGATGCGGATCGTCTCCGGAAAATAGGCGCGCATGCCGCAACTCATGAAATCGGCTGATTCGGGATATTTTTCATGGTCCGGCTTACCATTCGCGAATATTTCCAGCCGACCGTCAAAAATCCGGAAGATCGGAATCGCCGGACCTTCCGAAACCGGAATATACCAGCCGGACTGCTTGTCGAAATAGAGATGCGAGGCGGCGATACTGCACAAATGGGCATTGGCACCGACAGCGCGACCGTTGATTGCATAGAGGCCGTCGTTCCGCCGTTCGATCAAGATCGTGGTCATCGACGCCCCCACCAGAGCAGGGGCGATTCTGCCAAACAGGGCCGATTGGCGAAAAGCGGCAGGGAGCGGTAGGACATCGTCGATGAACAGGGCCGATTCTCCGGGAGCCAGCCAGTCCGTCTCGCCCAGCAAACCAAGCAACTGGCTTTTGCGCTGGCTGTAGCTTTCGCCAAGGCATTCAGACGGATATTCCGCTTCGGCGCAAAGATCACGTTGCTTCAACCAGGCCATTTGGCTGGCCTTTGCCTCCGGATCCCGGCCCTTCGCCTGCTGGTAGAGAAAAGCGATATCCCGATCCGCCGAACGCAGTGCATGGCCATAGTCGGCGCAGATCAGCTGTTCGACCGTGCTTGCCGCTTTCGCGCAATCAAAAGAAGGGTGAAGCTGCATCATCTGCCACCGGTCATTTTCGGTCCATAGTGTCTGCGCTTCATCCGCCGTCAGACGCCCATCATCGCCCCCGCCGCGCAGGATGATGTCACCGCGAAAATCGGCAGTGGCCAAATGGGGCAATTGCCTGGGCCCGATTATCGTTTGATCCAGTATTGCACCGGTCAACTCGACCTCGGACAGGCCAAAACCGTGCAGCGTGGCACCCGAGAAATCCGCGTCCTTGGCGCTGATCGGGGCACCGCCCTGATAGACCGGACAACCGTCCGGAACCGTGATGCCGCAATCAAAGGTAAAGCCGGTCATGTCGCTGCCGTCGATATTCCAGCCCTCCACATTGCCTTCAAACCAGCCGCCATCAAAATGGCCTTTGGAAAAATTGGCCCCGCCGGACTGCACATTCTTCAGCCCGGCATTGCGAAACAGGATTCCCGGCATGTCCGCGCCGGCCATATTGGCATCGGTCAGATCAGCCTTGATGAATCCCGCGCCAGACCCCTTCGCATTGGTGAAAATGGCTCCCGCCAGCTTGCTCTCTTCAAAGCAGACGCCAGAGAGCGGCATATCGGAAAAATCCCAGCCGGAGAAATCTCCGCCTTTGATAATCGTAACTCCGGGTTCTGCTCTGCTCGCCAATCTGACAAAATCTGCTCGGGACTCGATCTGACCGCCGTCAATCTCATCCTTGGCGATGGCCGACCGTCTCTCCCCCCAGATATCGCCATAAGCGGACAGGCAGCCGGGTTCTGTCGATCCTGTTTCGGTACTTGCCGCGCTTGCCGTTCCAGGCGATGCCACCATTAATGCCAGACCGATTGATATTCGAATGTTCATCCCGATTCTTCCATTCTCAGCGACTGTCAATCGCACTGGGCTCATCATTTCTGCTATAGCCACAACAGCCCGATCTTGCCATAGCCCGCCGGTGCAACGCGAAGCTCTCCCCTTTCCGATAGGCCGCAAAGAACTGATCATCATGATGGCCAGCCTGATGTCGCTGAATGCGCTGGCGATCGACATCATGTTGCCGGCACTCGGATTGATCTCCGATGATTTTGCCCTGCCAGCGGTCAACGACCGGCAATGGACCATCACTTCCTATATTTACGGCATGGCCATTGGGTCGATCCTCTACGGCTCGCTGGCCGACCGCTACGGGCGTCGGCCGGTGCTGCTGGTGACCATTGCCCTGTATACCGTCTTCGGCATCCTTTGCGCCCTGGCCTGGGATTATGAATTGCTGCTGATCGCTCGCTTCATTCAGGGGCTCGCCGCCTCGGCCATGGGTGTCCTGGCCAACAGCATCATTCGGGATCGCTATGATGGTGACGCAATGGCGCGCGCCATGTCGACGATCATGATGGTGTTCATGATCGTTCCGGTCACCGCGCCTCTGCTCGGCCAGCTGGTTCTCCATATCGCGCCGTGGAAGGCGATCTTCCTGGTGCTTTCCCTGGCCGGCCTGGCCTGTTTCCTGTGGGTGGTGATGCGGCTGCCCGAGACCCTGCACCCCGACGACAAGACACCGATCAAGGCGCGATCCGTTGGCTCGGCCTGGTATGCCGTCATTTTCAACCGCAACAGCTTTGGCCATGTCATCGCCAGCGGCCTGATGATGGCTCCGCTGTTCGCCTATATCGCATCGGCCCAGCAGATATTCTTCGACATATTCGGTGCCGGCGATATCTTCGTCTATATTTTCGCCCTGAACGCAGGCGCGATGTCGGTCGCCAGTTTCACCAATTCACGGATCGTCATGCGCTTTGGAGCCCGGCGGGTATCGCAGGTCGCGCTGATATTCTTCATCCTTGTTTCTATGGTCCACTTCGGCCTCGCCGAGGTCGGTTTTCTGGATATATGGACCTTTACCGCGGTATTGGTGCCGTCCATGGCCATGGTCGGGTTCACCGGCGCCAATTTCAGTTCGATCGCGATGCAGCCGTTCGGCAAGACCGCCGGCGTTGCCTCCTCTTTCCAGAATTTTGCCCGGACCGGCCTTTCGGCCTTTATCGGAGCCGCGATCGGCCTGCAATTTGATGGCACGATCCTGCCTCTCGCCACCGGCTTTCTGGTCTGCGGCATCGCCGCGCTGGCTCTGATTTTCTGGGCAGAGAAAGGAAAATTATTCCGCCGTGTTCAGCCTGTTGCAACCGCCGGTGGACTATTGCCCCACGCCTGAACCCCTCACTACAAGGACAAGCGCATGACATTCTCCCTCCCGAGCCCGATGAAAATGGCCCTCGGCCTGATCCCGGCAACCATGGCCTTTGCGTCACCGGCGCTGGCCGCAGATTCGATTCTCGGCGACTGGGTGACCCAGGATCGCGATGCCATCATCAAGATCTCCAGATGTGGCGCGACGGTCTGTGGCCGCATCCACAAATATCTGGTGACTCCGCCCAATGGCGCCGGTCAGAAGGACATCAACAATCCTGACAAAAGCCTGCGCAGCCGGACGATTCTCGGCATGGCAATTCTGACGGGATTCACCCCCGACGGCGATATCTGGCGCGGCAAGGTCTATGATCCGAAATCCGGCAAAACCTATCGCTCGGAGGTCAGCCTGCAATCAGCCAACCGACTGAAAATGAAAGGCTGTATCGCCTTCATCTGTCAGGGTCAGAACTGGTCCCGGGCGAAATAAAAGCGCAGCCTGCGACAATCCCTTTCTCGGCAAAACCGGCGAACAGGGGCAGCCGTTTCTCCTTATTCCATTTCCGCAATCCACTGGCGGAGCAGCGCCACGCCCTCATCATGGACGATCGACCGGCCCACTTCCGGCATGCTGATGCCGGGATCAAGGCTGTTCAGCCGATAGATCATGATGCTGCCATCCGGATCGCCGGGCGCAATATCGAAATCATGGGTGCCGCTGCCCCGCCCCGCCGCCACCGGCCGCTTGTTGATCCCCAGGCGCACCGGCATCTGCTCTTCATAGGTCAGGAACAGGCCGGAGTTGCTGGCCGAGCCATTGATATTGTGACAATGGGCGCAATTGACATCCAGATAGCCGCGCGCGCGGTCGTTCAGCGACGCCTTGGCGTCCCCCCAGACCGGCACGCGATAGTCGACCGACGGCGCGCCATCAATCAGCCCCAGCCGGGCAAATTCCGCCAGCTGCCCGCCCCCGGTCAGATTGCGCGCCTTCGGACCGATCGGAGTCACGGCACCGGACAAGGCATGGCATTCCTTGCACTGGTTCTTGTTCGGCACTGCATAGCTGGTCACCCGCTCCTGACCCGATGGATCGGTAAAGCGCACCGGAATCCGCGCGCCGGCGACCTTCAGCCGGGCCTCGGTCTGTTCTTCATTCCACACATAGGGAAGCGCCAGCCAGCCATCGGCCCGGTGCAGCAACACCCTGGTCTCCAGCAACCGCGGCTTGCCCTCCATCTCATAGCCAAAACTCTTGATCAGCGCCGATCCCACCGGAAAATCCAGCATGCCGTCGCCATTCGCTTTCGCCTGCTGGCCCGGCGGCACATAGATGAACCGGTATTTTTCCGCATAGTCCGTGAACAGCGGCATGTTCAGCTGATAGGATATCACCCGGTCATTCGGCTGCCAGCCGGCCTCATCCCGGAAAAACTGATAGTCCGACAGCAGGCCCGGCATGTCATCGGACAGGATCACCGCGTCGGCGACCGCCACGGGTTCCCGCGCCCCGGCCGAAAACACCAGTCCGAGGATCGCACCGACGGAAACCAGCAGCCGCATTATTGGATCGCGGCCTCCATTGCCTCGGGCAAGCGGATCGCTTTCAGCTGTCGCCCTTCAAAAGCCTCGCTGGCACCGGCCACGATCGACGGCCTGGCGTCGGTCAGCGGCTGACCGGGAGTGGTCAGGCCCATCGACAGAACCGCCACATCATCCCCGATCAGGATATTCTCTCCCGTGCCATCCTCGATGATCGGCGGAATGGCACCACCAAAGGCCGTTTTGAGAGCATCGCCACCAGGAAAGGCCGGCTTGTATCCCGCGCGGCCATGGATATTTTCAAACACCCGCACGCCGATCGGCTTCGGATTATAATTGGGGTCATTCTGCTCCTTGCTATAGGAGACGATCAGGATATTGCCGGTGCCATTTTCGGCGAGCTGGTTCTGGAACACCTCTACCTCATAATGCGACATCACCATGATCCCCATGCCGGTCGGGACTTCCGCCACGATATTGCCGGCAGGCGCAAAATTGGGCGTATTATTGTCGACCACGATATTGTCGAACACCCGCACATTGCGGCCGCCCTGCTTGGGAATATCGGGCAGGTCGAACACCAATATGCCGCCGGTATTGTTGACCGCGATATTATTATAGACGTCCGCACCGATGCTGTTCTCGATCTCGATCCCGGCGACATTGAACCGTGCGACCGAATTGCGGACGATGATATTTTCCGACTGGCCGACATAGATTCCGGCGTCGGATGAGCCGATCGTGACCACGCTGTCCACCAGCAAATTGCTGCTTTCGACCGGATAGATCGCATAGGCGCCATTTTCCGGATGCGGCCCGCGGGTCCATTCGACCCGCACCTTGTAATAGACGATATTGTCCGCGCCCTTCGACTTGATGCCGTCACCCTTGCTGTCCTCGATCGCGAAATCGCGCAGCACGACATGGTCCGACGTCACCAGCAGGCCTTCACCCGCGCCCAGTTGCCCGGCAAAATTCAGCACCGTCTGGTCCATGCCGGCACCCCTGACGGTCACCCGATCGACATCCAGCGACAGGCCATCGACCAGATCATAGCGGCCCGCACCCAGTTCCACGACATCACCGGGCTCGGCGAGGATCAGCGCTTCCTGGATCCTTTCCTGCGCATCGGCGCCGGGGGCAATATTGATGGTTTTTGCGAAAGTCGGGGCGCTCAGGCACAGCGCGGTGGCAACCATTAGACTGCGGATCATATCTCTCTCCTCCAGGAAGCTCGGATAATGCCGTAAAATATCGTCGCTGCCAAGGGCATTGACACCGGTGTCAGTAGATCGCGGAAAAAGCGCCGTCAGCCGTCCGCCAGGATCCATTCCACCGCCGCATCGGCGTGAATCTCGGTGCTGTCATAGATCGGCAGGATATTCGCCTTGGTATCGACGATCAGGTCCAGTTCTGTGCAACCGAGCACGATCGCCTGGATATCCTGCTTGGCGATATTGGTGATATAGGTCTTCATCGTCCGTTCGGACTCGCGCTTGGCGAGATTGAACATCAGCTCGTCGTAAATGATCCGGTCGATCTCGCGGACCCGTTCCTCGTCGGGCGGAGACAATGTGATCCCCTTGCCGACCAGCCGCTTGCGGTAAAATCCCTCGGTCATCACATTGCGCGTGCCGATCAACGTGGCGGAGCTAATGCCATCGGCGACCATCTTGTCGCCGACACAATCGGCGATATGCAGGATCGGTACGCCGATTTCCGGCTGCACCTGGTCATAGATCTTGTGCATGGCATTGGAGCAGATCAGCACGGCGGTGGCGCCGCTACGTTCCAGCCGCTTGGCCGACCGGGTCATCAGTCCGGCCGCAGCATCCCAGTCATCGTCCGATTGCAGCCGGGCATAGTCGCTGAAATTGACGCTCTCGATCAGCATATGCGGGCTGGCAAAGCCGCCCAGCCGCTTCTGCACGATACTGTTGATCCGGGTATAATAGCTGGCGGTCGATACCCAGCTCATCCCGCCAATCAGGCCAATTTTCCGCATTGAAATTCATATCCCCGAAATTTCCAAATGCGCTTCTAGAGCGCTTTGACAATTTCCTCGCACATTTTCTTCGCGTCGGAAAGCAGCATCATGGTCTGGTCCATATAAAAGACCTCGTTATCCACTCCGGCATAACCAACCCCGCCCATCGACCGTTTGACGAAGAATACCGTCTTGGCTTTTTCGACATCGAACACCGGCATGCCGTAAATCGGTGACCCCTTGTCGGTTTTCGCAGCCGGATTGACCACATCATTGGCCCCGATGATGAACGCGACATCGGCTTGCGCGAATTCGCTGTTGATATCCTCCAGCTCGAACACCTCGTCATAGGGGACATTGGCCTCGGCGAGCAGCACGTTCATATGGCCCGGCATCCGGCCGGCGACCGGATGGATCGCATATTTGACGCTGACACCTTCTTCCTTCAGCATGTCGCCCATTTCGCGCAAGGCATGCTGGGCCTGCGCCACCGCCATGCCATAGCCGGGGATGATGATCACGCTTTCGGCCTGTTTCATCATATAGGCGGCATCCTCGGCCGACCCGCGCTTCCACGGCCGGTCGATCTTGGCGGCCCCGTCGCTTGGTCCGCTCTCCGCACCAAAGCCGCCGGCGATCACGCTGATGAAGCTGCGGTTCATCGCCCTGCACATGATATAGGACAGGATCGCACCGGACGAACCGACCAGCGCACCGGTGATGATCATCGCGGTATTGCCCAGGGTAAAGCCCATCGCCGCTGCCGCCCAGCCGGAATAGCTGTTGAGCATCGAAATCACGACAGGCATATCCGCGCCGCCGATAGGGATGATCAGCAGGAAGCCGATCAGAAAGCTCAGCGCTACGATCGCCCAGAATATCGGTCCAGTGCCAAGCGTCGGCGCGATCGCAAAATAGGCGGTCAGTCCGATGATCCCCAACAGCACGCCAAGATTGATGACATGCCGCCCGGGCAGCGTGATTGGCGCACCGGACATATTGCCGTTAAGCTTGAGAAAAGCGATGACCGAGCCGGAAAAGGTAATCGCACCAATCGCGACGCCAAGACCCAGTTCGACACGGCTGACGGTCAGGATTTCACCCGTCGAATCCAATATGCCGAAGGCGCCGGGGTTGAGATAAGCGGCAACCCCGACCAGAACGGCGGCCATACCAACCAGAGAGTGAAAGGCAGCGACCAGCTGCGGCATATCGGTCATCGCGATGCGGCGCGCGATAACGAACCCGATCGTGCCACCAATGGCGATGGCGCCGAGGATTTCCGGCAAGCTGGCAATGCTGTGGGTCCACAAGGTGGTGACCACGGCAATCAGCATCCCGACCATCCCGAAACGGTTGCCCTTGCGGCTCGATTCTGGCGACGACAGTCCGCGCAGTGCAAGAATGAAGAGTATGCCCGCGACCAGATAGGCAGTGGCAACCCAGGGGTTCACCGGTTCGC
>NZ_JBGTDD010000047.1:0-21098 GCF_041748495.1 Parasphingorhabdus sp.
GTCCCGAATCAGACTGGGCATCATTTCCATAGCCCAAATTGGGGATGCGAATCGAAATAAAACAATTAAAGTCAAGGCATTAGACGTAAATGGGGCTGTTTCCGAAGCATCGACATACCGAAACAATCAAGGCGAAACCTCGCCTGCGATTGTCGAGGCGTGGAGATTTTCAACAAGGTGACTGTCCACGCTGACCATCAATATTTTCGGTTTGCTTTTGCATTTCGAGGGGGAGTTTTTCGAGAGCGTGATCGCTGTCACGGGCGTCGAGACAGGACGTGAGGCATTGGGAAGATGCAATTGGGACTTTCGTTTACATTAATGGCGCGGGACCACGCGCAATTTGGGGGTATTTATGACAAGAATGAAATTTATCGGAGTGGCTGTACCTGCACTGCTGCTCGCTGGCTGTGCGACTGGGCCTGCCATGCAGAATGTGGCGACTGTCGCTGATCCGGTCGCGCGGGAAATGGCGTACCAGCAACTTCAGACCAATGCGCCCGTCCCCATCGAGGGGAATGCCGGCAAATATATGTCTCCCTTCACCACGGACGGCGTCACGGCCGAATGGGTGACGAAGGCAATGAAGGTACAAGCGAGCGGCGCGATCGGCGAAGCTGCGGGTCAAGTTGCAGCCAACCAGTTGCTGAGCAGCGTTCCCTTCGCCGGATTGTTCGGGGGGATGGCATCGAAAAGCCTGGCCCGATCGGCAGCAATGAGTTCGATCGGCGGCGAGGAATTCCTCAAAAGCAGCAGCGATCTCTCGTTCAACTCGCTGCCGGACATGGCGGCTTACATGTATGCCTTCCATTCTTCGCACGCGGAATATCGGCAAATCGTCAAAGCGACGGGTGCCATCTATCCCGATTTTGCCGGGATTTATGCCGGCAGCTATCCGCAACCCTGAGGTCGCGCCTCTCCCCACCATCGGGAAAGACACGTGGCGTCCCCACTAGGAGTAGACATGAAAAATATTACAACCGCGATGGCATTCGCAACGATCGCATTTGCCCTCGCCAATCCTGTGCATGCACAAAATAAACGGGGCGACCGCTCGGTCTATTCTTCACCCGACTCCCCTGGCGCCGTTCGCGGCGTCGGCACGGAGTCGCAGGACATCGTGTCGATGAGCGATCAGATGATGCGGGAATTGCTCACGGTTCCGCAGCTGATGAATGCCAAGCCTTCACCGCGCATCATCATCGACGCGCGGCATTTTCGGAACGAAAGCTCGGAAATGATCGACAAGGCCCTGATTACCGATCGCATCCGCGTGGGGTTGATCCGAGCGGCCCAGGGACGGGTTCGCTTCGTCGGTCGTGAATATATCGAAGCGACCGAAATGGAGCGCGAGCTCAAGGATTCGGGACAGGTGGATGTCGGTACGACCGGCCGGACCAGAGCCACTGCGGGAGCAGATTATCGTCTCGTTGGCCGCATTGGCACGCGAGACGCCGTAGATCCCCGCACGGGATTGCGCGAGCGTTTCAGCCAATATACGTTCGAGCTGCTCGATCTCGAATATGGCGAACTTATCTGGTCGAACCTTTACGAGTTCAAGAAGGCAACCACAGACAATGTGGTCTACCGATGAAGCGAGTGGGCATGAATGGTGCGCGGCTCGCTGTCGTGCTCGCTTGCGGCTTCTCTTCATCGGTGTCGGCGCAAAGCGCGCCGCAGGATCTGCAGCAATATGTGAACAAGTTGCAGGCGGAAGGTGAGCAGAACAGGGTTCTGAACCAACTGGAGATCGGCACCCGGCAACTCTGGGCCAGTGACATGGGGGGTGCCGCCGTTGCCTTTGATGATGCCATCGAAAAAATCGAAATGGTCTATTCCGGTGACCCTGCAGCCGCGAAGGCGCGAAGCCTGTGGCACGAGGAGGGAGCGAAGAGTTTCAAGGGCGAACCCTATGAACGCGCGATGGCTTATTATTATCGCGGGCTGGTCTACCTGCAAAAGGGTGACTATGAAAATGCCAGAGCCGCTTTCAAGCAAGGCCAGCTGCAGGACGCCTTTGCCGAAGAAGAGCAGTTCCAGACCGACTTTGCCCTGCTTCTGTTTCTCGAGGCCTGGGCTTCGCATCTCAACGGCGACGATGACCTTCGTGACGAGGCGCTAAAATATCTCACGGTTATGCGGCCGGACTTTCCGGGCATCAAAGACGATCAGGACACTCTGGTTCTGGTGGAAACCGGAACGGCCCCTCGCAAGCTGGGCGACGGCAGCAACCATTCCTATTTTGTTTTCCGACGGGGCAAAGGGTTCAAGGAGAACCGCGCCGTGATCGACGTCGCTGGGACGGAACTTCCTCTCTATCCGATGGAGGATATCTATTACCAGGCCGCGACGCGTGGGGGCCGGGAAATCGACAAGATTCTCAAAGGGAAAGCCAGTTTCAGGCAAACGGCCGGAAATATTAGCGACGCCCTTGCGACCGGCTCCACCGTCGTCTCCCGCATGGGTGCTAGCGACACTATCGCCGGAATTGGAGCAGGCCTGGCTGTGGTTTCCGCCATTGCCGCCTTCTCCTCCAAGCCGAAAGCGGACACCCGGGCCTGGCTTTCGCTTCCGGACACGATCCACGTCGCCACATTGTCTTCGCAGAACCAGCCCGCGGAAAAGGCGCTGGTGCGCTTTTTCGCCGGCGACATACCGGATGCCCAAACAGAACGCACTCTCCGCTTTCAAGTCGATCCGAACGGCCGGCGCTTGGCTCTGACACGATCAAGATAAACACTCTGAACAAGGAATATTTCCATGATGTCAATTCTCCGCACGAAAGTCATTTATAGCGCCGTGGCAGCTTCTCTGCTCGCTGGCGGCTGCACCACGTACCAGGCACCCGAAGGAGGGTACCGGATCGACAATCAGAATTCGGTAAGTCCTACGCTCAATACGGTCCGGGTGATCGATGGCTCTCTTGCCCGCTACAAGAACCGTCAATATGAAGTCCGGTCGGTTCTGGACGTGGAACGCGTCAACTTGAGCCGTTCGGCAACCGGTTTCCCGCAAATCAGCGTAGAATTTCGGAACAAGGCGGAGTTTGACATTCCGCTCGAGGTTCGCGCGAGCTGGTATGACGCTGCCGGCCGTCCCGTCGATGCTGCGGCGTCCTGGAGCCGTGTTTTCGCCCAGCCGATGTCGATGGCCCTTTTCACACAGACCTCATCGAACGCGGCAGCCAGCCAATATTACGTAGAGGTTCGGGCCGCACAATGAGCGGGAAAGGAATTTTGTAACATGCGCCTCCTACTCATCCTCTGTGCGGCTGCGACTGCCTTTCCCGGTGCCGAAGCCGTGGCCCAGATGCGTTCTGAACTGCCCGAAGTGGAACCGGGCTATGAACGTCCGGGGATGCCCGAAGCCATGTCTCGGCGCATGGACCCGGATCCGGAATGGGGCATGCGCCAATCGTTCGACGATTTCGGCGCATGGAACCGGCGGTCCGGCGCTCCCAAGATTCTGTTTTTCTGGAACCGAGAACTGACCGATGACAGTTCGTCCCGCTACCGGACGGTGAATCGGAGCGTGTCCGCCATCGCCTCTCGGCCTGGGCTGGTCGTCGGCGTCAGCGAGAGCACCACAGAGGACGAGGCCACGACGGGCGGCGAATATAGCGCCCTGCATTCGGAAGATTCGGCGGATCTGGAGAGCGGCTTTCTGAACGCTTTCCTGAGCACTGGCGCCAACATATTGGATCGACGTGCGCTCATGCGAAAGGTTTCGACCGGCCCGGAGCGAGGCGATCGGTCCGACAAGCAATATATGGAATCGCAGGCACTGGAACAAGGCGTCGACTATCTCGTGGAAGTGCTTCCCAATCCAGACGCAAATACGGAAACGGGTTTCCTGTTCACTGTGAAGATCACCCATCTGCCGAGCTCGACCATCAAAGCTCAATTCCGCACCGCAGCTGCACCGATGCGGGGACCGGCACGGCTGGTCGCCGGACCCGGCGGCTATCAGCGCCGGATCGAAGACCGTACGACGCCTGAAAACGTCGCCCGAACGCTTGCTGCCGAGACCATGCGCACCTTTTATTGACCGGAGATGCGACAGGCACGATGCACCGTCTTCTGCTCGCGCTCGCCACCTGTATATCGACCATCATAATCGGCACTCAGCCCGGACCGATGTCCTTCGGCTTCGGCATCTTGCCATTAATGAGAGTTGATCAACCGGCTCCGAATAGGGACTGATGCATTGGTCGGTCCGGACAGAGAGGATATATATTTCTCGTTCCTGACCGCCCGGGGTTTAGGGAGAGGGATATTGCGTGGCAGATAGGCTGACGACATCATGTGATATCGAGAGCAGACCCGATTGGGACGAGCTTTTGGAGAATGTCACGATCCGGTCTCCCGAAGATATCCGCAAGGCTGCCTATTTTCTGCATGATATTGCCCAGGCCAAAGGCTTCAGGGTCGCGTTATGCGCCGATATTTCATCGCGCCGGCCAATGGTGGATGCCGAGGGCAATTCCCTGAATGCCGATATTTTTGGCTGGGTGCAACAGCGCGAGCGATGGTGGCAAGACGCACAATATGCGCTGCATTCGCCGGTGCCCCGCGCCTGCCGCTATGAAAGCGAGCCCTTCTGGTGCGATGAAAGCGGATTTCATGGTTCTGCATCCAACGGATTTCTCGATGATATCGATGTGACCAGCTATTTTGCCAATAAGAGCAAGATGAATGGCCGGCATAGCCATCTGATCATCGTACCGGTTTATCTGCCTTTTGGCCAGATTTCTGCCAACAGCTTCCCGTGGACCGGCGATCATGCCGACAGCTTTCCCCAGCAATTTGCGAGATATGGCAATCTGTTCGGCGCGCTGACCAGGCGACTGATTTCAGGCTATGTTTCGGTATCGCGCAAATCAAGCCACATCGCTCCGAACTGCCGTCTGTCGAAAAGGGAAGCGGAATGCATCCGCTGGGCTTCGATCGGAAAAACCGACGAGGAGATCGGCGAGATCATCTCTGTCTGCCGTTCCACCGTGCGCTATCATATCAGCCGTGCCGCTGAAAAGCTGCAAGCCGTGAACCGCACCCAGACCGTATTCAAGGCGACCCAGCTGGGATATCTCGGCAACAGCTACTAGCCGCCTTGCCACCATCGATGCCTCTGTCGGCGAGACTCTGCAAATCACGGATCTGCAAACATTTTGAATGGCAAAATGTGATCTTCAAGACACAATATTCCATATTTCGATCATTTCTTGACCTTTTGGCCAGTTGAGCATCCCGCTGCCCCTCGTCATTCTCCAACCCTGATGATGCTGGAGCAACCGGCACATCAACCGACTCCGCCACATCGAATGGCGAGAGCAAATGGGAGAGAAATATGTCAGACCGTCCGCAGCGCCAGGAATCCGCATCCCTCGTCCAGTCGGCGAGATGTCTTTTGATGGGAACCGCAGCCACCCTCGCCATTTCCGGCTTTACCGCCCCGGCCTTTGCGCAGGATATGGTGGAAGAAGAGGATGACCGGGTCATCATCGTCAACGCGCGCAAGCAGAACGAAACGCTGCAGGAAACGCCGGTCACGGTCACATCGATCAGCAGCGAGACGCTGGACAAATTTCAGGTCAACGAAGTCGCTGACGTGGTCAGCCGGATCCCGGCTCTCAATGTACAGGTCGGCGGCTCGGGTGCGGGCGGTCAGATCAGCCTGCGCGGTGTCGGCACCACCAATATCTCTGCTGCCTTTGACTCGGCCGTTGCCTTTGATTTCGATGGCGTTTCGATCAGCACGATGCGGCTGGTGCAGGCATCCTTTTTTGATGTCGAGCAAATTGACGTGCTGAAAGGCCCGCAATCGCTGTTCTTTGGCAAGAGCGCTTCCGCCGGCGTGTTTTCGGTACGCTCCGCCAACCCGACCCGGGAGTGGGAAATCGGTGGCAAGGCATCCTACGAGTTTGAAGAAGAAGGCTATACGGTCGGCGGATATATTTCCGGTCCCCTCAGCGACACATTGGGCATTCGCGTGGCCGCCCAATATCAGGACATCGACAAATATGTCGAACTGGAAGCGGGAACACCGTCGGTCTTCGCCAACAGCGGCAAGGGCCTCAAAAATTTCGTCGGGCGGGTGACCCTGCAATGGGATCCCTCGGATCGCTTCTCCGCCAATCTGAAGCTGAACTACAACCATAATGAGAGCGACAGCTTGCTCGGCCATTCCGATATCAGCTGTGGCGCCAACGGCGTTGCGGATCCTGTCTTCCTCGCTCTAACCGGGATATCCATTCCATCCAACGCGGTGTGCGACATTCAGGATGGGCGCTATCCGCATCCCGATGGCCATCCGGCCTTGCAGGTTATCGCCCCGGGAACGACCGGAGCAGACCGCTACAAAGGGCAATCCTATAACGAAACCAACACGTTTTTCATGCGCCTGGCAATGGATCTGGAGTTGAATGACTATCTGACGCTGTCATCGGTAACCGGCGTTCTCGATCTGGAAAACGAGCATGCCGATCATTTCAGCTATGTTGGCATTTTGCCCAATGGCGATCCCGGTGGATTGCCAGCACCCTTTTCCGATGCGCTGCAACAATATACGCAAGAACTCCGGCTCGCCAGCGACTTTGACGGCCCGTTTGATTTCATGGTCGGCGCGTTCTGGGAAAGCCGCAGCCAGCCGCTGCAAACATCGCAAAATGCCTTCATCGGTACTTTCCTGTTCCCGGACTCAAGAGGCATCGGTTATGACTGGGTCGCAAACCGGGCGACCAAGAGCGAAGCCCTGTCCTTCTTCGGCAGCGCCAGCTTCGATATAACCGACCAGCTGGAATTGTCCGGCGGCGTGCGCTGGACCGATGAGCAGAAGGTCCACAGAACCTCCTTCCCCTTCCTGCACAATGCCCTGACCTTCTTGAACGGGATTGTCGGCGGCATCGGTCTGGTGGTTCCGGAAGGCTTTCAGACGGGTCCGATCAAATTTTCCGACAGCAATATATCGCCGGAAGTCACCATCAAATATAAGGCCACCCCGGATCTGAATTTTTACGCCTCCTACAAGACCGGCTTCAAGTCCGGGGGTGTCGACAACAGCATCCTGCCGACAGCAGCACTGCAGTTTGTCACACCGGGTTTCGGCACCGATGCGCAGCGGGAAGCCGCGCTTAATTCGATCGTCTTCGATTCAGAAACCGCCAAGGGCGGCGAGATCGGGATGAAGGCGGTTTTCGGCAATGGTGCGTTTCGCGTCAATACGGCTGGTTTTTATTTCGTCTTCGACAATTTGCAGGTGCAGAATTTTGACGGCGCTGCCGTCCGCTTTCTGACAATCAATGCCGGTGAACTGACGACCAAGGGCTTCGATGTCGACTGGTCCTGGCGTACGCCGCTGGAAGGCCTCGGTTTTTCAGGTGCCCTTGGCTATACCGATGCCAAGTTCACGGACACGTTCATTTCTCAGGATCCCGATGGCATTCCCGGAAATGCCGATGACGTGGACCTGAATGGCCGAACCGCGGCGCGGGCGCCGAAATGGTCGGGCAATATCGCCTTCGATCTGGTTGTCCCGATGGGCGACGCGCTGGAGTTCGGCCTGAACGGCAACGCTTCGTACAGCAGCAAATATTTCGCCGGCAACAATAATTTCAATGACTTCGTGCAGGACAGCTACGTCGCGCTCGATGCAGCGGTCTCGATTGGCGATCCGGAGGGCAAGTGGAAATTATCCCTGATCGGTGTCAATCTGACGGACGAGCTTTGGGCCAATACGGTCGGCGACCGTCCGTTCCTGCCGCCCGGAGGCGATGACCGGGTGGTCACCCAGAATCGCGGCCGTCAGCTGTTTGTGGAGGCTGCCTTCAAATTCTGACCAGCATATTTCTCCCGTTGATCAGAATGGACCGGAACCGCTGGGGGCGGTTCCGGTTTCTGCTTTAACAGCTGATTGGCAAACCAGGCCGGACTATCGACCGGTTTGCTGATAGACCGGATCTTCGGGATAGCGGCCCGCCATGGTCAGCGCCGCCAATGCCGGATGCGCTCCATCATGGCTGGCTGCTGCATTCTGGCTCCAGCTCATCACCGGCTGGCGATACGAAATTTTCCACTGATTGCCGCGCTTTTCAAACCGGTCCAGATAGCGCCCCAAATAGGTCATTTCCCGATCTTCACCGTCGACTGACGCACTATAATGACAAGCGATCAACAGGGATTCGACCATGGCGCTGCCATGATCCTCGGCAAGATCGATCAGGATATTGCTGACCTGATGATGGGTCTGGGCAAAAGCCTTGATCGCATCCGGCAAGCTTTCGCAAAATTCATGGGCCGGTGATGCCGTTTCGCCATAGGCCGTGGTCGCGTCGATCCAATAGCAATGCTTCAGCGCCGCCTCGTCGGCCCGGTCCACCCCGCGGCAGTGCAAATGGATGATATCTTCGATCGCAGCACGATCTGCCAACGCCTCCGGACCGACCACCGTCCCGAATTTCTGCACCATCAATCCTCTCCCTCTGATCCCTGCAAAGCTATTCAAAAAGGCAATTTACCGGACGATGGCATCACTTACTATGATCCTTAATAACAGGATCTGGGCGAGGATGATCAGCACATATGACAAATTCCGATAGCGTCCAGAGCGCCATGGACAGGCTCGCAATCATGGAATTGCCCGGTCTCTACATGCGCGGACTGGACCGTCTGGATCGCGATCTGTTGCGGAGCCAGTTCTGGGATGACGCTTATCTGGACTATGGTATCTATGCTGGCGACCCGGACGGCTTTGCCGATTTCTGCATGGAGGCGCTATCCGGTCATCTCGCCAACCATCATATGATCGGTCAGAATAATATCGATGTTCAGGGCGAAGAGGCTTTTGGCGAAGTCTATTTCTATGCCTTTCACAGGGTCGTCGGAGACGACGGTGAACCTCGTGATATTATGATCAACGGCCGCTATCTTGACCGCTATGAAAAGCGCGGAGGTATCTGGAAGTTCGCCTATCGCAGCGAGGTCGTCGACTGGGCCCGTGATGATCCGGCCGCTGACCAGTTTCTTTCGGGGTCCGGCAATATATTCGGGAAACGTAAACCGGAAGACCCCCTCTACAGGCGCGAAATGATGCGCCGTCCGGAACGCCGTTCATGAACCATGACTTGACCAAACCAGCAGATCCCAAGCTTGCTCCTGGCGAAGCGCGGTGCCCGGGTCCTTCGCTGCAAGATATATATGATGCGGACGGCGATGCCGTCCCCGCCGCCATGCGGGTCGAACAATATGAGTTTCTGGGTGACGAGGATCTGTCCTTTGATCGCTATTTCAATCCGGACTTCGAAAAGGCGGAACATGAAAGATTGTGGAACCGGACATGGCAATGGGCTTGCCGGGAAGAACATATTCCGGCGAAGGGCGATCGCTATGTCTATGATATCGGACCCTATTCGATTCTGGTCGTGCGCGGCGAAAATGGCAAGATCCGCGCCTTCGCCAATTCCTGCCCGCACCGCGGCATGCAGTTCGCAAGGGCCGGGAGCGCAGGCGTCAAGCGGGCGACAATCCGCTGTCCGTTCCACGGGATGACGTTCAACCTCGACGGGTCGCTCAATGAAATTCCCTGCCGCTGGGACTTTCCGCATCTGAACGAGGATAATTTCCGTCTCACCGAAGTGCAATGCGATAGCTGGGGCGGCTTCGTCTTCATCAACATGGACCCGGACGCGCCGCCGCTGGCCGAATATCTGGAGGTCATCCCCGAACATTTCAAATTGTGGACAATGGATGACCGCTATGTCGCGCTGCACAGCGAAAAAATACTGCCGGCCAACTGGAAGATGGCGATGGAGGCCTTTCTCGAGGCCTTTCACGTTCTGGAAACGCATAGCCAGGCAGTCGCGACCGCCGGTGATGCCAATGCGCAATATGATATATTCGGCAAGAATGTCAGCCGTTTCATGCACGCGATCGGGGTTCAAAGTCCGCATATTCAGACCGACTTCACGCAAAAGCAGATCTTCGCCAAGCTGGGCCGAGACCCCGATATCCTGCCGGAAGGGGAGACTGCCCGTGCCTATCATGCGCAGCTGCTCAGGGAAGAATATAGCGAAAAATTCGGCGTGGATCTGTCCGACCGTTCCACCGGCGAAATGCTCGACAGCATCGAATATTTCCTCTTTCCCAATGCCTTTTTCTTTCCCGGGATCAATATCCGGCTGTCCTACCGCTTTCGTCCGATCGACGTCGACCACTGCCTGCATGAAATTCTCATATTGCAGCCGGTCCCGGCAAATGGCGAGCGCCCTGCCCCGGCAAAACCCGTCCGGCTGGGGATTGATGATAGCTATACCACCATCGAGGGTTTTGACCTGGCCGAAATACTCGATCAGGACACGGACAATCTGATGATGCAGCGGAACGGGGCAAAGGCGTCGCTGAAGGGCGCGCAGTCGCTGGGCAATTATCAGGAAGCCCGCATCCGCAACCTCCATCGCACTCTGGACGAATATATCAAAAGCTAGACGCTCTCACTCGATTGTCCCTGCGGGTTCGCCATTCTGCCGTGACATTGTCTTACGCTGCGGGCCCACCCCAGCCGCGCGGGTACATTTGCTAGAAAACCGGCCGTATCAGCCTGCCTTCGGGGTAAATCCGATGTGCAGCTCCTTAAGCGAGCGGAGCAGGAAATGCGGATGGATGGCAAAGTCATTCTTGCCCTCGATGAACCACATGTCCTCGAACCGGTCGATCACCGCGGTGAACCCCCAGATCAGTTCGCGCCGGGCCAGCGGTGCACCCAGGCAATGGTGGACACCGGAACCGAAACCCATATGGGCACCGGCCCGCTTGCGTTCCAGATCGATCTTGTCCGGGCATGCAAAGATTCTCTCGTCCCGATTGGCGGCGGCAAAGCGGATATTGATCAGCGACCCCCTGGGGATCGTAACGCCGTGCATCTCCACATCTTCACCAGCGAAGCGCATCAGGCTCTGGACCGGTGATTCCAGCCTGACCACCTCCTCGACAAAAGTCTTCATATATCGGTCGGGATCGCCTTTCAGCTGCTGCCAGATGTCCTTGTTCTCGATCAGCAGCCTGATGCCACCGGCCAGGGCGTTGGATGTCGTCTCGCTGCCGCCGACAAATGTATCCGCCATCATTTCGGCGTGCAGTTCATTGTCATTGAGCGGCCTGCCCCATTCCTCGATCACCCGGTTGACCAGTTCGCTGAGCAGGCTGTCATCGGGGTTTTCGCGCAGTCTTTCGAAAATCGGATGGAAATATTGCTGCCCTTCAATCTCGCGGTCAACCATTTCCAGCTCGGTTTCCTCGTCGAGCATCATTGATATGCGGTGAAAGAAGGCATCGGTCCAGCGCTTGATTTTCCACATATCTTCGCGCGGTGCGCCCATCTGCTCGCCGATGATATAGAGCGGCAGCGGCACGGCGAACTGGCTGACCCAGTTACACTGACCATCCTCGAGGAAGCCGTCGATCAATTCATAAGACAATGTCTCAACTAGCGAATCCATCATTTTGATTTTGCTTGGCTTGAATGCCTCGTTGAACATCGCCCGCATCTGCTTGTGATTGGGATCATCGCGGCTTCCCAACGTCGGTTCGGGAACCCAGCCCTTTTGCTCGAAACGCTGTCGCACCGCTTGCTGGCGTTCGGCACTGCCGGTTTTGCCGAAAGCGGCAAACTTCTTCGGACTGCTGGAAAATGTGTCCGGATCGAGCAGTATCCGCCGCACATCTTCGTAGCGGGTGATGACATAGATGTCGGTGCCAGGCTGTTTGTAGACCGGCGCTTCGTTGCGCAGGATCTTGTAGGCATCATAAGGGCAATGCTGCGTTTCAACATCAAGCAGATTGATACCGGGATCGCCCTTGGTCGCCATTTTATTTCTCCCTAGCGCACCTGGATTTTTTCCTCACCCCAAGGTGCAATGGTTTCGGATTTCTGAAACGCTTCCGGCAGTTCGTCGACCATGTGCATGGTCGCTCCCAGCCGTCCGAAGCCGACAAAAAAGGCGCAGGTCATGCCGAGCTCGACAATTTGTGCCTCGGTGAAATGCTTTCGCAGGCCGGCGTGCACGCTGTCGTCGATTGCCAGATGATCGGTGGCCATCAGTTCGCCATAATGGAGCGCCGCTTTTTCCGCATCGCTGAGATTGGTCGCTTCCTGCGGCTTTTCCAGCGAGCAGACCGCGCCTTCGTCGACGCCGTCATTGACCGCGTCGGTATAGCGGATTGCCATGCAGCTGCGGCACTGGTTGAAGAAGGCGATCCGCAAACGAACCAGCTCGACCAGTCGCTCCGGCAGACTGCGGCCTCGCTTGAGCGCGCCGCCGAACTGCATCAGGCCGAGCGCCTGTTCCGGACAATGGGCAAAATAGCGGACCAGCCCCTGTTCAAGATCGGTGGCGGCATCGGGATTGACGGCATCGCGGATTCGCGGATCCCAGTCCTCCGGCGGCAGTTTCGATATCCGGCTCATCCGATCCTCTCCAATCTGTCAATGGCGTATGATCGAGAATAGGTTTTACTGGCGGCAAAGACACTGTCGATTTGGAGGAGGAGAGGATATGGACAAGACGCCCAATCACGCGCTGAGTCCAATGACCTGTCCGGTGGCAGTAGAAGATGTCGATCTGTTCGGCGGCGGCGCGGCGGAGCACTGGTACGAGGCCTATGACCTATTGCATCGGGAAGCTCCGGTACAGCGCCTGCCGGGCGAAGGGCTGACACCCGACAAGGATGCTTTCATTCTCACCAAACACGCGGATATTTCGCGGGTGGTGAGGGACTGGGACCGTTTTCCGCCGACACTTTCGCTGCTCGTCGAGCAGATAGAGGCGACGGGCAGTTTGCCGAACGAGATGCCCGATCTCGATGCGATGATCATTTCGATCTGCTCGCTAAGGCCGACGGCTGAACTGTGGCGCGCGCACCGACAAGAACTGACCGATCCGTGGGTCGGGCCCGGGGCCGGGCGTCATCAAGCCATGATCACGGACCATGTCGATTGTCTGATCGACCAGTGGATAGCTGAGGACGAAGTGGATTTCGTCCGGCAGTTTGCCCGGCCCCTGCCCCAGCGTACCATGGCGTCGGTCCTCGGCTTTCCGCTCGAGGATGTGTCCCGGTTGGCGATTTGGGGCAACGCACAGGTCATGTCCTACGTTCACGGCTGCGGGCACAATAACAAGCTTTCCGCCGAACAGACGGTCGAGAAATTCCGGCTGCTCGACGGCTTTTCGGATTATGTCCGGCAAAAGACCCGCGAGAAGCGCGCCAGTCCGCAGGACGACATGGTCAGTTTCCTGACTCAGGTTCACTATAAGGCGCTCGACCGGAAGCTGACCGACGAAGAAATCAATGGCGTCGTTTACGCCATGGTCATTGGCGGACTCGAGACCACCCAATATGCGATCTGCGAGCAAGCACAGCTGATCTGCGAGCGTCCCGGCCTGTTCCAGAGACTGAAGGCCGACCGCAGTCTGATCCGTGCCTTCATCGAGGAAGGCATGCGGCTGCGGTCGCCGACCCAGGGCCTGTCAACGCGGATCACCAGTCAGGACGAAATATTTCAGGAAGTGAGGGTGTCGGCCGGTTCCTCGCTCCATCTCCGCTGGGGTGCCGCCAATATCGATCCGGAGGAATTTGAAGACCCGAAAGCATTGAAACTCGACCGCAAGGCGGTGACCCGCCATCTCGCCTTTTCCGCTGGTCCAAGAGTCTGCCCGGGCGCCGGATTGTCGCGGCTGGAACAGACCATAGCCTGGAACCGGCTGCTCGACCGGCTGGATGACATCCAATATGGCGCGGACAATGATTTTCTGCACCAGCCCGGCATCATGCTCGGGACCAACAGATTGAATCTGACCTTTACCCCGGCATAGGAGAATCGCAATGGCCACCCTGCTCGCGCATATAAGAATCAAACCCGGCAAGGAGGCTAAGTTCGAGGCGATTACCGCGGACATGGTCAAACAGACGCTCGAGTCCGAAACCGGCGTGCTGCGTTATGAATATTGGAAAGGGCAGGAAGAGAATTTTTATTATTGCCTGCTCTCGTTCGAGGATAAATGGGCCTTCTACCGTCACCAGATGTCGGACCATCATGAGGGTCATGATTTTGAGGATGTGATCGCCGACATCAAGCTGGAATATGTCGATCCGGTCAAAGGCGCTGGCGGCGGATTGCCGGCAACCGCCGACCCGGCGCTGACGGCGGAGATGGCAGAGGCAATGGCGATTGCGCAGGAGCGTTTCCCGCTGGACATCGCAAGTTGGTGGACCGGGAGGAAATAGCTGCATGACAGCACCGATTGCAGTGGTTACTGGCGGGGCAGTTGGCATCGGCCGCGCCATCGCCGTTGCCGTCGGTGAGCGCGGCGGGACGGTATTCAATATCGATCCCGCCGGGCAGCAGAATCGGGAGACGGAAGGGCTGGTCGAACGCGCGGGCGGAAAGTGCATCAGTTTCGCGAAAGACGCGGGTGATGCAGGAGCGGTGAAGACGATTTTCGCTGAGATTGAAGGTCAGGTCGACCGGATTGATCTGCTCGCGAACAACGCCGCAATCTGGAACAACAGCTCCCTGACCGGTGGCGACTATGACAGCCAGACCGCCGCCTTTGAACAGGCTCTGCGCTCTTGCACCATCGCCGCCTTTTGCTGCGCGATGGCCGCGGTGCCGCTGCTGGCAAAGTCGTTAAATGCGAACATCGTCAATCTCAACGCCGATCATCTGGATGAAGACCGGGCACTTACGCGCATTGCGGGGGCCAGCGGTTATGATTGCGCCAAGTTCGGCCTGTCACGCCTGACGCGCAGTTGGGCTCTGGAACTCGCAGGATTGCGCATCAGGGTCAACGAACTGTGCTTCGGCGCGGTCGACACCCCGATGCTGCGTGCGGTCGACCCGGCGTTGGCCGAAATGGGGATGCGGGCGGACGATATTGCCACCGCTGTTCTCCATATCGTCGATCAGGGCCCGATCGGCATCACTGGCCGATCTTGCCGGTTCGGCTTTAGCGGGACACCGCGAGACCAAAGTCGGCGACAGATTGCCAGGTTGAAAATTTCCCCCGAGTAGGACTGGCCACCGGCCAATGTCTATTCCGCTTCGGCGCTCTTGTCATATTTGAGTTCGAGATAGCGGCCCCGGATCGACAGATTGTCGATATCGCCCTTGGCAATTTGCTGGGTCACGCCGGCGATTTCCTTTTCGATCAGCGTCAGCCCGTTGATCAATTGCTCGTCCGGTGACTGGCCGCTGTCATTGCTCTGGGAGCGCAGCGAGACCGGAATCGCTCGATAGCCATTGATCAGCTCGGGCAGATGCTCGCCGACTAGCTTGCGAACTTCATAGGCGGCACTGTCGCCCTCGTTGAGCTTGTTCAGTTGCGGCGAGAGCATATCCAGCTGGACGCCGATGCCGTTGACAATCTGCACCGCTGGTGCCGGCAGCGCCGGTCGCTGATTTTCGAGCCAGATTTCGGTCTTGCCGGCCAGCGATTTCAGATCCGACTTCAGGATCGTTTCCGGCGTCGGCATTTTCATCTTGGGAAAGGACATCGATGCCCAGATGCCGCCCGCAATCAGTGCGGCAGAGATCATCACACCCCAGAAACCGATACCGCTCAAAATTCCACCGATGATGCTGGCTCCCACCAGCACGCCGACAGTCCATAATGCGGCGCGACCGAACTTCTTGAACAGATGGCTCTGTTTCAGCTTGTGGGAACGATGGCCGATGGAGCGCCGAAACTGGGATTCGCGAAGAACTCTGGCCGCGCCGTCATAAATTTCCTGATTGGTCTGGGACACCGGGTTCTAGGCCTCCAGTGCCGTCAGGGGATTTTCGGAAGGCGCTCCCAATTGCGCCTTGGCCTGGCCTTCGGAGCGGGCGATATAGCCTTTCGACTTCTCGATCTCGCCCGACAGGCTATTCACCGTCGCCTTCATGTTTTCCAGCGCCTTCAGTTTGAACGTGTCGATATTGTCCATCGTGTCATAGACATTCTGGAACGCTCGTTGCAGCGTTTCGAGCGGGATGGTCGCCGACGCGGCCTGTTCGTGAATCTGGGCGGTCTGGTTTTTCAGCATCTCGCTGGTGCTGTCGATCACGCCGGCAGTGGTGGTGTTGAGTGCGGTTATCTGGTCGAGCACCAGCTTCTGGTTGGTCAGGGCCTGGGCAACGGTAACCCCGGTGCGCAGCGCGCCCACAGTCGTCGTACTGGCCCGGTCGACGCCCTTGACCAGTTCGACATTGTTGCGTTTCACCAGATCGAGCGCAAGATAGCCTTGCACCGTTACCGCCATCTGGGTCAGCAGATCCTGGGTCCGTTGCCGGACATAGAAAAGCGCGCTTTCCCTGATGGCCTTGGCCTTGGCCGGGTCGGTCGCGTCCAGTTCCGCTGCCTTGTCTTCCAGCCTTTGGTCCATCACCTTGGAGACATGGATCATCTGCTCCAGCCGGCCCATCGCCGCCCAGAGATTCTTGCGCTCGACATCGATTGCGGCATTGTCCATCAGCAATTCGTCCTTGCCGGAGCGTAGCCGGTCGAGAATTGCGGCGATATGGCCCTGCGCGCTTTTGTAACCATCGAAATAGTTGCGCATCTTGTTGCCAAAGGGAATGATCCCGAAAATCTTCTTCTTGGTGGTCAGGTTGCCGCGCTTGCCGGGATCGAGATCCTCAACGGTTCGGCGCAATTCAGCGAGATCGGAACCGATACCGCTTTCCTCGTCCATTGACCGGATCGGACGATCGAGAAATCGGTTGGACTGGCCCGCCGCTTCGGCGATTTCCTTGCGCCCCATATTGGTGATTTGGTCCACTTTCTTGCCAAATTCCGGACTATTCTGATCCTGAGCGATCAGATCGGCAATGAAATCGTCGACTTTTTCCTCAAGCTTGGAGCGGATCTCGTCGCCAACCGGCACCAGGCCAGCAGCTTTGTCAGGCGCAACGGCGACCACCGGCTCCGGCGGGGTCAATTTCAACTCTTCGGTTGCAGTAATCGTTTCGGTCGCCATATTGTTCAGCCTCCCTGTCCCGGCACCAGTGCGGGACTTTCCCTATAAATGGATGCAAATGCCCTGCTTTTCAAGCATTTCAACTGCTGTATTATTAATATAATACAGTTTTTCGCGACAGGTGCAACAAGCTTCCAATTCTTCCAGCTTTGGCGACGCTCAGCCTTCCAGCGCCTGCGCCACCTGCGGCGTGATTTTTTCGACGATGATATCAATACCTTCGGCGTTCGGGTGCAAGCCATCAGGAAGGAAAAGATCGGGCTGGCCAAACACCCCGTCCATGAAAAACGGATAGAGTGCGACATCATATTTCTTGGCCAGAGCCGGGTAGATGATGTTGAATTCGTCGCTGAACTCTGACCCCAGATTCGGCGGGGCCAGCATGCCGGTCAGCATCACGGCAATGCCGCGATCCTGCAGATTCTCGATCATCGCATCGAGATTGGCTCGGGTGTCTGAGGGCTTCAGGCCGCGCAGCAGATCATTGCCGCCAAGACCCAATAGCACCAGATCGGGTTTGCGCGAAAGGCTGTCGATGACGAAATCCATTCGCCGGAGCCCAGCCGCCGTCGTGTCGCCCGACACGCCGGCATTGTGAACCCGCACATCCCTGCCCATAGCCTGCAACGCCTCTTGCAGTTCCGGTGCAAAGCCCTCTTTCTGGTCCACGCCATAGCCGGCATAGAGACTGTCACCAAAGGCGACGATCAGAATTTCCGCTTCCCCCATGTTGGCGTCACTGCCGCTGTTTACAGCGGATTCGACCTTCGCGGTTTCGGCTGTCGTCGCAGTTTCTTTGACCGGCTCTGCGCTGCAAGCGATCAAAAGTTGAAGAAACGCCAGTGAGAGCCCATATGTTATAAAGTTCCTCAACATCGGATATCCTTTCCCCCATGATCCAAAAATCCGCCGCATCCAGCGACGCCGCCATGAACGAACCCCATATTGCGATTGCAGCCCGGAATGTCACCCTCTCTTTGGGAGAAGGTGATGCAAGGGTCGACATATTGCGTGGCATCAATCTGTCGATCGAGGCTGGCAAGACGGTCGCCCTGCTGGGACCATCGGGTTCCGGGAAATCTTCACTGATGGCAATACTATCAGGGCTGGAGCGAGCAAGTGGTGGATCGGTCGATATAGCCGGAGCCGATTTTGGCACGATGTCCGAAGATCAGCTTGCAGTGGCACGGCGCGGCCGGGTCGGCATTGTTCTGCAGGCCTTTCATCTGCTTCCGACAATGACGGCACTGGAAAATGTCGCCGTTCCGCTGGAACTGGACGGCCAGTCGCAGCCATTCAAGATTGCGGCACAAGAGCTCGCTGCGGTGGGTCTTGGCGACCGGCTCGGACATTATCCAACTCAGCTTTCAGGAGGGGAACAGCAGAGGGTCGCAATAGCCAGGGCGATGGCTTCCCGGCCGACGATCATTTTCGCCGATGAGCCGACTGGCAATCTCGACGGGGCGACCGGCGACAAGATTATCACCTTGTTGTTCGATCGACAGCAGGCCACCAATGCAACTTTGCTGATCATCACCCATGATCCCGAACTGGCGAAGCGTTGCGACCGCATCATCGAATTGCGCGACGGCTTGATCGAGCGGGATAGCGCCGCGTGAACAATTCAGACCTCGGCAAAGCCTGGACAATTGCGCGCCGCGATCTGCGCGGAAGGTTTGCCGGGCTGCGACTGCTGATCGTCTGTCTGTTACTCGGAGTGGCAACGCTGGCGGCCATTGGCAGCCTGACCAATGCAATCACCGAAGAGCTCGCCAATCGCGGCCAGGCCATTTTGGGTGGCGATCTGGAATTGTCGGTCGCCCAGCGCGAGGCGAATACCGAGGAGCTGGCAGCCTTCAAACAGGCTGGAACCTTGTCCGAGACGCTGCGAATGCAGGCGATGGCGCGGCTACCGGATGGCAGCGATACGCAATTGGTGGAACTGAAAGGCGTGGACGGTGCTTATCCGCTTTACGGCGATTTCACGCTGGAGAATGATGAAACTGTCTCCGCGCCAGCACCGCAGGACATTTACGTCAGCCCTGCCCTGATGCAGCGCTTGTCGCTGGAACTGGGTGACCAGATTTCCTTCGGTCAATCCACGTTCACGATCAGCGGCGTGATAGCCGAAGAGCCGGACCGGCTCAGCGAAGGGCTGTCGCTCGGTCCTGTGGCCATCACCTCGATGGACGGTCTGCGAGCCACCCGATTGATTCAGCCGGGCAGTCTGTTCGAGAGCAAATATCGCCTCAAACTGCCGGCAACCGCTGACCCGGGCACCGTCGGTGACCAGCTCATTGAACAATTTCCCAACGCAGCATGGGACACCAAGACCCGGGACGATGGCGCGCCCAGCACGCGGCGCTTCATCGAACGGATGGGGCAATTTCTGACTCTGGTTGGCCTTGCATCGCTGGTCATCGCCGGTATTGGCGTCGGCAATGGCGTCGCTTCCTATTTGCGCGGCAAGCAAGGGGCAATCGCCACACTCAAGATCTTGGGCGCGGATAGCGCCATGATCTTTCGCATCTATCTGTTCCAGATCATGACAGTGGCGCTGGGCGCTATTGCTCTCGGTCTGGCGATTGGTGCCTTGGCACCGCTTGCAATCATCCAGATTGCCGGCGATGTCCTGCCTATCAAACCGGAATTTGCCATCTATCCGCTGCCGCTGCTGGTCAGTGCGCTTTATGGTTTGCTGATCGCCGTCATATTCGCCTTGCCGCCGCTGTCGCGGGCAAAAACAATCCCGGCGGCGGGCATCATCCGCGGTGAAGGACGGTCGTGGCGACAGATTGATCGGCAAAGCTGGATCGGTGTCGGACTTTCGATTGTCGCCATCGTTGCGCTTGCCCTGGCTACGGCCAATGAACCACTTTTTTCGGCTTCTTTCATCGGCGCGGCTGCCGCTATTTTACTCCTTCTGACCGGATTGGGCGCGTTGATTCGATGGTTGGCAAGCAAGGCCCCACGTCCGAAACATCCGCTATTGCGGCTGGCTTTGACCAGCCTCCACCGTCCCGGTACGCAGACCGGACAACTGGTTGTCGCGCTGGGACTGGGCCTGACGCTCTTCGCAACGCTAGCCGCGATCCAGACCAGTCTGACCAATGAAATCCGCTCGACCGTTCCACGCGACGCTCCCAGCTTTTTCGTCCTCGATATTCCGGTTGAACGCGCCGATGATTTCCGTGCCAAGGTTGCTGAAACCGCGAGCGATGCAGAGATCAATATTGTCCCAACGCTACGCGGCACCATCACCGAATTTGCCGGCCAGCGCGTATCGGAACTGGAAACACTACCGGAAGGAGCATGGGTGCTGCGCGGCGATCGCGGACTCACCTATAGCGCGACAATTCCCGAAGGCAGCGAAATCGTGGCCGGGGAATGGTGGGATGACAATTATGACGGACCTCCTCTGGTCTCGGTCGATGAAGAGCAAGGCCTGGCCCTGGGCCTGAAGATCGGGGACAGCCTCACAGTGAGTCTGCTTGGCGTTGAAATCCCGGCAAAAGTCGCTTCCTTCCGCAAGGTGAACTGGCGGAATTTCGGTTTCAACTATGTGCTGGTGTTCCCCCCGAATGTGCTTGCCAACGTGCCGCATAATGTCGCCGCAACCATCCAGCTGGACACAGCCAAGGAAGATCGCCTGCTCAGCATATTGCCACAAGAATTCCCGTCCATCTCGATGGTCAAGGTCAAGGAAATCGCATCCCAGATCGGTGACATATTGAACCAGATGGCGACGGCCATTGCCGCGGCTGCGTCGATCGCGATTTTTTCCGGTATCGCGGTGCTGATTGGCGCCATTGCCGCCTCTCGCCAGGCCCGGGTCTATGACAGCGTGATCCTGAAACTGCTCGGCGCGACACGGGCACAGATATTGACGGTTCAGGCGATCGAATATGCACTGCTAGCATTTATATTGTCGGCCGTAGCACTGGGTCTGGGCCTGTTTGCAGGCTGGTTTGTGATCACCCAGGTTTTCGAATTTACCTGGCAACCGGACTGGGCCGCTGTCCTGTTGACCCTGGCCATCGGTGCGATTGTGACCTTGGGGATCGGCTTGCTCGGTTCGATCCCGGTACTGTC
>NZ_JBGTDD010000048.1:0-8015 GCF_041748495.1 Parasphingorhabdus sp.
CTCGCCGGCCAGCGCTTCGTCCTCACCAGCCGCCCGCAGCCGGGCTGCTCGGACGGCATGTCCGACAAGAGCTACCCGCTCGCGGTCCGCCTGACCGTCGCCGGCGAACAACGCCGCGGCTGCGCCGAGCCTCTGTGAGGGCAGGGAAGCGGATGACGAGTGTGTCCCGCAACCTTTTCCCCAGCCAGGAGTCCTCTCCATGATGAAACAATTTCTCGCCCTCGCGCCGCTCGCGCTGCTGGCCGCCTGCAATTCCCAGCCCACCGCCGATCCTGCGGCGGATGATGGCGCCAATGCCGTCACACCCGCTCCGCCGCAGGAGAATCAAATCCCGCCCGCACCCGAGCCCACGCAGCCGGCCCATATCCTCTCCTTGCAAGGCCTCGGCGATCTGCGCATCGGCGAGGCCGTACCCGCCACCAGCGACTGGCAAGTGCGCGGCGCGCAGGTGTCCGATACCTGCTTGGTGCTGTCCTCGTCCGACTATCCCGGCGCTTATGCGATCGTCGAGCAGGACAAGGTCCGCCGCATCTCGATCGGCCAGCGCTCGTCGGTCAAACTGGCCGAGGGCATCGGCACCGGCGCCAGCGAAGCCGAGGTCGCGGAATATTTTCCCTTTCCCGCCACGCCGCATAAATATGTCGACGCGCCCGGCAAATATCTGACCGCCCCCAATGCCGCCAGCGGCGATCCCGCGCTGCGCTTTGAAATCGGCAGCGACGGCAAGGTCAGCCAGATCCATGTCGGCACGATGCCGGTGCTCGGCTATGTCGAGGCCTGCTCCTAGTCTTCAGAGCTTCCGCTCACCGCCAGCCGATCGATTCCCGTTCGCCCTGGGCCTGTCGAAGGGCAGGCGTCGCTCAAATAAAGGCATTTTGTCCCACCGTGCTTCGACAAGTTCAGCACGAACGGACCGGGTGCCGCCATGCCGTCCTAACCACCGCCAACCCCCAACAAAAAAGCCGCCCCGCAAGGGACGGCTTTTCCGTTGGCACTGCCGCAGGGGGGGGGGGGGCGGGCGGGCAGCGCCGGGAACGCAGGGAGTTCTAGATGTCGTCGCCGAGAGCGCCCTTGATCTTGCCCTTGAGCTGCTGGCCCTTGCCTTTGGTTTCCTGGCCCTTGCCTTCGGCGCGGGTTTCGGGATCATTGCTCTTCTGCTTGGCCTTGCCAACGGCTTCGTTCACATTGCCTTTTACTTTGTCTACCAGTTCGCCCATTTGAAAACTCCTTTGATTGAGCCGGATTGCCGGCTCGTGGGGGATGCAGGCGACAGCGCCTGTACAATATCAATGCACAAACCCCCGACGGGTTCCCGGGGTGGCGGCAGATTGGCGCTAAAAAATAACGGACTGGCGCTGGGACCTGACCCGGTTCCAGCCGCACCGCCACGATCACCGCGAACAGCTCTGCCCGGTCCGTCTCGTCATCCTGTATATTGCCGCCCGCGCGCCGCCGGCCCGGGTAGCATATTTGCAATGAATCCCACCTTTCGTTAGGGTTGAGCCGACGCTCTCCCCCAGTGTGACCGGGTCAGATATTGGAAGAGGCGCCTGTTTTTCTGACCCTCGACCGTTGGGAGTTGCAAAGATATGACCATGGCAGATGATTCGCAGGCATCCGGCGGTGCACGGGCCGAAGAGTTTCGCAAGGAACTGGGCCCTCTGGCCGTGGCGGTCGAGACCGCGCTGATGCCAAAGATTTTCACCGATGGCACGGCGCCGGATCACCCGGTCATCTTTGCCAATGATGCCTTTTTGCGACTGACCGGCAGCACCCGCGAGGAAATCCTCGACAAGCCACTCAGCCAGTTTCTGGTCGATGGCCCCGGCCCCGATATCCTGTCATCGCTCGACAAGATGATGACCCATGGCGGCTGCGCGATCTGGAAAATGCGCCGCCACCGTCTCAATGACGATCCTGATGGCAAACGCCAGTTTCTCGCCGCCGTCCAGATCAGCCCGGTCCGTAACGGGGATGACGTCATTTGCCAGAATTATCTCTCCTTTGTCGAACTGGGCGACCATGATGACCGGATATCTGAATTCGCCGGCCAGATCGACCAGAGCCAGACCAGCCAGATGCGCGAGATGTATGATTCCGCACCCGGATTCATCGCCGTCACCGCGGGGCCAGAGCACCGCTTCACCTTTGTCAATGAATCCTACAAGCGCTTTGTCCGGAAGGACGATATCGAGGGACGGACCGTCGCCGAGGTGCTTCCCGAAGTCGTGGATCAGGGTTTTATCGATCTGCTCGACCAGGTCTATCGCAGCGGCGAGCCTTATGTCGGCGAAGGCATGGGGATCGGCATATTCAGCCCGACCAGCGGCAAGGTCGAAATCCGCTATCGCGACTTTGTCTACCAGCCGATCCGCGATGCCGACAACAAGGTCATCGGCCTGTTTTGCGAAGGCTATGACGTCACCGAACAGCGAGAGACGGCCGAAAGACTGTCCGCTCTCCAGACCGAAATGATCTTCGTCTCGCGGGTCAATGCAATGGGCACGATGGCCGCCACCCTTGCGCACGAACTCAATCAACCGATAAGCGCGATTGCCAACTATACCGCCGGCATGATGCGCCTGATCGAGCCCTCGGACAAGAACGCCGACCGCCTGACCCAGGCCGTCGAGGGGATAGAGCAAGCATCGCAAAATGCCGCGGAAATCATCCAGAGCCTGCGGGAAATGACCAAGAAGCGCGTACCCGTCCGCGCGCCCTTCAACCTGAAATCGGCGATCGACGAGTGCGTTCGCCTGGTCAACGCCGCGGTCCCGCCCCAGGTGAATATTGTCGATGACGTCCCCGGCGATCTGACGATGACCGCCGACCGGGTGCAGATCCAGCAGGTGATCATCAATCTTCTGCGCAATGGCTGTGATGCGGTGCTGGAATCCGAACGGCAGATCGTCTCGATCGAGGCAAAGGATCAGGGCACCGAGCTGCTGGTCAGCGTCAGCGATACCGGACCCGGACTGTCGGCCGATACGGAAAGCGGCATTTTTACCTGGTCAACATCGGCCAAGGAAAGCGGCATGGGGCTGGGCCTGTCGATTTGCCGCACTATCGTCGAAGCGCACAGCGGGCTGATCGCGCTGGCAGAGAGCAGCCCGCAGGGATCGACCTTCTGCTTCTCGATCCCCCAGTCAGACCAGCCGGGCGCAGCGCGGCCCCGCCCGAACTAGACAATCAACCCGACCGCCGAACGCACGGCAAAACCGAAAAAGCCCCTCCCCTTCAGGGGAGGGGTTGGGGAGGGGGATGTCTTGTGAGTGGCTTTGCGGGAAGGTGAAGACTGTGCCAGAGAATGGCATGGGACTTGCCGGTTGTCGTAACCGTCTGACAAGTTCGCCCTAGTCTGGTGCCATCAGTGCGCTGTCACCTTAGTTCCGACGAGCTATAGACGGTCATCGTCTTCGCCCCCTCGATCACCACATCGCTCCCGCAATCAATCTCGACAAACGGCCCGCCACCCCAGCGGCGGCAGGCCCGGCAATGGCAGGCATCGACATGGCTGGCGGCTTGCCTTGCGGTGATGGTGATGGCGCCGCAGAGGCAGTGGCCTTGGCGGTGGGTTGTTTGGGTGGTGGTCATGGGAGGTCCTCTTGATGTGGTGGGCGGGAGGAGCGTATCAAAAGGCGATTGCTTTTGCATGAGGTAATATTAGGATACTGGACGTGTCCGCAGCAGCTCCGGCAAAAGCAGACACCAAGGTCGAACCTGTGGAGTAAACCATGCCGACCATATTACGGATCAGGGGTTATCGGTTCTATTTTTATAGTCACGAACCCAACGAACCACCGCATATTCATGTGGATAAAGACAGCCACTCGCTAAAGGCATGGCTGGACCCAGTTTCGCTGGCCCGCAATATCGGCTTCCGTCCGCGCGAGATTAATGGCATATTGAAGCTGGTCGAGGAAAACCGTATGGCGCTTTTGGAGGCATGGCATGAATATTTCAGCTAAAATCACCGACGAACGCGTTGCTGACGTGCGATGCAGCGATGACAGCCTGATCGTCGATCTGATGGATGGCAGAACAATCTCTGTCCCGCTGGCTTGGTATCCACGCCTGCACAGCGCGACGGCGGATCAACGCAGCCACTGGAAAATCGCTGGCGGCGGCTATGGCATCCATTGGCCCGATATCGACGAGGATTTGAGCACCGAAGGCCTGCTCAGGGGCGCGCCTGCGCCGAAGGTGGCCTGAATTTAATTTGATTCATGAACTGTCACTGTAGCCGTAACTGCAAATTTAATTTCACTCTCAATCACCTTGGTGGTGTTCGCTCCGCTCGTAAATACGAGCCAAAACGTAATCAGTGAAAAGAGAGTTAGACAGGGCAGTAGACAGCCAAGGATCATAATCATTTCGATTCTCAAGCGCTTTTTGGATCGCCCAATACATCGGCTCAACCGCCGATCCTTTAGAGTGATGACGCACTGCACCCCCGACGATTGCGTTCACTCGCTGCTTGACCTTGTGCTTCTTGTCGATGGGGAAATCTGAAACAATTGTTTCCAAAATATCACGCCATTCACCGGAGGGTCTTGCAGGGATTTCGAGCTCTTCCCTCTCTTTCCACCAATAATATCGCGTTTGACCCAACGCTAGTATTCTCGGATCATGATGGGTTGGCATCGAAATATTTGATATAACATCACCCCTATTAGGTAGTCTAGTTGTCGTTCCCGAGGTTTTTCCTGACCATTCGATCAAGTCATCTCTGACTGCACTGACCACAAAGCCTGCAGGCCCCAGTTGAATGACCCTCAGCGCTGCCGCTTGAGCGGAGACTTTCGCGATATCGTAGACCGCACGCATTGCATTCTGCATATGCTCAGCGCGTTCGATCAATGAAATTGTCCAAGTTTGCGGCATCAATAATTCAGCAGCGAACCGATCTGCTTCTCGTTCCAATTCTACATAGTAGGATACTTCCGAAGATTCCTGGATATCCATTTCGTCGACAATAGAGCCCGTGTGCCAAGGGATGACGATGTGCCCGATTTCATGGGCAAGCGTAAAGTTACGGCGGCGCGATCTAAGGCTTTTACTGATCCAAATCTTGGGTCGACCGTGCCGACCTTTTACGTCCAAGCAAAGACCGTCGATTTCAAGAGGGAAATTTTTTTCTTCAAGATCGGCTAACGACTTCGCAACTTTTTCAATATCAAAGGGGATCGAAAGGCCTCTAAGCATCGAAAAACGCTGAGCGAAGCGTTCCTCTTTAGTAACGGGAGTTTCCTTTAAGCTGCGCATTGATCCAGTTCTGGAGATATGCAATTTCTGAAGCCTTATTTGAACGAGCAGCAAGTTTCATGCTTGATTGAATGTTGTCATTAACGGCCTCTTCGAGGCTAATATTTCTTCGCCTAGCACTAGCGATATCAAAAATGCTATCCGGGTTATTAGCCCAGAGCGAGTACTCTGCCCAACTCATACCAAGGAATTCGTGCAACTCGATCGATCCATCGGTCATGTCATGCCAAGTGTCTATGAAATCGTCGATTTCATCAGCAAGGTAGAGGCCATCCATTAGGCCGACCATAAAATTTGGCATGTTTTCAGACATCAATATGCCTCCCGTTAACTGGGCCTTTGACGATAACGCCGGTCAAAGCGTTGGCTGCACCAAGGTGCCTGCCTCTCTTATTGAATACTTCAATTTCACCGTGAAGGGAATCCCAAGTGTAAATCCGCTTTCCATCTCGACTTCGCCACCGTTTTTCACCATTAAAGGCACCCAAGTTTTCACAATGGTCCAGAAAAGATGGTCTAGGGACTGGTATGGCCATGACGTACATAAATCGCAATTTTTTGGTTGGATAGCAATAGCTTGTAATTATGGCTAATTAGTTGGAGAATATGTTGATAATAGACTCTTGGGAGAAATCTTTATCACATCTATTAATCTTGCAATTCAGCCGACAGCCCTCAAAACCCCAACTCCTTAGCAATCAACCCCTCGCTAAAATAAGCCCGCTCGCAAACAATCCGGTCCGTCCCCGGTGCAAATTCAAAGCTCGCCGCCATCCGCACCCGAAAGGCCTTGCCGGTCGGCTCCACCACCGTCCCGCCGATGGCCAACGGTCCCAGATGGGTACCGGTCAGCCAGAATTCGACCAGCACCACATGCTCGCCGGCCGCGCCGATCGCGATCACTTCATTGGCCTGGTCGGGAAAGGGCGTGCGCGACTGCGCAAAATAGGCGCGCACCGCTTCCTCGCCGTCAAACACCGTGCCATTGCCATAGAGTTCGTAGCGCGGATGTTCGAACGTATCGATCACCGCATCCCATTCATGGGTAATCTCCAGCGCCATATGATCGCGCACGATCCGCAGCCGTTGCTGTTCCAGATCACTCATCCCGTCTCTCCCGTTTTGCTGGCAGGATATTTGCGCAGCCGAGAGGAGAATGCAATCGGCTTTGCCCGCGCGCTATCGTCATCCTGACCCAACCCTCGCCATGCTGAACCAACCCTCGTCATCCTCAACCAACCCTCGTCATCCTGAACTCGTTTCAGGATCCCGTTCGTCAGATAACCGACGGCGGCGGCTGCCGCGAGAGGTCCTGAAACAAGTTCAGGATGACGAAGTGCGGGCGACCATCTCGTAAAAAAACCCTTTCCTACACCCGCCCGAATATGGCTTACTCCCCGCCATGGACCCGCACCGCCCCGACCCCCGCAGCCGCGCGGTCCAGGACCGCCGGATTTCCCGCATCCCCGATTTCAGCCCGGTGCCGCTGTGCGCCCGCGCCGATGGCTGGACGCCGCTCAGGCAGGCCGAGTTCCTAGGCTATCTCGCCGAAACCCGCTGTATCAAGACCGCGGCGGAGCGGGTCGGGATGAGCCGGGAGAGCGCCTACCGGCTGCGCCGCAAGCCGGGGGCAGAGGAATTTGTTGCCGCCTGGGACGTGATATTGGGTGTGGCAAGTTCGCTGCCGGCAAAGGTCACACTGGACGGGCTGTTCCGGCGCATCCGGCTCGACCGATACCGCCCGATGCTGCGCGGCGGGAAATATTTCGGCACCATCAGAAAACCCGACAATCGCGCCGTTCTGAAGGCGCTGGCCCGGCTCGACCGGATCGTGCCACCGGAGCATGTCGGGGGCAAGGGGCCGGAAGGTGACGGAAAATAAAATGGTGCTTCGGTGTAAACTTCCAGGTCATGTGTCGTCATTGCGAGAAGCGCAGCGACGCGGCAATCCACTGCGGCACACGACAGCCCATCGAAAAATGGAAAATATCAACCCATGACCCTGATCATTCGCCCCGAACATCCCGCCGATCACGCCGCGATCCGCGCCGTCACCCAGCGGGCCTTCGCACCCATGGCTTATGCGGGCGGCAACGAGCAGCACCTGATCGACCGCTTCCGCGAGGCCGGAGCGCTGGCCCTGTCGCTGGTGGCGGAACGGGACGGCGTGGTCCGGGGGCAGGCGACCTTTACCAAAGCCTTCGCCGCGGATGGATCTGCTGGCTGGTATGCGCTTGGCCCGATCGCCGTGGAACCAGACCTGCAGAAACAGCAGATCGGCAGCCAGCTGATCGAGGCCGGCATCGCGGACCTGCGTGCGCGCGATGCGGCGGGCTGTGTGCTGGTCGGCGATCCCGCTTATTACCGCCGCTTTGGCTTCAAGCCCTTTCCCGACCTCTGCCCCGATGGCGAGCCCGCAGAATATTTCCGGATATTGCCGCTGCGGGTGAAGGCACCGCAAGCGGTGGTCAGCTTTCACCCGTTGTTCCAAGGTGCGGCCTGAAAATGGCCCGGGTCAGATATCAACGGCGGTCAGCCGCCGGGCGCCCATCCTTCCGCCGCCAGCTCGAAACCGGAAAATTCGAACGCCGGCGACACGACGCAGCTGACCAGTGCCCAGCCCCGGTCGGCGTGCGCCGCCTGCCAGTGACCGGCCGGGATCAATTGTTGCGGCACCTCGCCGGCAAGGATGTCGGGGCCAAGCCGGGTCTCGGCGACCGGTCCGGCATCGCTGGCGGCGCTGCGCAGCG
>NZ_JBGTDD010000049.1:0-3430 GCF_041748495.1 Parasphingorhabdus sp.
GCCAACTTCGCGGCGGCCTATAGCGACTATCATGTGACTGGCCTCAACCCGGCGGGTAATGCCTGTCTTGCTGATCTCGCCTTTGTTGCGGGCCGGTTCCGCATCGTCCAGCACCGCCGTCCCGCTGTGAGAGAGGCCGGGTCCCATGCCCCATGATCCAGCGGATTTCGTCGGCGCGTGGAGCTTGGTCGACTGGCGGATCGAATATGCTGATGGCAATGTCAGCAGACCGTTCGGTGATGGTGCGCATGGCTACATCATCTATTCCGCCGACGGCACGATGACAGCAAGTATTGCCAAGGCTGGGCGCAGCAGTTTGGGCATCTCCAATGCCCGAGCCGCCAGCACAGATCAAAAGGCGGAGGCCTTTGATAGCTACTTCCATTACGCCGGCCCTTGGCGGATTGAGGGTGAGGAAGTAGTGCACGTGGTCACCATGTCGCTCAATCCCGATATGGCTGGTACCGAGCAACGTCGGCTCGCCGAGTTCCATGGCAAAGGCGGGCTGACGCTTTCTGCCAGCGAGGCCTTAAACAATGGCGGCACCCGGCATCACGTCCTGCAATGGAAACGCTAGCCGTAGTTCGATTGGTTTGCCTATCGCGGACCACCCGTTGGCGATCTATCGGACGGCATCGTGAGCGTCTCCAACAGGAGCGCCGATAAATTACAGGTTGAGCAGCCTAGTTACATGGATTGGGACCTACGAATGATGTTTTTCGGGGAAGGCGGGCTGTTTGACGTATTTCCCGCTATGGGCGCGTTGCTGCTGAAATATCTAACTGGATTGAACTTCGGTTATAGGATCGGGTAAATCGTTGGCGGATGACCAAAAATGGGGCGTCAGCCGAATGTCTGCTACGCCGCCTCACTTCTTTGAAGCGGACGGACCGCAACCGGCCCAATTGCTGCCGCTAAAATTCAAAATCTTGTGTGACCGCTTCCGCCATGAATAGACGCTTCGTGGGTCGGTCTTTGTTCTAATTCCGGAAACTTATTGAGCCAATGGGTTTTCACTACGAAAAGGCCAAAATGACGCTCCTACGCGACTTTGCGATCGCCCCGTTCGCCCGACAGGCTTTTGATCAATGCGTTCACGGCCGTGATCGGAACCGGTCGACTGAGCAGAAAGCCCTGAATATTGTCGCAACCGTTCTGGTGCAGCATCTCTACCTGTTCAGCCAGTTCCACGCCTTCGGCAAGCGTCTCCATACCCAGCGCTGCAGCCAGACCGGTAATCGCCTGGATGATGGCCGCGCTGCCCTTGTCGGACAGGATATCGACCACAAAACTCCGGTCAATCTTGATCTTGTCGAACGGGAAGCTGCGCAAATAGCTGAGAGATGAATAGCCGGTACCGAAATCATCAAGCGCAACCCGGATACCCAGGGCGCGCAGACTGTGCAGCGATTTCAAGGTCTCCTCGACATTGTCGATCAGCAAGGATTCGGTAATTTCCAGTTCGAGCCGTTCGGGTGCCAGTCCGGACTGGGTGAGAGCTTGCAGCAATATTGCATGCAGACCCTTGGTACGAAACTGGACCGGGGAAATATTGACTGCAACCCGGATATGCTCCGGCCAACTCACCGCCTGTCGGCAGGCTTCCTTGATCACCCACTCGCCGATCTGTACGATGAGACCGGTTTCCTCAGCCAGGGGAATGAACTCTATCGGCTGGATGAAACCGCGTTCGGGATGGTGCCATCTTATCAGCGCTTCGAAACCGTTGATTCTCTGCTGCTGCGTGTTGAACAAGGGCTGATAATAGAGTTCAAACTGGCCCTGTTCGATCGCCAGCTTCAGATCGATTTCGGTTTCTCGCCGCTTGCGGGCCAACTCGTCCATTTCCTGTTCGAAATAATGATATTGTCCTTTGCCTTCCTGCTTCGCCCGATACAGGGCGAGGTCGGCATTTTTCATCAGCATGTCCGACTTTTGACCATCATGAGGTGCGACCGCTATGCCGATACTCGTCGTCGTGGGCATAAGATGGCCCTCGACCTGGAAGCTCTCTGAAAAGGATTTTTCAAGCTGTTCTGCGATCATCGTAATCGCATCGACATTATTGGCATTTTCGATCAATACCGCAAATTCATCACCGCCAAGCCTGGCGACGAGATGGCCGTCGAGGATCGATGTCATCCGCTCGGTGACCTGTTTGAGCAAGGCGTCTCCGACCGGGTGACCGAGCGTATCATTGACCGATTTGAAATTATCGAGATCGAGATAGAAAACAGCCACCAGATCGCTGTCACCGGCCCGCTTGAGCGCGATATCGAGCTGATCACGAAAATATTTCCGGTTGGGAAGATCGGTCAGGGCATCATGCAAGGCAATATGGGATATCTTGTCTTCCCGCTCGACAATGGCATCGACCATTTCATTGAAACTATCGCCGAGCCGGCCAATTTCATCGGTTGAATTGACGACCACCTTGTGTCTTTCGCCGATACTGATCTGGCGCGCAGCCTCTTCCAACCGGGCAATCGGGCGGGTGATGCCTTTGGCCAGCAACCAGCCCGCCGACACGATGATCGCTAGTCCAAAGAGCGCCAAAGCCGCGAGAATATAGGTTATCGGGCGATAGGCGAGCAGCGCTTCGCTGAGTGAATGGCGCAGTAACAGAGTAGGATTCTCGTGGGTGCTGAGCGAGGGCAAGGCCGATGCCCGGTACAATATGCGTTCACCGCTCTCAGTCAATTCGATCTGCTCGCCGGTCTTGGCCGCGAGCGTTGCCGGCAATGCCCGGCCATCCAGCACTTTTGCTGTCAGATTGATCGGTGCCAGCTCAGCCAGATTTTGCATTTCAGTCCGGTTGAACGGCTTGCCCACGACGAGCCAGCCAAACAGGTTGGGCGCTTCAACCGGCGATGCAACAACGCCATGATAGGCTCCGTCAATTTTGACCAGGCCGCTGCGCGCTCCTTCATCAAGCGCGTTCCAGACGCTATCTGCATCGTCGGCGCTCATGTTCTGCTGAAGCCCGATGGTCGCGCCTTCCAGAGTCATGATGAACGCATTGGGCACATCGAGCCGATTGCGCAAACTGACCAGAGCGCTGGCTATGGTCGGTTCATCGCCGAGGGCAACCGCTTCCCGAAATCCGAAATCGGCGGCCAGAATATCGGTGGCGGTCGACATCCGTTGTGATTCCAGTTCAAGCACCTTGTTGAAGGCGTTGGAATTGGCTGTCATTTCCTCGGAAATCTTGACCGCCGCATAGCGTTCGATGCCACCCGTCGCGACCGCGACCAGCGCACCGAAGGTGAGCACAAAAAGGGCCGAATATAATACGGCAATCCGGATAGACAGCGAACCGGAACGCAGCAGGCGCTGAATCGTTTTCAAAACCCTATTTCCTCAACTTCAACGCCACGATTTTTTTCGTGACCTTGTTGGCGCCGAGGGAAAATGAATATGCGCTCTCGCC
>NZ_JBGTDD010000050.1:0-38568 GCF_041748495.1 Parasphingorhabdus sp.
GCTGCGCGACAAGAGTTTTCACAAAATGACGATGGAAGATTTCCAGTTTGTCATGGATGTCCATCTGACCGGCAGCGCCAATTGCACCAAGGCGGTCTGGGATCATATGCGCGAGCGGCAATATGGCCGGATCGTGATGACCACGTCCTCCACGGGCCTGTACGGCAATTTCGGCCAGGTCAATTATGGCGCGGCTAAAATGGCTGTGGTGGGCATGATGAACAGCCTGCATCAGGAAGGTGCCGGCAAGGGCATTCACACCAATTGCATCTCGCCCGTGGCGGCGACGCGGATGACCGAAGATATCATGCCGGAAGCAGCCCTGAAGGCTCTGGTGCCGGAAGCCGTAACCCCGGCTGTTGTCTATCTGTGCAGCGATGGCGCACCATCGAAAACGATCCTGACGGCAGGGGCCGGCGGCTATGCAGCGGCGAAAATTTTCGAGACAGAGGGCGTCTGGTTGCCGGTCGAGAAGCGCAGCGCCGAATCGATTGCCGAAAATATCGACCAGATTCTCGACGAAACCGGCATGCAGGAATATGCCAATGGCGGCGGTCAGGGCGGAAAATTCTTCCGCCGGATGCAGGAAGTCATGAAGGGCTGAGCAAGAGCGGAGCATTGAATTTCCGTTAGCCCTGGGCCTGTCGTAGGGCGCCCCCAGACGGGAGACGTGGTTCGACGAGCTCACCACTAACGGAAATTCCCAAGCAATTTAGGAGAAGAAATATGCCAGTAATCAAACCAAGCGAACTCGAAAGCTGGAAGGGCAAGGAGGTCGGCGTGTCCGACTGGGTTGAAGTCGGTCAGGACCGGATCAACAAATTTGCCGATTGCACCGAGGATCATCAGTTCATCCATATCGACGAGGAAAAAGCCAAGGCGACACCCTTTGGCGGCACGATCGCTCATGGTCTGCTCACGCTCTCGTTGCTGCCGAAGCTTTCCTATGGCACCACATTGGGTCTCGAAGGCACGGTGATGGGGATCAACTACGGCTTCGACAAGGTCCGCTTCCTCAACCCGGTGCGCGCCGGATCGAAGGTGCGCGGACGTCATACATTGGTCGATGCGGTCGAGAAACAGCCGGGCCGCTGGCTGCTGACCTATAATGTTGTGGTCGAGATTGACGGCATCGAAACGCCGGCGCTGATCGCGACCTCGCTGGTGATGATCGTGGTTGGCTAGGCCCACAGTCTCATATTCTGAACAAAGGGCTCCGGATCATTTCCGGGGCCCTTTTTCTTTGCCGGCCCCGCTATCCCGAGAGCATTATATTGTGATCAGCAAGACAGGTGGACTGCATTGATATGACAGTGTTCGCCGCAGTGAAGATATGCGACCTTGGCAGTCAGAAGATGATATCATCCACCGCGAGCCATGGAGAGACCCGTTATGCGAATTGTAAACGCTTTTGCCGCCAAAGAAGCCGGCGGCGCATTGGCCCCGTTTGAATATGAACTCGGGCCGCTGCAATCCAATGATATAGACATTCAGGTCGAACATTGCGGGCTTTGCCATACCGACGTCAGCTTGCGCGACAATGCATGGGGCATCACCGAATTCCCCTTTGTCGGCGGGCACGAAGCCATCGGGACCGTGATCGAGATCGGTTCGGAAGTGACCCATGTCAAAATTGGTGATCGCGTCGGTCTGGGCGGCCATTCCTATTATTGCATGACCTGCCGGCAATGTCTGGATGGTGACCATAATCTCTGCGAATCCCGGCAATCCACTGTTTCGGCAGGCCGTCATGGTGCTTTTGCCGATATCGTGCGCGCATCGGGGGTGAGCGTCATCAAGCTGCCGGACGATCTCGCTTCGCGGGACGCTGGCCCGCTATTCTGTGCGGGCATCACCGTCTTCAATCCATTTGTGAAATTTGACATCAAGCCGACCGCGCGGATCGCCGTTCTGGGCATCGGCGGGCTCGGGCATCTGGCGTTGCAATTTGGCAAAGCCTGGGGCTGCCATGTCACCGCCCTGACCTCGAGCGGTTCAAAAAATGACGAAGCCATCGCTCTGGGCGCGCATGCGGTGATCAATTCGCGCGATCCCGATGCCCTCGCTGCCGCAGCCGGAAGCTTCGACGTGATATTGAGCACGGTGGATGTGGCGCTGGACTGGAATCTGATCATTGCGATGCTGAAACCCAAAGGCCGGTTGCATTTTCTAGGGGTGCAGGCGGTGCCCGCAGAACTGCAGCTGATGCCGCTGATGTTTTCGCAATTGTCGCTGTCTTCCTCGCTGGTCGGCAGTCCGCACAGCATTGCCGATATGCTGGAATTTTGCGCGCGTCATGACATCAAGGTGGTCACCGAGCATTTTCCGTTCGATCAGATCAACGAGGCACTGGCGCATCTGGAGAGCGGCGATGCGCGCTATCGGATCGTGCTCGATCAGTGATGCCGGCTGCCGCCTGCAGGATCAAGGCTTTCCTGCCAGTCTGATACATTGTCCGGTCATCCAGGCCGAGGCCGGGGCGCACAGATAGAGAGTCAGCGCGCCGATGTCCGTGGGCGTTCCCAGCCGCCCAGCGGGCAGGCCAAGCTTGTCCTCGAAGCCGATGAAATCCTCGTCGCTCATGCTCAGCGCCTGCTTGACCGTCTCGGTCGGAACAAAGCCCGGCAGGATCGCGTTGACCCGGGTCTTGGGACCGAGTTCATAGGCAAGCGTTTTGGTAAGCATCAGCACTCCCGCCTTGGCAGCGCTGTAATGGCCGCTGCCGGGGAACGGTTCCTCCGCCGCCAAAGACGAGGTGTTGACGATGCGGCTGCCTTCGCCGAAATGCTTGCAGGCGGCGCGGACGCCGTGGAAGACCGAGGTCAGGTTGGTCGCAAGCGTCTTGTCCCACTCCGCCTGGTCCAGTTCGGTCAGCGGTGCCGAGACCAGCGAGCCGCCGGCATTGTTGACCCAGATATCGAGCCTGCCAAATTCGTCGACCGCGCGCTGGGCTAGCGCATCCATATCCTCGGCGCTGGTGACATCGGCGGCGTGGGCGATCGCCCGGCCGCTGCTGTTGCTGGCGTTGATCTCGTCGGCGACACGGCTGATCTGGTCGATGCTGCGCGAGGCGCAGACGACATTGCAGCCGGCATCGGCGAGTATCCTGGCCATGCCTTCGCCGATCCCGCGGCCAGCGCCGGTGATGACGGCGACATCGCCAGTAAGGTCGAACAGCGGATTGGTCATGGCTTTTTCTCCGGTTTTTTTTCTCTCCCATAGGGAGAGGCAAGTGAAACTTGCCAGCTTGTCTGGCTTGTGGAACTCGGTGAGGGGTTTTTACCCTTGAGGGGTCAACCCCTCACCGACTACGACTAAGCCCGGTGGCTAAGTCTTCGTTGCCTCTCCCATAGGGAGAGGGTGAAATCTACTCCGCCGCCTCCAGCACGGCTGACTGATTCGCGCGCACCCGAATGGGAATCGCACTCATCAGCGGGATGCCGGTGCGCTTGTCGAAGTCGCGGTCGTTGTAGGACAGCCTTCCGGTGTTGCCGCCTTCTCCCAATGGGTCTTCTTTCTCGTCCGGATTGGTGCCCCAGCTGTGCGGGGTCGAGACACAGCCGGCGCGCACGGTCGCGTCCGCCTTGGCAACGCAGCTGATGAAGGCGCGGGCCGATTCAAGCTCGACCGGCTGGTCCTCGGTGAGGCCGAGCGCTTCCATATCGACCGGGTTCATGAAGGCGGGATGGTGCGGCACGCGCTTGCGCTGAACCGGATCCTCGTGCCAATTGCTGTTGTGGATCTCGGTCATCCGCCGCCCGATCATCCGGAACGGGAAGCCATCATCCTCCACCGGTTTTCCAAGCTTGGCCGCATATGCCTCCAATTCTTCCATCATCGCGGCATTGCCGACCGACAGCTTGCCTTCCCAGCCCACCGGCTTCGGCTGTACGAACAGGGCCTGCGCTTCGACGATCTTGCCCTTCTGCACCTCTTCATCTTCATATAGTTGGGCGATGTCTGCCGGGCAGCCGTTCATCGAAGCGCTCCAGGCGCTGATCGGATCGGGGGTCTCGCCGGGCGGTATCAACGTGGCCTTTTCCTCCCGCTCGTCGGGATGGGCGAGCAGCGCCCAGGATTTGACCTTGATCGTCTTGTCCATCTCCGACGCAAGCGCGTGGATGAACTGATATTCCTCGCACAGATCCGAACCCTCCGGCACTTCCATGATCGGGAGGCTGGCCTGGGCATAATTATTCTCGAAACCCCAGCCTGCACCAAAGCCTCCATAGACTTCCGGTGCCGCCGTATTGCCGTGCACTTCATAATGCAGCTTGGGCGCGATCACATAATCGGCCAGCTCGGCGGTCTTCGACATGCGCGGATCGATGCAGACGAGCAGATCGAGTGATTTCATCGCCTCGAACGTCTTCAACTGGTCGGGCCAGGCGAGCATCGGATTGCCGCCGAGACAGATCAGCGCCTTCACCTGCTTGTCGCCCGGCGTCAATATCTCGTCGGGCAGGGCGGCGGTCGGCATGCCGGAAATGCTCTGCTCGAGATCGCGGCTGTGCAATTTGCGGCCGAAGCCCCAGGCGGCAATCGGCCCGGGTGTCGCCGCAATCGGTGGGGCGGGCTTGGTGAAGACGCCCGTCCGGCGGTTGAGATCGCCTTCGCGCAGCCAGTGGCCCATGATCGAGGTCAGGGCGAGGTTGAGATATTCGGTGATATTGCCGCCACCCGACATATTGGTGCCGGTGCCACCGCTGATGCTGGCCTTTTTCCAGCTGCCATACATGCGTGCCGCGCGGACGATATCCTCTGCCGCGACGCCGGCGCGGTCGGCCGCCGGACCCGCGTCAAACGGCTGCACCGCTTTCTTGAGTGCTTCGAAACCGTCGACATCACCAGCGACAAAATCCTTGTCGTAGAGTTTTTCGTTGATGACGATTTTTGCGATTGCACCGAGCAGGATCGGGTCCTGGCCGGGGCGGCATTGCAGGTGAATATCGGCTTGGCGGGCGCTGTCGGTTACCCGCGGGTCGATCACGATCAGCTGCATGCCGCGCTTCTTGGCGTCATGGAGTTTTTTCGCCGGGTTCATGCCGAGGCCGCCGTTCATCGACACCACCGGATTGGTGCCGATCAGCATCAGCCCGTCCCAGTCGCCGACCCGCGGCGCACCGGCGAGCCACGGACCGATCAGGGCGCGGGCAATGCCCTTGCCCGGCTGGTCGATGGTGACGCTGTCATAAACTGATGTTGACCCGATTGCGTCCATCAGCGCCAGCATGAAGGCGTGGGCATTGACATTATTATAGCCAAACGTGCCGACATAGGAGGCGACCGCATCGGGGCCATGCTCATCGATGATCCGCTCCAGGCGTCTGGCGATGTCGCGTGCGGCATCGCGCCAGGACACCGGCTGTTTCTCACCCTGTTTCATGCCGCTGTAGCTGGTCAGCAGCCGTGTATCGAAGCTGTGATAATTGGCGAGCTGCCGTCCCTTGATGCAGCTATAGCCTTCGAATTCGGGATTATCCTTGTCGCCGTGGGTCTTGACCGGGACGCCGTCCTCGAAATCGACAATCAGGCCGCAATGGGCGTGACAGGCCCGGCACATGACATGTTTTTGCCCGCTAAAATTCCGATCGATCATATTTCTCTCCCCAGGGTCAATTTTGCAGGTCCCGGCCATTGCTTTATGCAATTTAATCGTTCAATTAACCCACTATTGATTCAAGCAATATCGCAGCCAGCGGGACCGTGCCACTGGCCCTATTGATAAGATTTCTGGAGCAAGACCTATGGCCGACAAACCGAGTGCAACCGAACTCAAGGACTATGCCGAGCAGGCGGATGCCTGGTTCAAGGAGAATACCGTCCGCGATCCCGGCTTCATGCTGCCGCTGACCTTCATGGAAGTCTCGACCGACCAGCAGTTCGATTTTCTGCGCGACTGGCAGCGCAAGGTTTATGAAGCCGGCTATCTCGGCGCCAGCTGGCCAAAGGAATATGGCGGCGGCGGCCTGCACAGCGAATATCAGCGCGCGGCTACCCGGGCGATGAAGAAATATGACGCGCCGATCATGCTCAATGCAATTGGCAATGGCTGGGCCGGGCCGCTGATTCTGGATCTCGGTAGCGAGGAACAGAAGCAGAAATATATCAAGCCGATGCTCAGCGCCGAAGATATCTGGTGCCAGGGCTTTTCCGAACCGGAAAATGGATCGGATCTCGGCAATGCGCAGCTGAAGGCCGTGAAGGACGGCGACGAATATGTCCTCAACGGCTCCAAGATATGGACCTCGCTGGGCGATCGCGCCAAATATATGATCCTGCTGGCACGGACCGATTTCGATGCACCCAATAAATATGCCGGTCTCAGCTTCTTCCTCAATCCGATGAAGATCGACGGCATCACCACCAGCCGGATCAAGAAACTGACCGGCGAATATGGCTTCGTCCAGACTTTCTTCACCGATGCCCGCATTTCCGCCGACTGCCTGTTCGGGGGCGAAGGCAATGGCTGGTCGATGGCGATGAAGACGCTGGAATATGAACGCGGTGCCAAGGTCAAGCCGGTCGGCGGCTTTTTCGTCAAGGAACTCGACGTGATGGAAATCGTCGAGCTGGCGAAAAACTCGGTCCGCAATGGCAAACCGCTGCTCGACGACCCGGTGATGCGCGACAAGATGACGCAATATATGATCGACATCCAGGCGCTCAATCTCAACAACACCCGTCGCCGGATGCCGCAGCTGATGCAGGACCGGCCGATGGGCCTGCCGCTGATGAACAAGCTGGCGCGAACCGAACTGATCCGCGAACTGACCGAATTCTCGCTGGCCTTCCAGGGCACCAAGGCGGGCTATTATGTTGGGGACGAAAATGCGGTCGATGATGGCTATTGGCATCGCAGCTATCTCAACAGCTTCTCGGCGACGATTGGCGGCGGCACCTCCGAAATTCAGCGCAATATCGTTGCGGAGCACGCACTGGGATTGCCGAAAACAAGATAGAATAATGATCAGGCTGGCCGTTAGCCCTGAGCTTGTCGAAGGGTGCTTCTCGGCCGAGAGGCTGGGTTCGACAGGCTCACCACTAACGGGTTTAAGCCGACAGTTTTGCAATTGAGGGAATATATGGATAATCTAGGCACAATCGGGACGACCGAAGAGCAGATCGAACTGATGGACGTGGCGACGAACTTCTGTCGCGACAAAAGTCCGATCGACAAGGTACGCGGACTGATCGACGACGATCTTGGCTATGATCCGGGCATCTGGAAAGAGATCGGCGAGCTCGGCTGGCTGGCGATCGCGATACCGGAAGCGCATGACGGTGTCGGCCTGTCGATGGCCGAAGTCGTGCCGATTGCCGAGCAGATGGGCCGCAATCTGATGAGCACACCGTTCGGATCGACCACGCTGGCGGCGCAGGCGCTGCTCGCCGGTGGCAGCGAAGCGCAGCAGGCTCAATGGCTACCACAAATTGCCGGGGGTACAGCGGCGACGCTCGCGCTGCGCGAAGCCAATGGCGACTGGGATCTGGCCAATGTCGAGGCCACGGCGACCGAGAGCAACGGCATGGTGACACTGTCTGGCAAGAAACAGCTGGTGCTCTGGGCCGACAGCGCCGAGCTGATCATCGCTTCGGTGAAGATGGACGGGGCGGTCCGCTTTGCCCTGATCGAGCGTTCGCAACTCGGGGACGGTGCTTTGCGCCGCGAAACGGTGATAGACGAAACCGCGCGCAGCTATGAAGTCAGTCTCGACGGTGTGACCCTGTCGGCCGACGCGCTGTTCGATGCATCGCGGACCCGTGAAACACTGGAGAAGATCGAGCTGGCTGCAGGTCTTATCCACGCCGCCGAAATGACCGGCGGCGCGCAGGCGGTGATCGATTATACGCTCGAATATCTCAAGACGCGCAAGCAGTTCGGCAAGATTATCGGCAGCTATCAGGCGCTGAAGCATCCGACCGTCAACAATTATGTCGAATATGAAAAGGCCCGCACGCATCTCTATAGCGCGGCGCATAGCTGGGGCGAACAGGGTCGCGGCGAGGTGGCCGTACGGATGGCGGCGGCCCAGTCGCATTCCAGTTATTCTACCGCGGCGGACCGGGCGATTCAATTCCACGGCGGCTTTGGCTTTACTCATGATTGCGACGCACAATTGCACCGGCGGAAGGCGATTTTGGCAGGTGCCCTGATTGGTGATGCGGCCTACCAAAGGTCGAAGCTGGCAGGATTGCTGTTTGATTAAGGATTGAGTGAACGGTGCTCCTGCGGAGGCAGGAGCCCATCTCTTGCCATTGCAGATCTACGCAATTTCAGGAGATGGACCCCGGCCTTCGCCGGGGCACAAATTTAAGAAAAAATGGAGAAAGAAAATGTCTGAAGTACTTACCGAAATTCGCGATGGTTTTATCATCGTCACCATCAATCGGCCCGACGCCAAAAATGCGATGACCAAGGCGGCAGCGGAAGGTATTCGCGCGGCGATGGAGCAGCTTGACAATGACGACAGTCTCAATGCCGGGATCATCACCGGTGCAGGCGGGACCTTCTGTTCCGGCATGGATCTGAAGGGTTTTTTGCGCGGCGAGACTCCGTCGGTAAAAGGCTATGGCTTTGGCGGTATTACCGAAAAGGGTCCGGAAAAGCCACTGATCGCCGCGGTCGAAGGCTATGCCCTGGCTGGCGGTCTGGAACTGGCCTTGGCGTGCGATTTGTGCGTCGCCAATGTCAACGCCAAATTCGGAATTCCTGAAGCCAAGCGCAGCTTGGTGGCCGCCGCTGGCGGCGTGATCAAGCTGCAGCAGCTGGTCGGCAAGCGGATTGCCATGGAATGGGCCCTGACCGGCGATTTCTTTTCCGCCCAGCGCGCCTATGAAGTGGGTTTTGTCAATCGACTTACCGAAGGTGCAGCTCTGGATGCGGCGATCGAACTGGCGACCACGATCGCGGCCAACGGCCCGCTGGCGCTCAAGGCGACCAAGAAAATCATCAACGAAAGCTATGACTGGACTAGCGAAGAAGCCTGGAAAAAGCAGGCGGAAATCACCGGGCCGGTCTTCACCTCTCAGGACGCGCAGGAAGGCTCGATCGCCTTTGCCGAGAAGCGCAAGCCGAACTGGCAGGGGAAATAATCTCGTCCATGAGTGATAGCAAGAAAACGGCCAGCCCGGATATCGTCGATATCTGGGCTGGCGATCAGGATCTGCCGGCATGGTTTGCCGAGGCGATGGCGATGCCGCGCGAAGAGGCCTTTGTCGAGGTCGGCGGCGCCAGGGTTCATTATTTCCGCTGGGGTACACGCGGCAAGCCGCCTTTGCTGATGACACACGGCTTTCTGGCCCACGCGCGCTGCTTCGCCTTTATCGCTCCCTTTATGGCCGCCGACCATGACATCATCGCTTATGATCTGGCTGGCATGGGCGAGAGCGAAATGATCGCCGATTGCGATGGCGACAAGCGGGCCGGCGATATGGTTGCCTTAGCCGAGGCGCTGGACCTGTTCTCCGGTGCGGTGAAACCAAGGATCATTGCCCATAGTTTTGGTTCCGGTGTGGCCCTGAGCGCGATGGAGATGGCGGGAGAGCGCTTTGGCGGGCTGATCATCTGTGATCTGATGGTCATGCGACCGGAAAGGCTGGCGGCGCATTTTGAAAATGGTGGCGGACCGCCGGGTTCCGGTCGGTCGGATCGGGCCAATAAAGTCTATCCCGACTATGAATCGGCCCATGCCCGCTTTGTGCTGTCGCCGCCGCAACCGGTGCAGCAGCCGTTCCTGTTTGAATATATGGCCTATCATTCGTTGCGTCGCGTCAATGATGGTGAACAACAGGGCTGGTCTTGGAAATTTGATCCGATGGTTTTCCATCGCAATGAAAATGACATGGTGAAATGGGGGCAAACGGCGCAACGCATCGTTGATCTGCCGCATCGGCTGGCGATCGTCTATGGCGAGAATAGCAAGCTCTTCGATGACGACAGTGCGGCCTATCTCCGCGAACTGGGCGGCAGCCATATTCCGATGATCGCTATTCCTGAAGCCGAGCATCATCTGATGCTGGATCAACCACTGGCGCTGGTGACGGCGCTGCGGGCGGTACTGGCTCTTTGGGGGGAATGATCAGCCGCTAGCTGATCGCCAGATGAACCAGATCCTGTTCCTGCGACACTCTAGTACAAAAAACCTCGAATCTGACAAACGCCTGCGACAGCTTCCCCCTATTTCTGTTTGTGACGCCGCAGTTGGCGCCAGATAGAAAAGGGAATTGAACATGAAAAAGTTTCTGATCGCTTTGGCAGTCACGACGATGGCGGTATCACCGATGGTTACCGCTCAGGCGCAGGCTGCCCAGCACAGGATGGTCGAGAAGAAAGTGAAAAATAACAACGGCAAGCGCGTGGTTCAAAAGACCGTGACGCAGCGGAACGGCCAGCGCACGGTTACGAAAACCACGATAAAGAAAAACAACCAGCGCGGCCGCTATAATGTCCAGCACAATCGCTACAATGGTCAGCGCTATAGCAATGTCTCGCAAAGACATTGGGCCAAGGGCCAGCGGTTTGACCGGCGCTATGCGAGCAATTATCAGGTGATCAACAATCCTCGCGCTTACCGGCTATCCAATGCGCCCCGCGGCCACCAGTGGGTGCGATCCGGCAATGATGCGGTGCTGATCGCGGTCACCAGCGGCATTATCGGAGCGGTCATCGGCAACGCGATCTATCGGTAAATCTAGCGCAAAAATTTGGCGCGAACGGCTCCTGGAACTCCGGTTTCGGGAGCCGTGACTCTACCAAATGAATATTGCCTATTTGGTTTTGCCGCCCTTGGACTTCATTGACTTCTTCAGGGCTGCCAGCCTTTCTGCAACTTCCGTATTTCGCTGTAACTTTGTAATTTCGGCTGCCTGTGTTGTGTTTCCCGTCACGCCGCCGACCATTTCCATGGTCCGACCAAATGTTGCTTCGGCACGTTCGATCTTCCGTTCGACGCTCGCGTCCAATTCGGTCTGTTCGTCGCTGGCGGCTTGGTTTTCGTTCATCATCTTTTCAAATGCCGCCAGTTCCGCCTGCAAGGTCGATTTGCGGGCAGCGAGATCTTCCAACAAGCGGTCCAAGCGGCTGACATCCGTCTTGGCGGATGCTTCCAGATTCTTGAAATGCTTGATCTTGGCTTCAAAATCGATCTGTTGCATGATCGCAGCTTCCGCCAGATCCTCGCGGCCCTTTTCCAGGGTAAAAATGATCTTACCACCCCATTCTTCCGCGCGTTTCGCCGATAGTTTCTGCTGGCCCGCAGCCTCACTCTGGCGATCCAACGCATCACCATGCTCTCGGCGAACCTTGTCCATAGCCCGGTCCACTTCGCGTATTGCTTCCCGCATCAGGCTGGTGCCGCTTGCCCGTTCTGCCTGATCGAGGGCGGTTTCTATTCCCGCCGAAACAACGCGTTTCGCGCGTATGTAGAATGGTTCTGCCATGTTTTGGATGCCCCGGGTCTGCTTGATGGGTGGAAGGTAGATGAAATTCGCCAATAGTCAATCTTCAGCCCGCATCGATATTTCAGCCAGCCATAAAGCCCTTGAGCCGCTGATTGATGATCTGGTCCGCCTCCACCATGATCCGGTCGATCAGTTCCTTGCAGGTCGGGATGTCGTTGATCAGGCCTGCAACCATGCCGCAGCTCCATGCGCCGGCATCCATCGTGCCTTCCAGCATGATCTTGGGATAGACGCCTGCGACCTGTTCGATGACGTCGGAAAATTGCAGGTCCGCGCCTTTTTCCTTTTCGATTTCCAGAAGCCGTTCGACCGCCGGGTTGGTCAGCACCCGTTCGGTATTGCGCAGCGGGCGCATGACCAGCCGGGTATCGAGTTCGCTGGCAGCGACAATCGCGTCCTTCACATTCTGATGCACCGGCGCTTCCTGGGTGGCGATGAAGCGGGTACCCATGTTCATGCCCTCGGCACCCATCGCCAGCGAGGCGACCAGGCTGCGGCCGTCGGCCTGACCGCCGGAGGATACGAAGGGAATATCCAGTTCGTCGGCGGCGCGGAGCAGCAGGATCATGTTCGGGATATCGTCTTCGCCGGGATGGCCACCGCATTCGAAGCCGTCGACCGATACTGCATCACAGCCGATGCTCTGGGCTTTCAGTGCGTGGCGGACGGCGGTGCATTTGTGGATCACCTTGATGCCGGCGTCGTGCAGCGCCGGCAGCACCTGCACCGGATTGTTGCCGGCGGTTTCGACGACCTTGACGCCGCCGTCGATGATCGCCTTGACCATGCCTTCATAGTCCGGGGAATTGACCACCGGCAGGAAGGTCAGGTTCACGCCGAACGGCTTGTCGGTCATATCGCGGCATTTGGCGATTTCATCGGCCAGGGCCGCAGCAGAAGGCTGGGTCAATGCGGTAATGATCCCAAGTCCGCCGGCGTTCGACACCGCAGCAGCCAGTTCGGCAAACCCGACATAATGCATGCCGCCCTGGATGATCGGATGCTCGATGCCGAAAAGCTCTGTGATGCGTGTTTTCATTGGGATATGCTCCTGTTCATGGAAGGATTGGAAGCTTGTTGCTCCATCCGGGAATCATTTAATCGCGCGATTAACTAGCAACCGATTTGTCACCCGTCCAGTCGCCTGTTGTCACGCCTTTCCAGATCTGGTCCGGCGTCGTCAGGGCAAGTTCTGCGCCCAGTTGTTTCGACCAGTGATGTTCGTTGCCGAGCGCGTCGCGCCAGGCCCAGAGCCGACGGGTATAATGGTGCAGATCATATTCCTGGGTATAGCCCATCGCGCCGTGGACCTGATGGAAAGGCACGGTGACGGTTTCCACGCTATGGCCGATCTGAACCTTGGCTATCACTGCCTCGTGCCATGCCTTTTCCGGATCATCGGCGTTACGGGCGAAGGCGCTGGCGGCCTGGGTCGCGGCCATGGTTGCGGCGGCGCATTCGGACGCAGCTAGCGCCAGCTGGTGCTGGATCGCCTGAAATTTGGACAGCGGACGACCGAATTGTTCGCGCTGCGAGACATATTCGATCGACAGGTTCAGGGCGGTTTCCATGGTGGCGGCCATTTGCACCGCGCGAACGGTCAGGATCAGCGCTTCGAAGGCGCGCCGGGATAGGTCGGTTTTTGCCGATTGCTCTGCCAGATGGCCTGAAAAGACAAATTGGGTCATGCCGTCGGGTGACAAAGCTTCTTCAGCCGAACGGACCGCTTCCCGATTGTCGAACAGGGCTATCTCGTGATGAGCGGCGTCGAACAGGACGATCTTGTCGGCGTGCATGCCAAAGGGAATGTCGGCACTCGGCGTATGGCCGCTGAGCGCGAAGCTGGCGCTGCCATCGGCGGGAGCGAGACCGGCCCGGTCGAGCATCCAGTTGGCGATCAGCGTCTCGGCGAAGGGCACCGGCGAAGCAGCCTGTGCCGAAGCCCAGATCGCGCCAAACACCTCGTCAAAATCGGCGCCAAAGCCGCCATTGGATTCGCTGACCCAGGCGAGCGGCAGGCCATTTTCGGTAAGCGCATCCCACAAGGCCTGCGGATATTCCCCCGCCTCGGCCCGGTGCGGCACTTCACGGCTGCAAAGGTCAGTGTAGATTTTCGTGGCCGTTTCGGCGACCATGCCTTCGGTGTTTATCATCAGCGTAGTCCCAACTGGCGGGCAATAATCCCGCGCATCACTTCCGTCGTGCCGCCGCGCAAGGTATTGGGTGGAGAGCGCAGCACCCCGATATTGAGTATTCGCCGCATCTCCGGACTCCAGTCTTCGGACGGCAGGTCGTTGAGCATCGCGCGCACCTGCTGGGTCAGATCATTTTCGAGCCGGTTGCCGAGATCCTTGACCAGCGCTGCCTCGGTTTCCGGCGACACGCCCTGGTTGAGCAGATTGGCGATCGCCCAGGACATCCCGCGAAGCGTCCGGAGATTGGCAATCAGCTTGCCCAACCGCGCCTGCGAATCCGATCCCATTTTGCCGCTGAGCTGCCACAATGCGGTTTCCAGCGTGATATAGCTGGACAGGAACCGTTCCGGCCCGGACCGTTCCATGGCCAATTCGCCGGTTACCTGCGCCCAGCCGCCGCCCTCGTCGCCGAGCAGGCAGTCGTCGGGGACGATCACATCCTCGAAATAGACTTCGTTGAAATGGGCGTCGCCCGACAGGTCGACGATCGGCTTGATGGTGACGCCGGGCAGGGTGAGGTCGATCATGATCTGTGACAGGCCGACATGGCGGTTGCGGCCATCGGCCGGCGAGGTCCGCAGCAAAGCCACCATATAATGCGAGATATGGGCACCGGAGGACCAGATTTTCTGGCCATTGATCTTCCAGCCGTCAGCGACTTTCTCCGCCTTGGTCTTGACATTGGCAAGATCCGATCCGGCGCCGGGTTCGCTGAGGCCGATGGCAAAATAGCATTCGCCGGCAGCGATGCGCGGCAGGATGTCCAGCTTCTGCTCCTCGGTGCCATGGGCCAGCAGCATCGGCGCGTGCTGGCGGTCGGCGATCCAGTGCGCGGCAACCGGAGCGCCCGCGCGCAACGTTTCCTCGGTCACGATATAGCGTTCGAGCGCGCCCTTGTCCTGACCGCCATATTGGCCGGGCCAGGTCAGCCCGATCCAGCCGCGCTTGCCCATCTTTTTCGAGAATTCGGGATCGGCGGAGGCCATCCAGCATTCCGGTTCGGGTTTGAAATTGCCCGCATCGCGTTCTTCCTTGAGAAATGCCTGCAATTCACCGCGCAACGCTTCGAGCGCCGGATCGGGATGGATGACGGGAAAGTTAAATCTTTGCATGGGCAATCCTTATCAAGTGGAACCCGTTGGTGCTGAGCTTGCGGAAGCCTCTTGGCAAGCGTCCTTCGACAGGCTCAGGAGGAACGGATGGGGGAGGGGTCACGGCGTCACGATATCGAATTGCGGGTTTACCTCGTCGAGCGCTAGAAACATGGTGGCCATTAGTGCATCATTCCCGCTGATGGTCATCCGCTTGTCCCGGATCAGCTCCATCGGACTGGTTTCCCGCATCAGCAGCTTGCTAAACTCCGCCCGGCTGATGGTGATCTGCACATCCGACCCGACGGCAGTGATCGCATAATCCTCCTTGCGCGGGAACATCACGCTCGTGCCGAGATCAATGCTGACCGCTTCCTTGCGGTCGGGGAACCAGAAGCGGAGGACACCGCCGTCGCCCTGCATCTTGGTAGGATTGAATCGTGTCGCCATGGCGTCAAACAGATCGACCGCAGGGATGTTGCTGAGCACCTTTGCGTTGGCCGTGGAAATGCTGTCTTTGGTGTTGTTACCCTCGCGAAGCTCTTTGGCGCCAACCAGATAAATGTTTCGCCATGTCCCGGCCTCGGACTGGAAACCAAGCTGCTCGTATGTCGAGGCCAGCCATTTCTTGGCCGTTTCATCGGCGGGACCGGCGAACACCAGATGGTTGAAAACCGTTGCGGCCCAGCGGTAATCTCCGGCTTCAAACGCTTTCTCGCCGACCGCCAGCGCCTTGTCGGCACCGCCCATCGCCGCGACATATTTTTTCGAGGCCTCAACCGGCGGCAGCTCGTGATAATGGGCCGGCACCGCATCCCACCAGCCAAAATAACGCTGATAGACCGCCTTGCTGTTATGATTGAGCGTGCCGTAATAATCGCGGACGCCAAAATCGCTCCTGGCGAAATCCGGCTCGCCGATATTTTCGGCAATCTCGTGCATGGTTGCGCCCTGATTGGCTTGCCGCATCGTCTGGTCATGGACATAGCGATAGATGCCGCGCTGGTTTTTCAGCGCGGTCTGGACATTGTCGCTGCCCCATGTCGGCCAGTGGTGGGAGGCCAGCATGACGTCGGATTGCGCGCCATATCTGGCGAGCATCGCGTCGATCACCTTGCTCCATTTCAGCGTGTCGCGGACCAGAGCGCCGCGTGGTGTCAGGACATTGTGGAAGGTACGGGTCGCGACTTCGGCGGTGTGCAGGGCCTTGAATTGCGGCAGATAGAAAACCAGCTCGGCCGGAGCTTCGGTTTCGCTGGCGTCCATGAAATCGAAGGTGGTGCCATCGACGGTCAGCGTCTCGCCATCCTTGCTGATCGACCGGGTTGGCGGCACCAGCGACACATCGCCGCTCGACAATTTCTGCCCCAGCCCGCCACCGACATGGCCGGCCTTGCCAACCGGCAAGGCGGTGCCGAATTGAAACTGCACCCGCCGGTTCATGGCGGTTCCGGCGATCACGCTTTCGCCAACGGATTCGGCGAGAAAGCCGTGCGGCGCAATGACCTGTATCTGGCCCGACTGGATATCCTTGAGCGAAGCGACCCCAGCAACGCCGCCGAAATGGTCGCCGTGGCTGTGGGTAAAGATCACGGCTACGACTGGCCGGTCGCCGAGCGTCTTGTTGGCCAGCGCCAGACCGGCTTTCGCCGGAGCCGGGGTGGTCAGCGGATCGACGACGATCCAGCCGGTCTTGCCAGCGATCAGCGTCATCTGCGCCAGATCATAGCCGCGAATCTGATAGATGCCGGGGACGACTTCGAACAGGCCGTGGACGCTGTTGAGCTTTGCCTGCCGCCAGAGCGAGGGGTTGACGGTGTCCGGGGCAGTGCCCTGAATGAAGTCGAACTGGCTGGCATCCCAGGCAACGGAGCCATCCTCGTTGTGAATTTTGTCCTCGCCGATCCTGGCGAGAAAGCCGCGATTGGCATTTTCGAAATCGGTCTGGTCGGCAATGGGCAGTTCGGCTGCCACTTGCGCATTGGCGGCCTTGGTCGCTTCGGTCGCGACGCCTTCGGGAGGGCCGGCTTGTATTGGTGCCGCCGATACAAGGGCTGCGATCAACATGGCGGTCTTGTTCATTCTAACCCTCCTCTTTGTTCCCCTGCGAAGGCAGGGGCCCATCTCCCAAAATTTCCTCTAGGCACCGTCAGGAGATTCTCTCCCGCCTACGCGGGAGAGAATCTCTCGAGCAATCACGCGCCCTTGAACACCGGCTTGCGCTTTTCGAGTATGGCGTCGATCGCTTCGCGATGATCGTCAAGCTGCTGCAGCACGCCCTGGAACAGCGCCGCCTGATCGAGATTTTCCTTCAGCGTCACGCTTTGCGCCGTGCGCACCAGTTCCTTGGTCTTGCGGATCGCCAGCGGCGGCAGGGCGACAACCATTTCAGCCAGTTCATAGGCCCGCTCGCGCAGCTTGTCGTTGGCGACCACTTCCGACACCAGACCATAATCCAGCGCCTTTTGCGCATCGATGAATTCGCCGGTGAACAGCATCTGGTTGGCCCGGGCCTGACCGATGATTCGCGGCAGCAGCCAGGCGCCGCCGTCGCCGGGGATGATACCAACCCGCAGGAAGCTTTCGGCGAAGATCGCGTCTTCACCGGCGATGCGGATATCGCACATGGTGGTCAGGTCATTGCCCGCACCAATCGCATGACCGTTGACCGCGGCGATCACCGGCACCGAGATTTCGGAAAAGGCCAGCGGGATGCGCTGGATGCCGGTCTTGTACCAATTCTCGATTTCCAGCGGAGTCATGTTCTGCTCGGCGGTCATCGCCTTGATCTCGTGCAGATTGCCGCCGGAGGAGAAGCTCTTGCCGTTGGCAGCCAGTACGACGCAGCTAACCCCGGGGTCAGCATCCGCCTTGTTGATCGCGTTGACCAGCGCTTCGCACAGATCTTTCGACAATGCGTTGCGGGTTTCCGGCTTGTTCAGCGTGATTGTAACGATGCGGTCATTTTTCTCGTAGAGAGCGACGTCTGCCATAGAATATTTCCTTGCCCGGCGTTTCTTTTCTTATGCTCCTGTCATTGCAGGGGCCGATGGATTCTGCAAGACTCGCTCGTCCCAACTCGCTAAATGAACGATAATGATCCGAAAGAAAATGCCAACCGCAAGCGCGAATGCATCGGGTTTCACGCTGGTGGAGCTGATGGTCGTGCTGCTGATCATCGGGCTGATGGCGTCGGTTGTCGTCTTTTCCTTTCCCGGTGGCAGCAGCGCGCTGGAGGAAGACGCCCAGCGCTTTGCCGCGCGCACCGCTGCGCTGCGCGACAATGCGATCCTGCAATCCAGGCCGATGGCGGTGCAGATCACACCCTCCGGTTACAGCTTCTTGGAAAGGCGCAAGGGCAGCTGGTCGGTGATCGAGGACAAGCCCTTTGTTTCGACCAACTGGTCAAACGGCGTGACCGCAGAAACCGGAGATGCCGGACCGATGATGATCAGCTTTGAAAGCACCGGCCTGCCCAGCGACCAGGCCGAACTGGTCCTGCAGGGCGAGGCGCAAAGCCGCCGTATCCTGATTGCGCCGATGGGCGATGTGCAGCTGGCCGGAGCGGCGCCATGAGGATATTCGGAAGAAGCTCTTCCGCCAAGTCCGGCGAGCGCGGCTTCACGCTGATCGAGATGCTGGTCGCGCTGTCGGTGTTCAGTCTTGCCGCCCTCGCCTTGATCCGACTGCAGGCGTTTACGACAAACAATGCTGCCGAACTGGAACTGCGCGTGGTCGCGCAATCGGTTGTCCGCAACCGGGCGGTCGAAATCCTGACCGATCCACGCCCGCCCGCGCTCGGTGAGCAAAGCGGAGCGGCTGAGAATGGCGGCTGGCAATGGCAGTGGGCACAGGAGGCAAAGCTGACCGAGGATCAGCGCTTCATCCAGGTCGATATCAGCGCGCGCGAGGAAGGCAGCGGTGCGCCCGCTTCGCTCACGATATTGCGGCCATCGGAGCTGGTTCTGGACGAGCCGCCGATTGAGTCGCCGCAATCCTAGCGGAACACCACGGTCCGGTTGCCATTCAGCAATATACGGCGCTCGCCCGCCCATTTTATCGCCTTGGCAAGCACCTGGGCTTCAATATCGCGCCCGATCCGGATCATGTCTTCGACGCTTGCACGGTGATCAACTCGTTCGACCGCCTGTTCGATAATCGGGCCTTCGTCGAGATCGGGGCTGACAAAATGGGCGGTGGCCCCGATCAGTTTGACGCCGCGTTCGTGGGCCCGATGATAGGGCCTGGCGCCCTTGAAACCTGGCAGGAAACTGTGATGGATGTTGATGCAGCGTCCGGCGAGCGTTTTGCTCATCTTGTCGGATAATATCTGCATATAGCGGGCCAGAATCAGATAGCCCGCCTGCTCGCGCTCCATGATGGCCAATATCGCCTGTTCCTGGTCGGCGCGATTGTCGGCTGCGACGGGCAGATGGTGGAACGGCACTTCATGCCATTCGGTCAGTTTCCGCAAATTGTCGTGATTACTGACGACGCCGGCAATGTTCACGGGCAAGCCGCCGGTCTTCCAGCGATGGAGCAGGTCGTTGAGACAGTGGCTCCCTCTGGAAACGGCGATGATGATATTTGGCTTCTGGTCACTGCTGTTGATCTCCCAGTCGAGATCATATTCAGCGCCGATCGCCGCAAATCGGGTTCTGAGTTCCGCCAGACTGGCAGGAAAATCATTGCCGGCATCCTGGAATTCGACCCGCATGAAAAACCGGTTCTGTTCCAGATCGGCATATTGCTGGCTGTCCAGGATGAAGCCGTCATTGTCCGCCAGCATGCCCGCCACCGCCGCAACAATCCCGACCCGATCGGCGGCGGTCAGTGTCAAAATATAGCTTTGAGTCATAGAAATTCCTTCTGTACCGGGCAACTGGCGCAAATGTCCGGCCTTGAAAAGCCTGATTAGCTCTTGTTTCGATCTTGCCAACCATTAGAAGCCGGGTGAGCGAACAATTGGAAAGACTATGAGCAAATTAGAAGACGCGCTGGAAAATTTTGACGGAGATGAAATTCCGGAGGAAGACGAGTCCATGCTGGAATGGTGGGATTTTGACGATCCAGCCGAAATGGTCGCGGCCGTAGCGGGTGATCTTCAGTTCATCATCGAAAGCGCGCTTGATGCGCGCGGCGATGCCCTGCTTGCGCTGCCGGCCAGCGATGATGCCATGCCGGTGCTGGAGGCCCTCGCGGAAAAGCCGATCAAGTGGAAATATGTCACGATCATTCCGACCGATGATCTGCTGGTGCCGCTCGACGATCCGCGTAGCCATGTGAAGAAACTGGCGGGTCTCTTTCTGACCCGCGGGGCACGCGTGCTGCCGCTGGCGCCGGAGCATGAGGATTATCATATGGCCGGTGCCGCAGCCGATGCGCGGCTGCGCGATACAAAATGGCCACCCGATCTGGTCCTGCTCGGCATGGGTGCCGACGGCAGCACCGCCGGCATCCGGGAAAGCGGCGATATGGAAGAGGCGCTGGATGGCTCGGCGGACAAGAAAGCCGTCGGCCTGCTCCCCGATGATGGCGACACGCCGCTGGTGACGATCACCAAGGCCGCGATCTGCGAAGCGCGCACCGTGGTGGTATTGCTCAAGGGTGCTGCCAGCCAGGCGATGCTCGAACAGGAAATCGAACAGGGTGCGACCAGCATGGCACCGATCGGCCGGATATTTGCCGATTTGGCTGTGCCTGTGGATATCTATGTGGAGAATTAGGACTATTGCTGCCTGCTATCGCCCCTTGATGTGAGTATCGATTGATTTAACTGTCCGATTAAACCATGGTGCCGGGAACGCGAATCGCCCTGTCAGGCGATCGATCACTTGGAGAACGCCAGATTATGCATCCTTCCGTCCACGCTAAGGAAAATCCCGACAAGCCAGCCGTGATCATGGCAAGTTCGGGGGAAATCATCACTTATGCGGAACTGGACAGGCTGTCGAACCGGATCGCCCAGCTCTATCGCAGCCGCGGCCTTCAGATCGGTGATACCGTCGCCGTCTGCATGGAAAATCATCCGCAATTTTTTCCGGTCACCTGGGGATCGCAGCGATCCGGCCTGTTTCAGGTCGCGATTTCCAGCCGCCTGACCGCCGACGAAGTCAGCTATATTCTGAAGGATTCGGGTGCCAAGCTGCTGATCAGTTCACAGAAGATGTTACCCGTAATTGATCAGGTGCGCGCCTTGAATCCCGATGTCGAGCAGCTGATATATGGTGCCGACGACGAGCGGAATATTGAAGCGGCGCTGGCATCGATGCCGGACGGGCCCATTGCCGACGAGCGGGCCGGCGTTGACATGCTCTATTCGTCGGGTACCACCGGCCAGCCCAAAGGGGTGAAATTGCCGTTGCCGCTCGACGAAGATATCGCCGGACCCAATGGCATTGCGGGTCTGGCCGAGGCGATTTTCGGTTTTCACAAGGACTGCGTCTATCTCTCTCCGGCACCGCTCTATCATGCTGCGCCGCTACGCTGGAACATCGCGGTGCAGGCGCTGGGCGGGACCAGCGTGGTCATGGAGAAATTCGACCCCGAGCATGCGCTGCAGCTGGTAGAGAAATATCGGTGCGATGTCGGCCAGTGGGTGCCGACCCATTTTGTCCGGATGCTCAAGCTGCCGGAAGAGATCCGCAGCAAATACGACGTGTCCTCGATCAAGAGCGCGGTCCATGCCGCCGCGCCGGTACCGGTGCCGATCAAGGAAGCGATGATCGAATGGTGGGGGCCGGTGCTCAACGAATATTATGCCGGAACCGAGGGCAATGGCTTTGTCTTCTGCAACAGCGAAGGCTGGCTGGCGCACAAGGGAACGGTCGGCCAGCCGATCAATTGCGTGGTTCACATCTGCGATGAAAATGGCGAGGAAGTACCGGTCGGCGAGGAAGGCCAGATCTATTTCGAGAGCGGTTCCAAGTTCGAATATCATAATGATCCGGAGAAGACCAAGGCGGCGACCCATGAAAAGGGCTGGACTTCCCTTGGTGATGTCGGAAAGCTCGACGAGGACGGATTTCTCTATCTGACCGACCGCAAGAGCTTCATGATCATCTCTGGCGGGGTGAATATCTATCCGCAGGAAATCGAGAATCTGCTGGTCTCCCACGACAAGGTTGCCGACGCAGCCGTGATCGGCGCACCGGACGAGGACATGGGCGAAAAGGTTGTTGCCGTAGTCCAGCCCATGGATATGGCCGCGGCGGGAGAGGAACTGGCCCAGGAGCTGGAATCCTATCTACGCCAGTCGCTCTCCGGGATCAAGATCCCGCGGCGGATCGACTTTCGGGCCGAACTGCCGCGACACGCCACCGGCAAGCTCTACAAAAGGCTGCTGCGTGACGAATATTGGGGCAAGCAGGGAAGTGAGACCGTCTGATGGCAACGCAAGCGGAACCTGTCTTGACCGGCGCGGACGCACAGGCGGTTATCGATCCGGCCAATTATGTCGACTGGGATGCGTTGCTCGACCGGTTCGACAGGCTTCGCAGCGAAACGCCGGTGGTACGGGTGGTCAATGACGACGTCCACGATCCCTTCTGGCTGGTCACCAGCTATGATGACGTGATGCGGATCAGCAAGGACAACAAGCTGTTCCTCAACAGTCCGCGCAGTGTGACCTTCAGTGACAAGAACAGTGGGGCCTTCGTGAAATCGATCACCGGCGGCGATCCCAATCTGGTGCGTTCGCTGGTCGCCCTCGATGCGCCGACCCATCCCAAATATCGCCGGCTGACCCAGGACTGGTTCATGCCCAAGAATATCGGGCAGATGGAGGACGAAATCAGGGCGCTTGCCAAGGCCACGGTTGACCGGCTGGTTGATGCCGGCGGTGAGGCCGATTTTGTGCCGCTGGTTTCTGCGCCCTATCCGCTGCATGTGGTGATGCAGATATTGGGCGTGCCGGAAGCGGACGAGCAACGCATGCTGTTTCTCACCCAGCAGATGTTTGGCGGCCAGGACGAAGATCTCAACAAGTCCGGCATGGCCAATATGACGCCGGAGCAGATCATGCAGCTGGTGGTCGGCGCGGTGGCCGACTTCGAGGCCTATTTTGCCAAGCTGACCCAGGAGAAACGCGCCAATCCGACCGATGATGTGGCGAGCGTGATCGCCAATGCGAAAGTCGATGGCGCGCATCTCAGCGATCGCGATATGGCGGGCTATTATATCATTCTGGCGGCGGCGGGACATGACACGACCTCGGCATCGACAGCAGGCGCGATGATGGCACTGGCCCGCGACCCCGAGCAATTTGCGCGGCTCAAGGCCGACCGCTCTCTGCTTCCCGGCATTGTCGAGGAAGCGATCCGCTGGACCACGCCGGTGCAGCATTTCATGCGCACGGCCGCGGAAGACACCGAGCTTGGCGGACAGAAGATCGCCAAGGATGACTGGCTGATGATCAGCTATATTGCCGCCAATCATGATCCGGACATCTTCCCCGAACCGCGCAAATTTGACGCGTCGCGATCGCCCAACCGGCATCTGGCATTTGGTGCCGGAGCGCATCAATGTCTGGGGCTCCACATGGCGCGGATGGAAATGAAGATTTTGTTCAACGAATTGCTCGACCGGATCGAAACGCTGGAACTGGCCGGAGAACCGGTCCGCGCCAAGTCGACTTTCGTCGGCGGCCTCAAGACCCTGCCGATCCGCTATCGTCTATCAAAATGAATGGCGCGCAAAGCCTTGTAATCCACTATAAGCGACTCAAATATAAAGAAACGGCAGACCCTAAAGGAGAGCATCATGGTTACCCAATATAAGAATTTGATCAATGGCGAGATGGTCACCACCTCGCAAATGCTGGATGTTGTGAACCCGGCCAATGAAGAAGTGATCGGCCAGGTGCCCGCTTGTGGTGCAGCCGAACTGGATCAGGCGGTTGCGGCCGCCCGCGCCGCATTCAAGACCTGGTCGAAAAAGCCGATCGATGAGCGCCGCCAGGTGGTGCAGGCGATCGCCGCTGTAATCAACGAGAATAATGACGAGCTGTTCCGTCTGCTGACCGCAGAGCAGGGCAAGCCCCATGCCCAGGCGCAAGGTGAAATCGCCGGCGCTGCCTATATGGCGGGGTCCCAGGCGACGCTCGAACTGGAAGACGAAATCAACGAGGACACCGAGCAGCGCCTCAGCCGCACCCGCCGTGTGCCGGTTGGCGTCGTTGGCGGTATCGTGCCATGGAATTTCCCGGTGATGATGGCGGTGCAGAAAATTGCCCCCGCGCTATTGTCCGGTTGCACGATCGTGCTCAAGCCTTCGCCGTTCACGCCTTAGACCACTTTGCGTCTGGCCGAGCTGATCAAGGATGTGGCCCCTCCGGGCGTCGTCAATATCATCACCGGCGAGGACAGCCTCGGGCCGCTGATTACCGGCCATCCCGATATCGACAAGATCACCTTCACCGGCTCGACCGCCACCGGCAAGAAGATCATGGAAGGCGCATCCAAGGATCTCAAGCGGATCACGCTGGAACTCGGGGGCAATGATGCCTCGATCGTGCTGCCCGACGCCAATGTCGAAAAGGTCGCGGAACAGCTGTTCTGGTCGAGCTTTACCAACGCCGGCCAAATCTGTGTTGCCGCGAAACGCATCTATATCCATGAGGATATTTATGACGACCTGAGCGCCGCCATTGCCGCTTATGCCAAGAATGTGAAGGTCGGCGACGGCTCGCAACAGGGCACGGCGGTCGGTCCGATCCAGAACAAGAAGCAATATGAGCGGGTGCTGGAACTGATCAAGGATGCCAAGGACAATGGCTATAAGTTCCTCGTCGGTGGCGATGCCCAGGATGAAAGCATTCCGGGATATTATGTGCCGATCACCATCCTCGACAATCCGCCGGAAGATGCGCGGATCGTGGCGGAAGAGCAATTCGGACCGGTTATGCCGCTGATGAAATTCAGCACCACGGACGAAGCGATCAGCCGCGCCAATGCCAGCGAATATGGACTGGCCGGCGCTGTATGGACCGCCGATGCCGATGAAGGCGTCCGCGTTGCCGAACAGCTTGAAACCGGCACCGTCTGGGTGAATGAATTTCTCCACCTCTCGCCTTTCGCGCCGTTTGGCGGACATAAGCAGTCCGGCTTTGGCGCCGAATATGGCAAGGAAGGTCTGCTTGAATTCACCTATCCACAGGTGATCACGGTCAAAAGAGACAATGTGCCTGCCTGAGTCCGGCATGCGATGATGGGAAAAAGCCGGTTATCACTATTGTGATGGCCGGCTTTTTCGTTTGACCCTGGCGCTGGTGCGGTTTAACCGGTCAGTTAAATTTTTCTCTCTCAACCAATCAAAGGAATAAGACTATGGCAGAAGCCTATATCGTTGATGCGGTTCGTACCGCTGGTGGCCGTCGCGGCGGCCGTTTGGCAGGCGTGCATCCGGTGGATCTGGGGGCGGCAACCTTGAACGCGATCGCCGACCGCAATGATTTTGATGCCGCTGCTATCGAAGACGTGATCACCGGCTGCGTCATGCAGGGTGGCGAACAAAGCGGCGATGTAGGACGCAATGCGGTTCTGGCCTCCCGCTTGCCCGACAGCATCCCCTCGGTTTCGATCGACCGGCAATGCGGGTCCTCGCAGCAATCGATTCAGTTCGCCGCACAGGGCGTCATGTCAGGCACACAGGATATGGTGCTGGCGCATGGCATCGAGAGCATGACCCGCGTTCCGATGGGTTCCACCTTCAAATTGTTCAAGGACGCCGGACTCGGAACCAACATGTCGGAAGGACTCAAAAAGGCCTATCCCGGCATCCAGTTCAGCCAGTTCATGGGTGCCGAAATGCTGGTCAAGAAGCATGGCTTCACTCGACAGGATCTGGACGAATTTGCCCTGGAAAGCCACCAAAAGGCGATCAAGGCGGTCGAATCCGGTGCTTTTGACAATGAAATCGTCCCGGTTGAAATTGAAACGGCCGAAGGCAATGAACAGCACAAGGTGGATGAGGGCATCCGTTTTGACGCCACGATGGAAAGCATCGGCGCGGTCAAGCTGCTGCAGGAAGGCGGCGCGATTACCGCTGCCAACGCCAGCCAGATCTGCGATGGTTCCAGTGCGGTGCTGATCTGCTCGGAACAGGCGCTCAAGGATCATGGCCTCACCCCGCGTGCGCGGATCGTCAATCTGACGGTGACTGCCGGTGATCCGGTAATCATGCTGGAAGAACCCCTGTTCGCAACCGACCGCGCATTGCAGCGGGCCGGCATGAAGATGGGCGACATCGATCTTTATGAAGTGAACGAGGCGTTCGCTCCTGTGCCGCTCGCCTGGCTGAAGCATGTCGGCGCGGACCGTGACAAGATCAACGTCAACGGCGGCGCAATTGCTCTCGGCCACCCGCTCGGTGCATCGGGCACCAAGCTGATGGCAACCTTGCTCAACGCTATGGAAGCCCGCGGATCAAAATATGGCTTGCAAACGATGTGCGAAGGCGGCGGCCAGGCCAATGTCACGATCATCGAGCGGCTCGGTTAATTTTAGAAGAAAGACAAATATATGGAACTCAATAGCAATATATCAGCCGTCATCACCGGTGGTGCTTCCGGTCTGGGCGCAGCAACTGCGCGCCGTCTGGCCGCCAAGGGCGTCAAGGTCGCGCTGTTCGATCTCAATGAGGAAAAGGGTGAAGCCCTGGCCAGCGAACTGGGCGGGGTTTTCTGCAAGGTCAATGTCACCGACGATGACAGTGTCGATGCAGGATTTGAAAAGGCCCGCGCTGCCAATGGCCAGGAGCGAATCCTGGTCAATTGTGCCGGCATCGGCAATGCGATCAAGACGGCCAGCCGTTCCAAGGAAGATGGCTCGATCAAGCATTTCCCAATGGATGCCTTCAATTTCGTCATCCAGGTGAATCTGGTCGGTACCTTCCGCTGCATCGCCAAATCGGCGGCCGGCATGCTGACCCTCGACCCGCTGGAAGACGGCGATCGCGGTGCCATGGTCAATACGGCGTCGGTGGCCGCAGAAGACGGCCAGATTGGTCAGGCGGCTTATGCCGCTTCCAAGGGCGGTGTGGTTGGCATGACCCTGCCGATCGCTCGCGATCTGTCCCGTGAAGGCATTCGCGTCAACACCATCCTGCCCGGCATCTTCGATACACCGCTGCTTGCAGGTGCGCCGCAAAATGTGCGCGACGCGCTTGGCGCAATGGTGCCCCATCCACCACGTCTGGGTCAGCCGGACGAATATGCCGCGCTCGCCATGTGCATGATTGAAACGCAATATTTCAACGGCGAAGATGTGCGGCTCGACGGCGGCATCCGGATGGCGCCGCGCTGATCATCAAACCGGAAGGGCTGCGAGCGTTTCGCGGCCCTTTTTGTATCCCCAGGAGACTCGCATGACCGACTACACCCAGATCCTCTATGATGTCACCGACCAGATCGCGACGATCACGATCAACCGGCCGGAAAAGATGAACGCCTTTACCGGGACGATCATCAGGGAAATGACCGATGCCTTTGACCGGATCGACGCCGATGATGAGGTGCGGGCGGTGGTGGTTACCGGAGCCGGCGAGCGCGCCTTTTGCGCCGGTGCCGATCTGACTCCGGACGACGGCAAAAAGCCGTTTGCCAGCGACGAGCCGGTCGAGGATTATTCCGATCCGCGGGTTCGTGACGGGGGCGGGCTGCTGATCCTGCGCATCTATCAATGCCTGAAGCCGGTCATCGGTGCGATCAATGGTGTTGCCGTGGGTGTCGGTGCGACGATGCTGCTACCGATGGACATGAGGCTGGCCAGCGAGACGGCGCGCTTCGGCTTCGTCTTTGCTCGGCGCGGCATTGCCCCCGATGGTGCGGCCAGCTGGTTCCTGCCGAATCTGGTCGGCCGGGCGCAGGCGCTCGAATGGTGTCTTACCGGCCGGGTATTCGACGCCGAGGAAGCGCTCAAGGGCGGGCTGGTCCGGTCGCTGCACAAGCCGGAGGAGCTGCTGCCGGCCGCTTATGCGCTGGCACGGGAGATTGTCGACAACACAGCACCGGTATCGATAGCGGTAACCCGGCAGATGCTGTGGCAACTGCCCACCGCCGACCATCCGATGGAAGCGCATAAGGTCGACAGCCGGATCATCTATAATCGGGCGAAATCTGCCGATGCAAAAGAGGGTATCGCGAGCTTTCTGGAGAAGCGCAGCCCCAACTATCCCGACAAAGTGTCCAGCGACTTGCCAGACAGCTTCCCATGGTGGAAAGAACCTGTTTATAAGTGACAAAATAGTGACGTTGTGCACGGGAGAGAATTTAGATGGGCGTCGATAAATTGGTGGCCAAGGAGAATGAAGCAGGCGCGCGCGACAAGCTGATCGAAACCGCCAGCGAGATCATGCGCAAAGGCGACACGATCGATATTTCGTTCAGCGAGCTATCCGTCCTGTCCGGCCTCAACAGCGCACTGGTGAAATATTATTTCGGCAACAAGGACGGTCTGCTCGAGGCGATTCTGGAGCGTGACATGGACAATATTCTGGTCCAGGTCGGCCTGCTGATCAAGAAGGACTGGCCGCCGGAAGACAAGCTGCGCCACCATATCGGCGCGGTGATCGATACCTATTATGAATTTCCCTATCTCAACCGGCTGACCATGCGGCTGATTCGCGAATTGCCGCCGGAAGGCGCGCGCAAGATCGCGGACAAATATCTGAAGCCGCTGTCCGAAGCCTACAAGATTTTTGTCGGCGAAGGCATCAAGTCCGGCGTGTTCCGCGAGGTCGATCCCGACCTCTTCTATTCCGCCGTTACCGGTGCGGCAGATCGCTTCTTCACCGGCAAGCTGGTCTGGAAATATTGCTATGGCCGCGAGGATTTCGACGAACGGATGCGCGATGCCTATCGCGAACAGACGGTCGATCTGATCATGGCCGGCATTTTGAAATAATAATCAAGCGAAGACGGGGGGAACGGATGAACAAAGCGATGGGACTATTGGGACTGGCGCTGGCGTTTTCATTACACTCCCCGGCGCTGGCGCATGGCGTGCAGCCGCAGCAATCGACACCAGCAGAGCCGGTCTCGCCTGGTCCATTGATGACGGCGGATCAAATGTACAAAGCTTTTGGCTGGGATTTTGACAAGACCGAGATCAAGACCGAAAAATTGGCCGAAGGCTTCTATGTCCTGTTTGGTCTGGGCGGCAATATCGCGGTTTCCGTCGGCGGGGATGGCACGTTGATTGTCGATGACCAGTTCCCGCAACTGATGCCGAAGATCAAGGCGGCGTTGAAAGGCGTCGGCAGCGACAAGGTCGATTTCGTGATCAACACCCACTGGCATTTTGATCATGCCGACGGCAATCTGACGCTCGGCAAAGAAGGCAGCTGGATCGTTTCGCAGTCAAACAGTCGCGACAAAATGCTCGGCGATCAAATCGTCAACTTTGGACCCTTTGCCACCGAGCAGAAAGCGTTTCCCCAACACGCCTTGTCCGATATCACTTTTGACACGACGATGCAGTTTCACATCAACGATCAGAAGATCGAGCTACTGCACATCGGTCCCGCCCATACCGCCGGCGATACGGCGGTCATCTTTCGCGGTGTGAACGCGGTCCATATGGGCGATGTGTTCAACAACAGCGGCTATCCGTTCATTGACGCCGACAATGGCGGCGACCTTGCTGGAATGATCGCCTTTTGCCAGGCCGTCCACGACGCGATTGATGATGATACAAAAATCATCCCCGGACACGGACCGGTCACAGACCGCACTAAGCTGGCGCGCTATATCGAAGTGCTGACCATCATTCAGGGTCGCGTGCAAGCGCTGATCGACGATGACAAATCGCTGCTGGAGATCATGGCGGTGAAACCAACAGCGGAATTCGATACCGAATTTCAGGCCAATGAAATGATGCTGCCGAGCTTCCTTAGCCGCGTCTATGCGAGCCTGACGCGGGAATGATCTAGAATAGTTATACGTATTTGGCGTCCCATTTACTGCGGATTTCCAAGTCAACTATTTCCAATGCCTTGTCCCCATCGGATCGGAAAGCTTTCTCCTTCTTTGCGTCCAAGGCGATCATGGCGCTGGTGTATCGAACCTATCGAGCAAAGCGTTCACCGATCCAGGAAGCGGGGATATCGAAGAGCAAATTTCGTCCATTATTCCGCCGCTTCGCCTTCCGGTTCGAGCTTGTCCTGCGTGCGTAGTTGGAAATCGCTGGCGTCGTGCCGTTCGCGCAGCTGGCCTTCAAGATCACCCCAGGCGCGGTTGACCATCTTCCCGCGCTGAACGGCAGGGCGCTCACCAATCATGTCGGTCCAGCGGTTCATATTCTTGTAGGATGCGGTGTCGAGAAATTCTGCCGCTTCATAGACGACATTCTTGACCAGCGCGCCATACCAGGGCCAGATCGCGATATCGGCGATGCTATATTCGTCGCCTGCCATATATTCATTGTCGGCGAGATGGCGGTCGAGCACGTCGAGCTGGCGTTTGACCTCCATCGCAAAGCGGTCGATGCAATATTCGATCTTGACCGGGGCATAGGCATAAAAATGGCCAAAGCCGCCGCCGAGATAGGGAGCGCTGCCCATTTGCCAGAATAGCCAGTTGAGCGCTTCTGTGCGCTTGGCGTGATCGCTCGGCAGAAATTCACCGAATTTCTCGGCGAGATACAGCAGGATCGAACCGGATTCGAACAGCCGCGTCGGTGTGTCGGTGCTATGGTCCATCAACGTCGGGATTTTGCTGTTCGGATTGATATCGACAAAACCGCTGCCGAACTGATCACCCTCGCTGATATTGATATAATAGGCATCATATTCCGCGCCCTTGTGGCCGAGCGCCAGAAGCTCTTCCAGCATTACCGTGACCTTGACGCCATTCGGCGTGGCCATGGAATAGAGCTGCAGCGGGTGTTTGCCGATCGGCAGTTCCACCTCTTTCGTCGGCCCGGCTATCGGGCGGTTGATATTGGCAAAGCGGCCGCCATTTTCCTTGTCCCATTTCCAGACTTTTGGCGGCGTGTAGTCGGGCAGGTCTGCGGTCATGGGAAATTTTCCTTTTTTCGGTTCGCACGTCTGGTAACATTTGCAATCGCACCGATCACGCAAGTTTTTCTGCGGCTGCTGCAAGCGGATTTATGATCGCCGCCTATTTTCTCGGTGGAAGGCTGTGCACCATCGTGAGAAAATTCAACGTGGTCCCGGCGCGGCGGTGCTCGGACAAAGCCTGATAATCGGAATCATGATACCATGCGGTGGCGGCGGCTTCACTGGGGAATCTGAACAAGACCACCCGGCCTTCGGGCGGTGCCGCGCCTTCGAAGGTTACGCTGCCGTCGTCAAAGGTGATGAACTCCCCGCCATGTTTTTTCAGGATCGGGAAAAACCCCTTTTCATATTCGCGATATTTCGCCGCGTCCTGCACGGTGAAATTGGCGACGACATGGACGGGAAGATCAGACATTATTCGGGCTCCTAGTTCATTTCGGCGAAGGTCTTGTCCTTGTCGACTCGCACATCCTGCGGCAGGCCGAGTACCCGTTCGGCGATAATATTCTTCAATATCTCATCGGTACCCCCGGCAATGCGCAGCCCCGGCGCCCACAAAAAGCTCTCCTGGAAAATTGCATCGGAGGGCGCTTCGTCCTTGTCGACGATCAGCCCGAAATGATCCTGCATCTCGATCGCGCTGTTGCAGATATCCTGCAGATGATTGGCGTTGATGATTTTGCCGATCGCATTTTCCGGCCCGGGCGTTTCGCCACGAGACAGAGCGGTCTGGGTACGGAATTTGGTCAGCCTGTAGCCCTGGGCTGCGACATACCAGTCGGCCAGTTTCTCGCGGAAGGCCTGATTCGACAGGGTGCCGGCGGAACGCGCATAGTCCATGATTTCCTTCCAGTCGGGACCGGGCGAGCCGCCCACCGCAAGCCGCTCGTTCATCAATGTAACCAGCGCCACTTTCCAGCCCATGCCGGGTTCGCCAAGCCGGTCGGCATCGGGAATGCGGACATCGGTGAAATAGACTTCGTTAAACTCGCTGCCACCCGAAGCCTGATGGATCGGTCGTACGTCAACGCCTTGCTGTTTCATGTCGACGATGAACATGGTCAGGCCCTTGTGCTTCGGCACATGGGGATCGGTGCGGACCAGCAGGATGCCATAGTCGGAATAATGGGCGCCGGAAGTCCACACTTTCTGACCATTTATTACCCAATCGTCGCCATCCTTGACCGCTTTGGTCTTGAGACCGGCAACATCGGATCCGGCGGCCGGTTCGGAGAACAGCTGGCACCAGACTTCCTCACCCTTCAGCGCTTTCTGGACATAGCGCTGCTTGTGCTCGTCCGAGCCAAAGGCAATCACCGTCGGCACGCACATGCCGAGGCCGATGGCAAAGGGACCGGTGGGCGCGTCAAACTTGGCTTCTTCCTGACCCCAGATCACCTGCTGCATCACGGTACCGCCGCGACCGCCCATTTCCTTGGGCCAGGTTATCTGGGCAAATCCGCCTTCGGCCTTGATCTTCTGCCAGGCCTTGGCGCGGGCGAGAAAATCTTCCCGACCGCCAGAGCGCAACGCGCCCGGTGTCTTGGCCGTCAGATTCTGCGAAAGAAAAGCCCGGGCCTCGGCGCGAAATTCTGCTTCTTCGGGGGTATCATTGAAATCCATGCTCAATTCCTCTCAATCATTTTTCGCTTCAAGCGCGGCGACCAGTTTCTCTTTCCAGACCGCCGGGCTGCCGGCCTGTACCGCCAGCAATTTGGCGCGGCGGTAGAAGAGATGGCAATCCACCTCCCAGGTGAAGCCCATGCCGCCGTGGGTCTGGATATTTTCCTTGGAGGCAAACCAGAAGGCTTCCGATGCCGCGACCCGCGCCGCTGCTGCCGCTTCGGGCAGTTCCGCGGCATTGCTCGACAGCGCCCATGCGCCATAATAGGCGTTGGAGCGCGCGACTTCATTCTTCACATACATGTCGGCGAGCTTGTGCTTGATCGCCTGATAGCCGCCAATGGCGCGGCCGAAGGCTTGCCGCTCCTTGGCATAGGCGCTGGCCATTTCCAGACAGCGCGACGCACCGCCCAATTGTTCAAAGGCCAGCAGTACCGCTGCCCGGTCGTTGATCTGGTCGAGGAGCGGCATGCCGTTGCCCGCTTCGCCGAGCAATTCTGCCGATGCACCGTCAAAGCTGATCGCCGCATGGCTGCGCGTCGGTTCCAGCGTCTTGACCGGTTTCCGCGATACGCCGCTCTGGTTGAGGTCGACGATGACCAGGCTGGCGCCGCTGCCATCTTTGACCAGCACGATCGCGTGGGTGGCGATATCACCATCGGTTACCGGAATCTTCTTGCCCGAAATGGTGCCTGCATTCAGCCGGGTGGCAATCGTGCCAGCGGCAATCTTGCCCGGCCCCTCGCTGACCGCGATGCAGCCGATCAGGCTGCCATCAGCGACTTTGGGCAACAGAGCAAGTTTCTGTTCTTCGCTGCCCGCCAGTTTCAGGGCTTCGGCAAAGAAAAAGGCCGATGAACCGTATGGAACCGGTGCCAGTGTCCGGCCCAGTTCCTCGGCAATCACGCAAAGCTCGAGCATGCCCAGACCCAGCCCGCCATATTCTTCGGGAATGGCGGCCCCGAGCCAGCCCATCTCAACGATTTTCTGCCAGACGCCTTCATGATGGCTCTTGCTGTCATCATCGAGTACCTCCCGGACATGTGCCATGGTGCACTGGGCCTCGAGAAACTTGCGCGCTTCATCGCGAAGAAATTTCTGGTCGTCTGAGAAATCAAAATTCATCGAGCGGTTCCTGTCCTGCTATTTTTCTATTCATCGTTGGCGGGCATGCCCAGCGCGCCGCGTATTTCGTCGTTGTCCGCACCCAGGGTCGGCGGGTCGGCAAAGATATTCGCCGGGCTGGCGGAATAATGAACCGGGTGTTTGATCGTTCGGTATTTGCCCATTTTTTCGCCTTCCCGTTCCTGCCAAAATCCGACCTGCTGCAGATGCGGATCGTCGAGCACATCGGCAATCTTGTTGTAGCGCATGGCCGGAATATTATGCTCGTCGAGCAAGGGCAGCCACTCGTCGGTGGTTTTGGTCGAGGCGATTTCCTCGATCAACGCATAGAGGTCGGTGATATTTTTGGTTCGCTCCGAATAGGTCGCGAAGCGCGGCTCCTGGAATACGCCCGGTTTGCCCCCGAGTTCAAAGAATTTCTCCCATTGCGCGTCGCTATAGGGAACCAGGCCGATATAGCCGTCCTTGGTTGGATAGGGTTTGCGATTGGGGTTGATTGACCGTGTATAGGCCATTTTCCCGTTGCCGGGAATGAACGTCTCGCCCCAGAGGTTTTCGACCATGTTGAACCAGGTAAAGGCTTCGAACATCGGTACCTGGACAAATTGCCCTTCGCCGGTCTTCTCCTTGTGATACATCGCCGCCAGCGTCGCGTTGACCGCGAACAGGCCGATGGTCTTGTCGGCGACCAGTGACGGCATGTAGAGCGGACGACCGCTGTCGCCGCGCATCTCGAACAGGCTGGCAAAGCCGGAGGCGCACTGGATCAGGTCGTCATAGGCCTGCCTTTTTTCATATTCCCCGCCTTGTCCGAAACCGGCGCAATGGACATAAACGATACCCGGATTGACCGCCTTGACGTTTTCATAATCCAGACCCAGTCTTGCCATCCCGGCCAGCCGGACATTGTGAAAAAACACGTCGGCATGCTTGAGCAGTTCGAGAATGACCGCCTTGTCGTCTTCATCCTTGCCGTTGAGCGTGATCGATTTCTTGTTGCGGTTGAGCGAGGCAAAGATCGGCCCGAGGTCGCCGGTCGGGCTGTCGCCGGCGTGGCGCATCATGTCGCCGGCGAATTTTCCTTCGCCATTTTCGATCTTGATGACGTCTGCCCCCATGTCGGCGAAATTGAGGGTGGCAAAGGGTCCCAGCACAACGGTCGACATGTCGACGATCTTCAATCCCTTCAGTGGGCCCGTCGGTTCCGTGTCCCAATTCAGCTTTGGCCATCCGCTCATTCAAAAGTCCTCAAATTATTAGGTGCATAGATTTAGCCGTCTGTTATCAGTTTTAACCGATTGATGAACTGTTTATTTTGAGGGAATTACCAATGGCTTTGACAGATCCCATGGCGCCGGTGCTGGTCGGCGTCGGCGAGGCAAGCGGGCAGAAACTGAAACAATCGCAGGGGATTGAATGGCCGTCGACCGTGGATCTGGCTTCCGCAGCGATCAGAGAGGCGCTGGCAGACAGCGGTGCGGGGGAAAAACTGGCTGCGTCGATTGACTGCCTGTTGTCGATCCGCCTGTTCCACGACAGCGGCCTGCCGCATGACTTCGGCTCGCCGGAAAATCATCCCGAGGCGGTGGCGACAGCCTCGGGTCTTGATCCCGCTACCCTGCTCTATGGCGATGTCGGGGGCCAGAGCCCGCAAAAGCATCTCAACAAGCTCGCCTGCCAGGTTCATGATGGCGAATATAAGGCTGTGGTCCTGTCCAGCGCCGAGAATATGGGCACGGTCAAGCGGGCCCGGCGCAGCGGTCACGAACTGGACTGGAGCCAGCCGGCGACCCGCGCAATGACCGATCTCAGGACCGACGAGGACAAGATGCTGACCGCCTATGAATGGCGGCAGGGAATCATCAACATGCCGATGGCCTACGGTATCGTTGAAAACGCCCGGCGGGCGCGGCTTGGCATGGATCGTGACAGCTATGCGCAGAGCATGGCCGAGCTGTGGGAGGCCTTTGCCGGGGTCTCGCTGACCCGCAAACATGCCCAATTTGCCCGCGACTGGACGGCGGCGGAATTGCTGTCCGACGATCATGGCAATTACCGGCTCAATGATCCCTATCGGCGGTGGATGGTCGCGCAGGATGCGGTGGAACTGGGCGCGGCGGTGATATTGACCACCGCGGGCCATGCCGCCGAACTGGGCATTGCCGAAGACAGGATGATCTATCTGCACAGTGGCTCCGATGCGAGCGTACCGTTAATGAGCCTCCAGGACGATCTGTCGGTCTCGCCGGCGATGCAGGTCGCCTTTCCCAAGGCGCTGGAACTGGCCGAGCTGGACGCGGCGGATCTGGGACCGATCGATATCTACAGCTGTTTCCCGGTGGCGGTGTCGCTGGCGATGGATGCGCTGGGATCGCCGGACCGGCCGCGGTCTTCCTATACGCTGACCGGCGGGCTGAGCTTTTTCGGCGGTCCCGGCAACAGCTATAGTGCGCACGGCATGGTCGCGCTGGTCGAGGCCTTGCGCAAGGATGGCAGCAAGCCGGGGATGATCTCGGCCAATGGCGGGGTGATCAATAAAGAATCGGTCGGCATCTATGCCGCGCAGCCGGTGGCCGGCGGCTGGTCACCGGACCGGATCGCGGCGCCGGTGCGGATTGCCAAGCCGGATCATGTCAAAGCGGACCATTTCTTTTCCGGCAAGGCGGTGATCAGAAGCTACGCCATGCCTTATGGCAAGGCCAGCCGCGGTGCAGCGAGCCTGTGGCTGGAGGACGAGCAGGGGCTACCAGCGATCGGCGTGCTGCCCGATGCACCGGAAGATACCGATCTGATCGGCCTGGCGGTGGATGTCACGACAGCGGACGAGCGCAATATAGCGGCGCTCAGCGGATAGTCTGCATGTCCAGCAGTTCGACTGTGGGAGTCAGATAGCAGTCGCGGCAAGGTTCGGTCTTCGCCAGATCAGTGGACAGATATTTGCTGTTGCTGTCGGCGAATATCGTCGCAACCGCTTTGCGCGTGCCGTCCGCTGCCACGGGCTGGCGCAGCGCGAGGCGAATGGCGGCGACCAGATTGATGCCGCTGGAAATGCCGACGCCGAGACCCAATTCCTGGCCGAGCTTCTGCGCCATCAGGATCGCGTCGCCGTCGCTGACGCCGATCACCCCGTCCAGTTCGGACAGGTTGAGGATCGCCGGGATGAATTCATCCGACAGGCCCTGGACCCGGTGCTGGCCGCATTTGTGGCCGACCGACAGGGTCGGCGATTCAATCGGTTCCACCGGATGGACGGCGATGCTCTGGTCGCGGCCCTTGAGATAGCGACCCATGCCCATTACCGTGCCGCCGGTGCCGACACCGGCGACAAAGCCGCCCAGTGTGCCGCCGTCTGATGCCACCTGTTGCCAGAGTTCGGGGCCGGTGCCATCGGCATGTTCGTCTGCGTTGACCGGATTGGAAAACTGGCGCGGCATATAAGCGCCCTGCTGGCCCAGCTCCTCCGCCGCCGCCATGCAGCCGAGAAAGCCGCCCTGCTCGCGGGAGATCAGGCGCACGTCGGCGCCGTAGATGGCCAGCATCGCGCGCCGTTCAGCGCTGACCCAGTCGGGCATGAAAATGGTGACCGGATGGCCAAGCGCGCAGCCAATGGCGGCAAAGGAGATGCCGCTGTTGCCGCTGGTCGCCTCGACAATATTCTGACCGGGGAGCAGTTCGCCCCGCCGCATTGCGTCCTGCAGGATCGCCAGCGCCATCCGGTCCTTGATGCTGCCGGAGAGGTTGAACATTTCCGCCTTGGCGTAGACGGTGACGTCCTGCCCTTCGCAGCGCGCCTGAATCCTGATCGTCGGGGTGTTGCCGATCAGAGCCGAAAGCGATAGCAGCTTGTCCTTGCGTGCCCGGCCTACAGTATCCAGCATGTCATCTTCCCCTGTCATCATCTGCATTCACTTATGATGGCGGGGGCGTGGGAAATCCTTGTCAATATTTGGTGATAATGCTCATAATATGTGATAATCTTCTATTTATGAGCAAAGAAACAAAAAATATTGATGATAATGACCGGAATATCCTGAAAGCCTTGCAGCGCGATGCCAGCCTGTCGCTGGAAAATCTCGCGGCCCAGCTCAGCCTGTCGACCAATGCCTGCTGGCGGCGGATCAAGCGGATGGAGGCGGACGGGATTATCGCGCGCCGGGTGGCGATTGTCGATCCCGAGGCGGTCGGGCTCAGCATGACCGTGTTTGTCGCCGTGCGGACCAGCGATCATAGCGACAAATGGCTGGAAAAATTTGCTGCAGCGGCCTCGGCAATCGAGGAAGTGGTGGAATTCTACCGGATGGCGGGGGAGGTCGATTATATGCTCAAATTGCTGGTCCGCGATGTTGCCGATTATGACCGGGTCTACAAGAAACTGATCAAGGCGGTGCCCTTGTCCGACGTGTCGGCGAGCTTTGCGATGGAGCGGATTAAGTATGAGACGGCGGTGCCGGTTTGAATTGCTTCCGCAACGCTATTGTTCAATTTAGGCGTAGGAGCGGATACTTTCATGGTTGTTGACAAATGCAACTTGGCTAACACAATCTGCGACTTGTTCACTGATGGAGGTTTTTGTTTTGATAAACGGCCAGCATGATAACTAAAATCTGGCGTGCGGTGGCTGAACCATTCGCAGTGGCAAAGGCGGTGGTGGCTTGTCGAAAAGACGACGTCGAATTGGCAAAAAAATACTACTCGAAGTTTGAAGAGAGCGATCAGGCACGTCATGTCGCTTTGGGTGGTCAAATAAGGCTCATGGAAGGCGACTATGAAGGAGCAAGACGATATTTTGAGAAGGCCGTGCGCGCTGTATCTCAAGAGAGAAACAAGAGTCACAGATACGTATTGGAATATTGCAGTTTTTATCTCAGCCTTTTGAAAAATGATGGAATGCACGAACAACATCTCGACGCTGCATTTAGTGTCTCACCTTTGGAGTAAACCCACCAGCTTGTAGCTGGTATAAGGCTTCAGCCGTTTTGGTTTGCTAAGCACTATCCTCCAGAAAATGACCGGCTCGCAGGCGAAGTCATTTTCTGGAGGATAGTGCTTATGCC
>NZ_JBGTDD010000051.1:0-1617 GCF_041748495.1 Parasphingorhabdus sp.
GAGGTTTCGCCTTGATTGTTTCGGTATGTCGATGCTTCGGAAACAGCCCCATTTACGTCTAATGCCTTGACTTTAATTGTTTTATTTCGATTCGCATCCCCAATTTGGGCTATGGAAATGATGCCCAGTCTGATTCGGGACGTTGTTGCTTGGGTGCAGGCAAAGCACCTGTGCAGTTTGTGCGATGATCAACGAACAAGCGGGGGCACGTTCATGGAAAATCGCCGTATTTCGCCTGAAGAAATCTATGATTCGGCGATGAACTCGGAAAGCATGGCACATGCCGCACTCCTGGTGACCGGCGGAGGACGCCGGCTTGGAATGAACGCCGCCGCGCAAAGCACCATCCATCAGGCGCAGCTCCTCACCTATTCCCATGGGAAGATTGAGGCGGTAGGATCGGCGATGAAGCTATTGCGGCTGGCGTTAGCAGCGGCCGTAGCGCCTTCACCTGACGCGGGTGCCGTGGTCCTGGGTCATCAGAGAGGGTCGCCCGCGATCGCGACCATATCGCGACCATATCGCCGATGCGCTTATCGAATGGTAGCAGGGCGGTGATAATTCTGCTGGAGGCGGATCGGCTCCCTGATCAGCTGCTCGTGCAAAGATTGTGCAATCTGTTCGGACTGACGCGGGCAGAAGCGGAAATCGCCGCCGGTATAGGCAACAACATGACACTCCGCCAGAATGCGGAGGCCAGACAGGTCGCCGTGTCTACCGTCCGTGCGCAACTTAAGCAAATCGCTTCGAAAATGTCATGCAACCGCCAGTCGCAGATCGCTTCAGTGGTCCGATCTATAATTCCCGGCTGAATGTCTGGCCTTTCGTGGGGGCAACATTGCCCGGTTCTGCAGATTGCATATTGGGAGCCGCGTCCGATCACGAGCACGCCTTGCAAGCTCTTGTGCCAGCGATTGCAGTTCGCGCCGGCTCGAATTTTTCCGCGAAACACTTGTTATCCCAAAAGCGCTTGGTTGCGGCGGATCGCGCGATGGTGTTTATCGATGGACGGAACTGTTACAATGAGCTGTGCGGGATAGGCAACTGCGATATCACTCCATTGGATATCCAGTTCTCCATGCTTGAATTGCTCGTGCAGCGTCGCAGATCAGCAACAAATTCTTACCGCAATCACACCTTCACTGTTCGTCATGCCGCTTCGACTAAAGTTTGCTGCTTAATTTTTTGCCGGCTTTCCAGCCCATGACAAAGAAAATGATTGTGGCAATCAGAGCTATAATGAACACGACAAGTGCTATGTCGGCCAGAACGCCGGCAACTCCTCCAAACCCGAGTATCGCTGCTATCAAAGCGACTATCGCCAAGGTTATTGCCCAACCGTACATGTCATTCTCCTGTTTAAATGCCGCGCTTGGGGATGTAACGAATTGCCACCAGCTTGGTTCCGCCAGCCTTGCAATATTCACGGACGAGGAAATACGTCCGGCTTGGGCAATCTCGCCAAATAGCCAAATTAGCGCCATCGGATCAGCCAGGATTATGGGCCTATCTGCAGCGGCTTCGGAATCAGTGATCGACGCAGGAGGATGAAAACACCGTCAGCCCTGCTGGCGAGTCTGGTTTAGATTGCCGGACGTTGACTCGCGGGGTTTCAAA
>NZ_JBGTDD010000052.1:0-5793 GCF_041748495.1 Parasphingorhabdus sp.
ATCTCAGGGCTTCAGCAGCCCGAAGGGAACGATTCTATTCTCGACATCATGGCCTATTTCCGATCGTCCCAGATAGGCGATATCATTGCTCTGGCACCATCGCCTGGTGATCGCCTCGGGATCTTCGCCGAATGGCCGGTCGTTCTCGGGGATATCGCTGACGTTTCCCAATCTGATCCCGTTGAGTCCATGTTCTGCCAGATTGCTGCACAGATGGAACATGGCGCGGTCGAGGCCGTATAGATATTCGGATATCTCCTCGATAATCAGAATGTGATCCCGTAGATCCGGGATCAACCTGGTGCCGGTCATCATTGTCAGCGTCATCACATTGAAGGCGGCATATTTCCTGCCTCTCTCAAGTCCCGGCTCCAGCGCATCTGACTTTTCGTGCACGATCCAGTCGAGGGCTCTGCGAACCGCACGGTCGCCACTTGTCCTGCCAATGTCGGAGGCCATTGGACCATGGGCGACCCTATCAAAGCCGGCGCGGTAGAGGGCACCGAGCAGATTGCCGGCATCGCTATAGCCCAAATAGATTTTGCTTTTGGCGCTGCCATCCAGTTGCTCGACAGCTGCTTCCGCTATCCGTGCAGCCCCGTAACCACCGCGGGCAAACCAGATTGCATCAAGGCTCGGGTCATTGGCCAGCGCAACAAAACTGTCGGTTCGCTGCCTGTCGCTGCCCGCGAAATGGCCCTCCTCAAGAAAGCATTGCGGGTCAAAGATCAGTTCGGCCTGCGGATGGGTCAGGGCTGCGAGCGCCAGGACGCGATCGGCTGCCTCGCGGGGAAGGGGAGTCGACGGCGCGCAGATACCGATGCGAACTGGTAAGGAGATGGAATTTGTTCCTTGCGCCATTGCCAAATAGAGAGAGAAGCAATAGCGCGAAAAAATGAGTGAAGACAAATCCTATTATTTTTGCGGCATCGGTGGGTCCGGAATGTTGCCTCTGGCAATGATTGTCAAAGCAGCTGGGGCGCAGGTTTCTGGTTCGGACCGGGCGCTGGACCAGGGCCGACTGGCGGACAAGTTCCGGTGGTTGCAGGACCGGGGCATCAAGCTGTTCCAGCAAGATGGCAGCGGTCTGGTCGAGAGCAGCCAGATATTGATTGCCTCCGCCGCCATTGAAGAGACAGTGCCGGATGTTGCTCGCGCCGTCGCGCTGGGTTGTCAGCGTCTGACCCGTGCCGAATTGCTCGCAGAGCATTTCAACGCTGTGCCATCCAGCATCGCGGTGGGCGGAACCAGTGGCAAATCGACTGTCACCGGAATGATCGGCTGGATATTGACCGTAGCCGGCCGCGATCCGACGATCATGAACGGGGCGGTGATGAAGAATTTCGTTGAAGCGGACGCGCCCTTTGCAAGTTCCCGGGTCGGAACTGGCGCGCTGATGGTCAGCGAAGTTGATGAAAGCGATGGCTCGATCGCTCTGTTTCATCCGGAAATCGCGGTGCTCAACAATGTCAGCCTGGATCATAAGAGCCTGGAAGAACTCAGAATATTGTTCGGAGATTTTGTCGAGAAATCGCGGCATGCGATCTGGAATCATGATGACGACGAATCCAGGGCGCTGGTCGCCTCCCGTCCGTTGAAAAAAGCCAGCAGTTTCGGGTTTTCCGATGGTGCGGATTACCAGGCCGTGCAAGTCGAGGAAAAATCGCTGGCTAGCCAGTTCTTGTTGCGAACCGGTGGAACAAACACTCCGGTATCGTTGCAAGTACCAGGCAGACATAATGTAGCCAATGCCCTGGCCGCCATAGCGGCGAGCTGTGTAATCGGGGTGCCGGTCGAAACCGCGATTTCGGCGATCGGGTCGTTTCGCGGTCTGGCGCGCCGTTTTGATATCGTGGGAATCATGAACGATATTACGCTGATCGATGATTTTGGCCATAATCCGGAAAAAATAGCGGCTACACTAAGCACGCTCAAGGCTTTCCCCGGCCGGGTGATCGCCTTTTTCCAGCCCCACGGCTATGGTCCGATAAAGAAAATGGGATCTGAACTTGCGGCTGTTTTCCTGGACAATCTTTGCGACGATGATCGCGTCATTCTATGTGATCCGGTCTATTTTGGTGGAACGGTCGACCGGACTTATGGCAGCGACTTCATCGTCGATCGGATCATAGCTGGTGGTGGCCAGGCTGAACATATTGCGGCACGGCAGGAATGCGGCGAGCGGATAGTGGAACTTGCGCAGCCGGGTGACCGGATCGTCATCATGGGTGCCCGCGACGATAGCTTGCACAGTTTCGCCCAGTCCATCCTGACCGGAGTCACCCAAGAACAATCAAGGTCACTGGTGGCAGGATGATGTTCGCGTAGCGATATTTGGGCGGTTTCATAATCTTGATCCGTTCCGTTTTTGAAGCGATCTGCCGCTAAATGCGTCGTCGGATTTTGTGCGACCGAGCAAGAGGTTGAACATGGTCGAGCGCTGGCAGCGCTGGGCTTTTCAAAAGACACCCAATAGTGTATAGTTGATCTATTCTGATTTCCGCGGTCGTAAACTGGTGAAATCATCGGCAGAGCGTCAAGAATACCTTGTCAGATCGGGATTTATTGAACGGGTTTTGTTAACGAGTATGTAGAAAGCGTTAACCGTTCCACTTCTTCCGTTTCAGGCATGGAGAAAAGCCATGAAAATTCAATGCCTTAATGCGGGGCAACCGTAACATACTGTAACTTTAGCCGTATCTAACTGCCATTTGTCTTCAAGTTGCGCCATAAATGATGGGCAAGTGGGACAATTCGGCATTTGCCTGTGGTAACCCAATTAAGCGCCACAGTTGTCCCGGCACTGGTGCGATATTCTGGTCGATATCGTACCGACTGTTCCCGGTGGAGTGGATAGACATTCTGTCCGCTCCATCACCGGACAAATGCCCGAGAGTCTCCCTCTTGCAAATTAGTGGTGGGATGCTTCATGCAGTCAGTCGACATCATATTGGGGAATGGGAAAGCCGATTTTCTGATATCCAGCCGCTGTCCCACGCTTTTGTCTTTAGCCATGATGTCGGTCATGATTATCATCTTGCTGCCAGCGCTGGCTTCGGAAGCATTTGCGACTGATCCCTCGGCACAGTTGGCCAATGGTCGCTCTACCGCGGTTGCAAGCGCAAAAATAATCAGACCCTATATGATGAATTCGACGGACCAGCCGGGAACCACGGCACCGAATCCGGCGCTGACACTGTCTCACCGCACCACATATCGCAGTTGTAAAGCGCTTCTGGGATCCGATGCCATTCCATCTGGCGGCGCATCTTGCGAATTACGCCTGATCGAATTGCAATAGCTGGGGGATAACAGGATCAGATCATGCAGGTTTCCAATATGAACCATAAGTCACTTGCGGTTCGCGATGACCGACAAGACCAGCAGGCAATGCCGCGGCCGGGCGTCCTGTCGTTGATCACTGCGGCGCTGCTTGCGGCCATTCCGTTGCCGGCATTTGCCGAAGCAGACCCGAGTAAAAATATCGCAATCGCCCTTTCGGGCAATATTGTCGGTAGTCCGCACGGGGAAGGTGGCGCGCGGGCGGACGTCGCAGAAAGCATAGCCGATTTTTCCTTGTCTGTATCCGGTCCCACCGACCACAGATCGCCGACAGCATTTTTTGCGATCACCGATCAGGTTCCTGAACATCTGTCACTTTTTGTGTGCGACCTCGCAAAGACTGGTGAGGGCCCTGCCGCATTCAAAGACCATGACAGCGGTCTTGCATTCAAATTTGCCGGCCTTTCCAGTCTGGAGGATTCCATCGAATTCTCCAATGATGGCGGTAAAAGCTTCAGCCATGTTCCCACCGCCGATAGCGACGGGTTCGACGCCAGGATTACACATAAAAAATTCCGGCCGCACGGCGCTCTGCTCTCTACTGTCGGGAAATATGAACGATTTTCCATAAGCTACCGAATGAAGGTCAAGTGAAAATGAAGAATATGATCGAATCTGGTATATCACGCGGTCCGGGACCGGACATTGTTCTGGAAGATCCAGAGATTGTTCTGGAAGAGGGAGATCGCAGAAAGCAAAACCGCCATATTGCGATGCTGCGCCTTGCCAAGATCAAAGCAGAGTCCGGCGAAGGATGGGGGTTCATCAAAAATCTCTCGGCGGCCGGGATGATGGTTGAGGTGCATCCCAAATTCGAGCTGGGTGAGACTATCACTGCTTTTTTGAGTGAAGATCAGGTGTTGAAAGGGACAGTCCGTTGGCGCAAAAACGCATTGGCCGGGATCGAATTTTCGGCACCGATTGATATTTCCAAGGTGCTTGCCAAGCCCTCGGAGGCAAGCCATGGTCGCGTCCCGCGCCTGCCACGGGTCGAGATGCAGCACCCGATCAACCTCTATCAAGGCTCCCGCCTCATCCCTGCGGATATTTGCGATATTTCGCCCGCAGGCATTTGTGTCAGAACAGATTTTACCTTCGAGATCGGAAAAAAATTGAGGCTTTCAGTGCCGGAATTGTTGGACATAAATGGCACGGTGCGCTGGCAATCTGGTGACAGGGTCGGGATCGTATTCGCGCAGCGCCTGCCGCTCGATGATCTGATGGTCTGGTTGTCCACCTTCTATCGAGCGGCCCGGATCGATTCTGGTGAACTTGCGCATCTCAACCAGGATGGCAATACTGCTGGCCTGGTTGATCCGGCGACGGAATCACTACCCTTTCAAGTCATTGGACATGATGATCTCGGCAAGGAAATATTGATCGACACGGTATATTCCGCGACCGGAGCCCTCACCCAGTTCAAGGCGACGTCGAAATTTTTCTACCGGGTTAGCATTAGGAATGCAGACAATGTCGAGATCTCTATCGGTGCTATCGTCCTGCGCGCCTTTGACGAAGAACGCTCGGCAGCCCGATCCCAAGTGAATTGAGCAATTTGAGGGCAGACAAGGGCAGAGGAAGATTTGTGTCTGCTAGATGAGCGGATTCCAGAGGTAATAGCCGGTGCGAAGCTTGCCTCGATCAGCACAGCCTTTTAGCCGGGTTCGTTGGCGGCCTGTTCGACTGTCCTCTCGGCAAGCCCTGATATTGGCGGTCGATATTTTCAAATGACAATGCCACTTGCTGACTCGCAAACCAAGCGATCCTGCACGATAAGCAAGAGCATCCGCGACCGCAGGACAGTTTTGTCGCCCGATTGAGCGGTTCAAACCGTGCCTCGTCCAGTCGGAGGCCGAGGAATCGAAACTTTACGCGAATGCCGGCAATCCTGAGCTCAAATCCGGATTCCGTCTAGATTTGATAGTTTGAACAATGCATGCTCCTAGGTTCTGTTGACAAAGGGGATTCCCAAAGCGCGTAGTTTCTGATTCAAGGTAGCTTTTGCAGGAGGCTATTTTGATCCGAGGTTTGATGAGCGACGAAGAGTGGGCTTGCCCGCATGGTTTTCAAGTTGCTCTTCGAGTGCCGCACGAACTTCATTTTCATCAAGATCGCTTGCGAAAATTGCATTACCACTAGCGATGTAAGTTCGGATGTTGGTAAATTGGGCACGCGCGCAAAGTTCTCTAAGCTGCGCCATTGGCAGCGTCCCGGTACCGCCCACATTTGCTGCGCGGAGAAGAGCGACAAACGTTGTCATGCCCACTTTCTATAGGAATAAATCCAAAAGCGGAACGGCTGCAAACCACCCTATTCTGTTGAAAAACTCGTGGTCGAAGGGAAATTCACGAATTATTGGCAACATTGAATCAAAACTACATGATTGCGTGAATCATTGTTGCGCCCGACACTTCATTCGAATTCAAATGTTGCCGACAAAAATCGATTGGG
>NZ_JBGTDD010000053.1:0-11106 GCF_041748495.1 Parasphingorhabdus sp.
AGCGCCGCCGCCGCGAGCGTCGTGGTCACCGCGGGGCGGATGGTCGATGTGCTGGCCGGCCGGACCGTCGCGCCGCCGGCCAGTTCCGCTGGATGGTCGAATATGGAATGACGCCGATTGAGGCGATCCAGGCCGCGACCCGCAACGCCGCTTTGGCGCTGGGCCGCGAGCGGGATGTCGGTGCGATCGCGGTAGGGCTTTGCCGAGATCGTCGCCGTGGACGGCGATTCGCTCGCCGATGTCCGCCGGCTCGAACATGTCGATGTCGTGATCATGAGCGGCAAGATCATAAAATCCAAGTGAGCGCAGTTCGCCGAAGAGCTGGCGCTACCGTCCGCTGAAATAGGCGGGAACGGTTGCGCCGCTGTGCTGTTCAGGAGCGCGAGAGCATCAGCAAAGGGAAGAAGCGATGAAGGGCTATGTCGACAATATCGAGCAGCGGACCATCGAGAATGATGATTTCAGGCGCGTGCTCTACACGGGCAAGAACCTGCAGCTGGTGCTGATGACGCTCAAGCCTGGCGAGGAGATCGGCGAGGAAGTGCATGAGGACCGCGACCAGTTCTTCCGTGTCGAAGAAGGCGCGGGCGAAGTTCGCATCGATGGCGTCGCCAGCAAGATCGAGGACGACTTCGCGGTTATCGTTCCGGCGGGCGCCCGGCATAACGTGATCAACACCGGCTCCGCGCCGCTTAGGCTCTACACCATCTACGGCCCGCCCGAACATAAGGACAAGCGCGTCCACGTCACCAAGGAGCAAGCGGAACGCGACCACGATAAGGACGAATGGGAAGGCGAGACGACCGAGTAGGACAATGGCTCCTTCGGCACTCAGGGTCGGCCAACTCGCGCGTTGACCCAATCCGACTCCCCGGTTATAGGCCCCCTCGCCTGCGGGACCGAAAGCGTGCTTCGGCGCGTCCTGACATCCCTGGAGCGGGCAAGAGCTTGAACATTGCCGCACGTATGCGAAAGGCCTGGAGGGCCGATGGCTTCCGGGGTTCTTTCGCGTTTCGCGTGTCGGCAGAGTAACTTTATAAGGTGAAGGGCTTCATGCCGACGATCAATCAGCTGGTCCGCCACGGGCGCGACCTGCAGAAGGCCAAGAACAAGGTTCCCGCGATGGAGGCCAACCCGCAGAAGCGAGGGGTTTGCACGCGCGTCTACACGACGACCCCGAAGAAGCCGAACTCGGCGCTGCGCAAGGTCGCGAAAGTGCGGCTGACCAACCAGCGCGAGGTCATCAGCTATATTCCCGGTGAAGGCCATAACCTTCAGGAGCATAGCGTTGTGCTGATCCGCGGCGGCCGTGTTCGCGATCTTCCCGGTGTGCGTTATCACGTACTGCGCGGTGTTCTCGATACCCAGGGTGTCAAGGACCGCAAGCAGAGCCGCTCGAAATATGGCGCCAAGCGTCCTAAATAGTTTCAGTTTCGGAGTTATAAGATATGTCACGTCGTCGTCGTCCCGAAAAACGGGTTATCCTGCCCGATCCGAAATTCAAGGATCTGGTGCTTTCGAAATTCATGAACAACCTGATGATGGATGGTAAGAAATCCACCGCAGAGCGTATCGTCTATGGTGCCTTTGACAGCGTTGAAGCCAAGGCGAAGAAAGATCCGCTTCAGCTGTTCCATGATGCGCTGAACAACATCAAGCCGGGCATTGAAGTGCGCAGCCGCCGCGTTGGTGGTGCGACCTATCAGGTTCCGGTCGAGGTGCGTCCCGAACGCGCGCAGGCTCTGGCGATCCGCTGGATGATCTCTGCCGCTCGCGGCCGCAGCGAAACCACAATGGCAGCGCGTCTGTCGGGTGAAATTCTTGACGCTTCCAACAATCGCGGCAACGCGGTGAAGAAGCGGGAAGATGCGCACAAGATGGCAGAAGCCAACCGCGCATTCGCTCACTACCGCTGGTAGCAAGTACAGACTGTTCGTCCCGGGCCTGTCGAAGGACGCGCCTCGCCAGAGAGTTTTTCTCCTGACCGAGGCTCTTCGACCGGCCTGGTACGAACGGACTTTTGATCAAGATTTCGATCCAATCGGGGCTGGCATTGTTCAGCCCATTTCACTATAGGGCAGCCAGAATTTGGTTCCCCACATATCGGAGTACAGACTATGGCACGCAGCCATCCGCTCAAATATTATCGCAATATCGGCATCATGGCCCATATTGATGCCGGTAAAACCACGACCACGGAACGTATCCTCTATTATACCGGCAAGTCCTATAAAATCGGCGAAGTGCATGATGGCGCGGCGACGATGGACTGGATGGAGCAGGAGCAAGAGCGCGGCATCACGATCACGTCTGCGGCGACCACCTGTTTCTGGAATGCTGACGACCGTCAGGGTCCCGAGCACCGGATCAATATCATCGATACGCCAGGCCACGTTGACTTCACCATTGAAGTCGAGCGTTCGCTGCGTGTGCTCGATGGCGCGGTTGCCTGTTTCGATGGCGTGGCCGGCGTTGAGCCGCAGCCCGAAACCGTAGGGCGCCAGGCTGACAAATATAAAGTGCCGCGGATGTGCTTCATCAACAAGCTCGACCGCACCGGCGCCGATTTCAAATTCTGCGTACAGTCGATCATCGATCGTCTCGGCGCGGTGCCTGCCGTGCTCTATCTGCCGATCGGCATCGAGGCGAGCCTGACCGGTCTGGTCGATCTGGTGAACGAACGTTCGATCACCTGGAAGAACGAAGATCTGGGCGCTGAATATACTTATGGCGAAATCCCGGCGGACATGGTCGACGAAGCGGCTGAATATCGTGAAAAGCTGATCGAACTTGCGATCGAGCAGGACGATGCGGCTATGGAAGCCTATTTCGAAGGCAAGATGCCGGATGCCGCGACGCTGAAGGCGCTGATCCGCAAGGGCACGCTCAACCAGAGCTTCGTGCCGGTGCTGTGCGGCTCCGCGTTCAAGAACAAGGGCGTCCAGCCTTTGCTCGACGCGGTTGTCGACTATATGCCGAGCCCGCTCGACGTTCCTGCCATCAAGGGCGTGAAGCTGGACGGCGAAACCGAAGACAGCCGGCCATCTTCCGACGAAGCGCCCTTCTCGGCGCTGGCGTTCAAGGTGATGAACGATCCGTTCGTGGGTACTTTGACCTTCTGCCGCATCTATTCCGGCAAGCTGGAAAAGGGCACGTTGCTGAACTCGGTCAAGGACAAGAAGGAAAAGGTCGGCCGGATTCTCGAAATGCACTCCAATGACCGCAAGGACATTGACGAGGCCTTTGCCGGCGACATCGTTGCTCTGGCGGGCATGAAGACCACCACCACCGGCGATACGCTGTGCGACATGGACAAGCCGATCATCCTGGAACGGATGGAATTCCCCGAGCCGGTTATCGAGCTGAGCGTGGAACCAAAGACCAAGGCCGACCAGGAAAAGATGGGCGTTGCCCTGCATCGCCTGGCGGCGGAAGATCCGTCGTTCCGGGTATCGACCGACCATGAATCGGGTCAGACGATCATCAAGGGCATGGGCGAGCTTCACCTCGACATTCTGGTTGACCGGATGAAGCGCGAATTCAAGGTCGAGGCCAATGTCGGTGCGCCGCAGGTGGCTTATCGCGAATCGCTCGGCAAGGCCGTCGAAGTCGATTACACGCATAAGAAGCAGTCCGGCGGTTCCGGTCAGTTTGCGCGGATCAAGTTCGAAGTCACTCCGGGCGAGCGCGGATCGGGCATCACCTTCATGGACGAAATCAAGGGCGGTAATATTCCGAAGGAATATATCCCGTCGGTTGAAAAGGGCATGCGCGAAACCGCCGAGACCGGTTCGCTGATCGGCTTCCCGATCATCGACTTCAACATCCGTGTCTATGACGGTGCCTATCATGATGTCGACTCTTCGGCGCTGGCCTTTGAAATTGCCGGTCGTGCAGCGATGCGCGAAGCGGCACAGAAATCCGGGATCAAGCTGCTTGAACCGATCATGAAAGTTGAAGTCGTGACACCGGAAGACTATCTTGGTGATGTCATCGGCGATCTCAACTCTCGCCGGGGTCAGATCCAGGGTACAGATACACGCGGTAACGCCCAGGCTGTGAATGCCATGGTGCCGCTGGCCAACATGTTCGGTTATGTGAACGAGCTGCGTTCCTTCAGTCAGGGACGTGCGCAATATTCGATGCAATTCTCTCATTACGAGGAAGTGCCGAGCAATGTGGCCGAAGAAATCAAGGAGAAAATGGCCTAGCAGCCACTCCTTTTCGAGGTAACGCGCTTTCCTTTTGCGCAGGTCTGGCGGGAAATCCCCCGGACCGGCAAAAGGGTGTTGACAGAATTAGCGAGTCTCGCCAAAGCGCGGCGCAGACTATCAAGATGATAGAAAATCAGAGGTAAAATAAAATGGCTAAAGAGAAGTTTGAGCGCAATAAGCCGCACTGCAACATCGGAACCATCGGTCATGTGGACCATGGCAAAACGACTTTGACTGCGGCGATCACCAAAGTGCTTGCTGAAACCACTGGCGGTAAAGCCGTGGACTTTGCGAATATTGACAAGGCGCCGGAAGAGCGTGAGCGCGGCATCACCATTTCGACGGCCCACGTTGAATATGAAACCGAAGCCCGCCACTATGCGCACGTCGATTGCCCAGGCCATGCTGACTATGTGAAGAACATGATCACCGGTGCGGCGCAGATGGATGGTGCCATTCTCGTGGTTAACGCTGCCGATGGTCCGATGCCACAGACCCGCGAGCATATCCTGCTTGCCCGTCAGGTTGGTGTGCCGGCTCTGGTCGTGTTCATGAACAAGGTCGATCAGGTCGATGATGACGAGCTGCTTGAACTGGTTGAAATGGAAATCCGCGAGCTGCTGTCTTATTATGACTTTGATGGCGACGCCATTCCGATTGTATCCGGTTCTGCCCTGGCTGCGCTCGAAGGCCGCGACGACGAAATCGGCAAGAACAAGATTCTTGAACTGATGAAAGCCGTTGACACCGCCATTCCTCAGCCAGAACGTCCAGTCGATCTGCCGTTCCTGATGCCGATCGAAGACGTGTTCTCGATTTCCGGTCGCGGTACGGTTGTGACCGGTCGTGTCGAAAGCGGCATCGTCAATGTTGGTGATGAATGCGAAATCGTTGGTATCAAGGATACCACGAAGACCACCGTTACCGGCGTGGAAATGTTCCGCAAGCTGCTCGACTCCGGTCAGGCTGGCGACAATATCGGTGCACTGATCCGCGGCGTTGACCGGGAAGCGGTCGAACGCGGCCAGGTTCTCTGCAAGCCAGGCTCGATCACTCCGCACACCGAATTCTCGGCTGAAGTTTACGTGCTGTCGAAAGACGAAGGGGGCCGTCATACGCCATTCTTTGCCAATTATCGGCCGCAATTCTACTTCCGTACGACCGACGTGACCGGTGAAGTGATCCTTCCTGAAGGCACGGAAATGGTTATGCCGGGTGACAATGTGACAATCGGCGTGAAACTGATTGCTCCGATCGCCATGGATCCAGGTCTCCGCTTCGCTATTCGCGAAGGTGGACGGACCGTTGGATCAGGGGTTGTCAGCAACGTTACAAAGTAATATAGGAACGCCTCGCTGCCCGGATCGGTGATTCGGGCAGCCAGTTTTCTCGCCGCTCCGGCCTTTTCGTCAGAAAATCGGGGCGGTTTATTTTTGGCTCTTTGACATTGGTAACAGGTACATGGAAACGCAGAATATTCGCATTCGCTTGAAGGCATTCGACCATCGGGTTCTCGATCAAGCGACCGGCGATATCGCTGATACTGCACGCCGCACCGGCGCGCTGATCCGTGGACCGATACCTTTGCCAACGCACATAGAAAAATTCACCGTAAACCGTGGACCGCACGTGGACAAGAAATCCCGCGAGCAGTTCGAGGTACGGACTTATAAAAGGTTGCTCGATATCGTGCAGCCAACGCCGCAGACGGTCGACGCTTTGATGAAGCTTGACCTTGCTGCCGGTGTAAATGTCGAGATCAAACTGGCCTGAGCCAATTGATCGGTTCCCGCCCAGGCGGGGATCAGACTTACGACAGGATACCGCCGGTTTTTACCGGGCAGCGTCCTCCGTCTCGTTCCGGAATTTCCGGAACAATACAGCCCGGACGGGGTGATGCATGACAATTTGGGCTGGCACGCCGGACGAAATGGTTCGTTCGGCCTCTGTGAAGGAGATTGATCGTGCGTACAGGCGTGATCGCGAAAAAAATGGGGATGACCCGCTTGTTTCAGGAAGACGGTCGGCATGTGCCGGTTACCGTTCTTTCGCTGGAAGAATGTCAGGTTGTTGGGGCTCGTAACCAGGAACGGGATGGCTATTTTGCCGTTCAGCTTGGTGCAGGTGCCCGCAAAGCGAAAAATGTAAACAAACCGCAGCGTGAAGCTTTTGCCAAGGCAGAAGTCGAGCCAAAGGCGCGGGTTGCCGAATTCCGGGTTGATAGCGAAGATGCTTTGCTCCCCATCGGCGCCACCGTGACCGCTGACCATTTCATTGCCGGCCAGATGGTCGATATCCAGGGTGTTACCCAGGGTAAGGGCTTTGCCGGTGCGATGAAGCGCTGGGGTTTCGGCGGTATGCGCGCAACCCATGGTGTCTCCATCTCTCACCGTGCCCACGGTTCCACTGGTCAAAACCAGGATCCGGGCAAGGTGTTCAAGGGCAAGAAGATGGCCGGTCATATGGGCGCGAAAAATCGCACCCAGCAAAATCTGGAAATCGTCCGTACCGATGCCGCTCGCGGCTTGATCTTCGTACGCGGCAGCGTCCCCGGATCCAAGGGTGGCTGGTTGCTGGTGAAGGATGCGGTCAAAGTTGCGCTTCCCGAAGGCGTTCCATTCCCGGGCGCTCTGCGCCGCAATGCGGATGAAACGGCAACCGAAGACGCGCCAGCCGGCATGATCGAAGCGGATGCAGAAATCGAAGCACAGGTTGGCCCAAGCGATGCCGAAATAGCGGCAGCAGCCGAAGCTCCTGCAGGGAAAACGGCAGAGGAAGAAGAAGCTGATGCTGCCAATAATGCAGGGAAGGAGGGCTAAGCCATGAAATTGAAAGTGATAACCCTCGACGCCAAAGCCAAGGGCGACATCGAATTGAACGATGACGTGTTCGGCATTGAAGCGCGCGCAGATATTCTTCACCGTGTCGTCAACTGGCAGCGCGAAAAAGCCCGCGGAACGGCTCGTCCGACCCGTGAGCGTTCGGACGTGGCCCGCACCGGCAAGAAATACGGCAATCAAAAAGGCGGCGGTACCGCGCGTCATGGCGATCGTCGTGCACCGATCTTCATCGGTGGTGGTAAAGCCCATGGTGCCCGCAAGCGTGATTTCAATCCATCGCTGAACAAGAAGGTTCGCGCGCTGGGTCTGAAAATGGCGCTGAGCGACAAGGTCAAGAACGACAAGCTGATCGTGCTGGAAAATATCGATCTGAAGGAAGCCAAGACACAGGCGCTTCTGGCGCAAATCGGCAAGCTCGGTTTCGGCAGAACGGCGCTGATCATGGACGGCGATGTTATCAACGAGGCTTTCTCGAAAGCGTCGAACAACATTCCGCTCGTAAACGTGATGCCAGCTGCTGGCGCCAATGTTTACGACATTCTGAACCATGAAACCCTGGTGCTGACGCGCGCAGCGGTAGAAAAGCTGGAGGCGCGCTTCAATGGCTAAAAAAGAAGCAGTCGATATCCGTCATTATGACGTGATCGTCGGCCCGCACATCACCGAAAAGTCGACCTTGCTCAGCGAGCATAATGCTGTGGTATTCAAAGTAGCGAAAACCGCAACCAAGCCGCAGATCAAGGCCGCCATCGAGGCGTTGTTTGATGTCAAAGTCAAGAACGTCAACACGCTGGTGCAAAAGGGCAAGACCAAGAAGTGGAAGGGTCGCCCGTACACCCGCAATGACATCAAGAAGGCTGTTGTCACCTTGGCCGAAGGCCAGACCATTGACATCACCACGGGAGTTTAAGGGCACATGGCATTAAAATCCTATAAACCGACGAGCCCCGCCCGGCGTGGTCTTATCCTGGTCGACAAGAGCGGCCTGTGGAAGGGCAAGCCTGTCAAAAAGCTTGTCGAAGGCAAGAACAAGACCGGTGGCCGGAACAACAAGGGTCATGTCACCTCGCGCGGCATCGCTGGCGGTCACAAGCAGAAATATCGTCTCGTCGATTTCAAGCGGCGCAAATGGGATATGGCAGCGACGGTCGAACGGATCGAATATGATCCGAACCGCACCGCTTTTATCGCGCTGCTGAAATATGAAGACGGCGAACTGGCCTATATCATTGCACCGCAGCGTCTCGACGTCGGCGACAGCGTGATCGCCGGTCACAAGACCGACGTAAAGCCAGGCAACGCGATGCTTCTGTCGCAGATGCCGATTGGTACGATCGTTCACAATGTGGAAATGAAGCCAGGCAAGGGCGGCCAGATCGCCCGCTCAGCCGGTGCTTATGTCCAGATTGTCGGCCGTGATCGCGGCATGGTCATTGTCCGCCTGAAGAGCGGTGAACAACGCTATCTGCGCTCCGATTGCATGGCCACCGTTGGCGCGGTTTCCAACCCTGACAATTCGAACCAGAATTTCGGCAAGGCTGGCCGCACCCGCTGGAAGGGACGTCGTCCTCTTACCCGCGGTGTTGCGAAAAACCCGGTCGATCACCCGCATGGTGGTGGTGAAGGCCGGACTTCCGGTGGTCGTCATCCGGTGACGCCATGGGGCAAGCCAACCAAGGGTGCCCGTACCCGCAGCAACAAATCGACTGACAAGATGATCATCCGGTCGCGTCACGCGAAGAAGAAGAGGTAAGCATGGCTCGTTCCATCAAAAAAGGTCCATTTGTTGACCTCCACCTGCTGAAAAAAGCGCAAACCGCGCAGGAAAACAGCATTCGTACGCCGATCAAGACCTGGTCGCGTCGTTCGACTGTCCTTCCTGACTTCGTTGGCCTGACCTTCAGCGTTTATAACGGCATGAAATTCATTCCGGTTTCCGTGAATGAAGACATGGTTGGTCACAAGCTTGGCGAGTTCGCACCGACGCGCAGCTACTACGGTCACGGCGCAGACAAAAAAGGCAAGAAATAATGGGTAAGGCATCATCACCCCGCCGCGTTGGCGACAATGAAGCTTTGGCTGTTGGCAATTCCATCCGTGGATCTGCCCAGAAGCTGAACCTGGTCGCACAGCTGATCCGTGGCAAGAAAGCGGAAGAAGCGCTGAACATCCTGTCCTTTTCGAAAAAGTCGATGGCCAAGGATGTCAGCAAGGTGCTGGCTTCAGCAATCGCCAACGCCGAGAATAATCACAATCTGGATGTCGATGCTTTGATCGTTCACGAAGCGAGCGTCGGAAAGTCAATCACGATGAAGCGCTGGAAAGCGCGTGCTCGTGGTCGTTCAGCCAAGATTATCAAGCCATTTAGCCGCGTCCGCATTGTCGTGCGCGAGCATGAAGAGGAAGAGGCGTAACCATGGGTCAAAAGAGTAATCCTATCGGGCTTCGCCTGCAGATCAACCGGACCTGGGACTCTCGCTGGTATGCGGAAGGCTCCAATTACGGCGACCTCTTGATGGAAGACATCAAGATGCGGAAATATATCATCAAGACGCTGCCACAGGCCGCGATTTCGAAGGTGGTTATCGAGCGTCCGGCCAAGACCTGCCGCATTTCTATCTATGCTGCGCGTCCTGGCGTCATCATCGGCAAGAAAGGCGCGGATATTGAAAAGCTGCGCCGCAAGCTGAGCGACATGTCATCCGGTGACGTATCGCTGAACATCGTCGAAATCCGCAAGCCGGAAGTCGATGCCCAGCTGGTTGCGCAGGGCATTGGCGATCAGCTGATCCGCCGGGTTGCCTTCCGTCGTGCCATGAAGCGCGCGGTGCAGTCTGCATTGCGGCTTGGCGCCGAAGGCATCAAGATTGTTTGTGGTGGCCGTCTGGGCGGCGCGGAAATCGCGCGCGTTGAATGGTATCGCGAAGGCCGCGTTCCGTTGCATACGCTGCGCGCCAATATCGACTATGCCGAATTTGAAGCGCTGACCGCTTACGGCATCATCGGTATCAAGGTCTGGATTTTCAAAGGCGAGATATTGGGTCACGACCCGATGGCTCAGGATCGGTTGATGGTGGAAGCACAAACTTCCGGCATCCGTCCGCAGCATCAACGTTGATTTTTGAGGAATAGGTAGAGCATCATGCTGCAACCCAAGAAACATAAGTTCCGCAAGGCTTTCAAAGGCCGGATCAAAGGCAAGGCACCTGGTGGCTCGAGCCTGAATTTCGGCAGCTATGGCCTGAAAGCCATGGAGCCTGACCGGATTACCGCGCGTCAGATCGAGGCGGCTCGCCGTGCGATCACGCGTCATATCAAGCGTCAGGGCCGTTTGTGGATCCGGATTTTCCCGGATGTGCCGGTATCCAAGAAGCCTGCCGAAGTTCGTCAGGGTAAGGGCAAGGGTTCGGTTGAATATTGGGCTGCCCGGGTGAAGCCAGGTCGGATATTGTTCGAACTGGACGGCGTTCCCGGACCGATTGCAGCGGTCGCTTTCGAGCGGGCAGCGATGAAGCTCCCGATCAAGACAAAGGTTGTGGCCCGCCTCGGCGATACGTCACATCTGGAAGGTTAAGACAGATGAGCATCAAGACAGAAGATTTGCGGACCAAGACCGACGATCAGCTCGAGACGGAACTGGGCGAACTGAAGCGCGAGGCATTCAACCTGCGCTTCCAGGCTGCGACCAACCAGCTCGAAAAACCAAGCCGGACGCGGGAAGTGCGTCGCACGATCGCCCGGATCAAAACATTGCAGGCCGAGCGTGCGAACGCGGCGACCGCAGAAGCTAAGGCGTAAGGAACCGATATGCCAAAACGTATTCTCACCGGCACGGTTGTGTCAGACAAGGGCGACAAGACCGTTGTCGTCAATGTCGAACGCAAGGTGAAGCACCCGCTTTACGGAAAAATCATCCGGCGCTCGAAGAAATATCATGCGCATGACGAGAATAATGAAATCAGCCTCGGTGAAACCGTGCGGATTGAAGAAACCCGTCCGATTTCCAAGCTGAAGACCTGGAAAGTGCTGGAGCGGGTCGGCGCAGCAGCCGG
>NZ_JBGTDD010000054.1:0-19436 GCF_041748495.1 Parasphingorhabdus sp.
CGCTGGGACCGGGGTCCCTACGCTCCCGATCAGGCGGTGCTGGTCGATCTCGCCAATCGCCGCTTCTACATGTTCGGTATCGAAATCTGGCCGCATGAATTTTATTATGTCGCCGGCATAGCCCTGCGCCCGCGCCACCGCCTCGGTCACGCCCCAGCGCGTGGGGCCGCCGCGGTCGGCGGGATGATCGGAATAATCGCCTTCGAGAGCGATGACCTTGTCGATCAGCGTGTCGATATCGGGTATTTGGGTCATGGAGGAATCACCTTTCTGGGTTGGAAAAGGCGTAATATAACCTATTTGGTTAGGTGTAGGAAAGGGGTGGCTTTATTGGGGGGGCTGCCAGGACCGCCTGGATGGCCGCGTGGCCGTTCTGGCGATAATGTTTTTGTACGGGTCACACAGGGTCACACCCCCTAATGCGGAAAAACCTGCTGTGGATTTTCGGGCTATCGAACGGCGATATTGGCAATCCGGGTGTGGAGCGTGCGCAGGCATCGCCCCGCGTTCCTGCCGGATATGGCGGTACGATCGCGTGACAGGTCGGGACACCCGACCTACGCAATATTGCGTATCGCGCGGGCCGCGGCAATCGGTCAGACAAGGCCATGACCTGGAAAACAATCCGCCTTGAACTGGCCCGCACCGCTGACCATCCCGATGGCTCGTCAGCCCATGCCTATGTCTTTCGCGTTCCGCTGGACGATGACGGCTTTATCGAACCGGAGGCGCTGAAAAAGGCGGAGAAGACGCCGGTTGTGCGGCGCTTCTGGCCGGGGCAGGCCGATCAGGCCGGGGTGGTGATTGTCTCGCCCAAGGGCTGGGCCTTTTCCTACAAGGTCGGGGAGGATGATGATGAAGTCATCTTCCGGCTGAAGGATCATCCGCTGAAGGTCGGGGAATATTTGACGATCACCGAAACCGACGGCAGCGAATTGCCGTTCCGGGTGATCAGCTGCCATGAATAGGGGCGCCATCCGATCAATTGGGGACAAAAAATGCTGACGACAATGAAGCTGGCCGGACTGGCATCCGCCGCCGCGCTGGCGCTGACCTTGGCGAGCAGCCCCGCGGCTGCGGAATGCATGGCCGATGCGGCGCCGCTGGTCGATCCGTTTGCGCCCTACAAGGACTCCGGTTCGATCGTTCACCAGGAGAGCGGCTTTGTCTTTCCCGACAGCATTGCCGGGTTCAGCCGCCAGTGCGCGATGACCACCGATTTTTCCGGCAATAATTTCGAGATCGGATATGTGCGCGATTATGAAGATCACGAGATCGAGATAAGGATCGTCATCGTGCATCTGGAAGGGTTGAAGGCGGAAGACCATTACCGGATCATCAAGCCCGACCTGATGGCCCGTTATTCCGGCGCGACGATTCTTTCGGAAGGCGATTATTTTGTCTCGGGGCGCCCGGATATTTCTGCGTTTCAGGGGATTTTTGACGGCGACAAGGATGGCGTGCCCTGGCATTTCAGCGCGACCGCGATGGATTATGGCTATTGGGACGCGCGGCTGATGGCTTCCTATCCGCTGGAGATTGATGCGGCGGCGCAGGCGGCGATCATGGAACTGATCACCGCCTTCCAATGGCAGACGCCGATCGCCGCCAACGGGGAAGAAGCAGGGCGATGAAACGCATAGCGGTGATTGACGGCCATCCCGATCCCAGCCCGAGCCGCTTTGGCCATGCGATTGCCGCCGCCTATGCGGACGCGGCCCGCGCCGCCGGGCACGAGGTGCGGGAAATCCGGCTGGCGGGCAAGAATATCCCGATCCTGGAGAGCCGCAAGCAATGGCTGGAAGAGGATGTGCCCGATGCGGTCCGGCCGGGGCAGGATGCGATCAAATGGGCGCAGCATATCGTCTTCTATTATCCGCTGTGGATGGGGGACATGCCGGCCCTGCTCAAGGCGTTTATCGAGCAGGCTTTCCGGCCGAATTTCGCGCTGGAATATGGCGAGGAGGGCAGCGCGAAGGCGCCGCAGAAGCTGCTGCGCGGCCGCTCGGCCCGGCTGATTGTCAGCATGGGCATGCCGGCGCTTTTCTATCGCGCCTATTATGCCTCGCACAGCGTCCGCAGTTTCGAGCGCAATATATTGAAACTGACCGGTATCGATCCGGTGACGACTTCGCTGATCGGCAATGTCGATCGCAGCGACGCGCACCGCCAGCGCTGGCTGGAAAGGATCGCCGCGCATGGTGCGGCCGGGGACTGACCGCGCGGCTTATCCGTAATAATCCTTCATTTGGTCCTGGACCCGCTCCCGCTACGCTCCGGTGAACCGCTGTGCTTCCAGAAAATGGCGTGGAAACAGGAGACAATCTATGAAATCCGTGATGCTCTATATTGCCGATGATACCGGGCTCGAGGCCCGGCTTCAGGCGGCGCTTGATCTGACCCGTTCGCTGGGCGGGCATCTGCACTGCCTGCGCGCCAATCCCTATAATCCGCAAATGGCCTTTGACGGCGTGACCGGCATGTCGGTGATGTACGATATCAGCAAATTGTCGCGGGAACTGGATGAACAGCTGCGCGCCCGCATCGAAAAGCGGCTGGCCGGCGAGGATGTGTCCTGGGACTATCGGGAAGAAAATGCGGAACCGGCTCGCGGCCTGTCGAAGAAATCGGCGCTGGTCGATATCATCGTGCTGAGCTCGGCCAGCGGCGAACGTGACAATGCGCTGCCGCTCGGGATATTGGGCGACGTGCTGTTCAACGCCACGGCGCCAGTGGTGGTGCAGCCGGATGACGTGAAGAAATTTGACGCCTGCGGTCCGGCGCTGGTGGCGTGGAACGGCAGTTTCGAGGCGGGCAATGCCCTGCGCGCTGCGGTGCCGCTGCTGCAAATGGCCAGCGATGTGCATATCCTGACGGTGGAAGAGGACAAGGATCACGATCTGCCGCAACTCGCCGCTTCGGAATATCTCGCCTATCATGGCATCAAATCGGAAATTCACAGCCCGCCGTCCGGAAGGGCTGCGGTTGATGCGGTGCTAAAGGCGGAAGCGAATAATGTCGATGCCGCCTATATCGTCATGGGCGCCTATGGCCATAGCCGGGCGCGGGAGTTTCTCTTCGGCGGCGTCACCCGCAACCTGTTCAAGGACTGCCCCATTCCGCTTGTTGTTTCTCATTGAATGAACGGGCAGACGGTCAACGGCAGACCATATTTCCTTATGGCAATCCCGGCATCTTGTGTAGGGACATCGCATTCGAGCATATCGATTGGGCAGCCAGAGGATGGACATCGCAGGTGCGTGAGACCAAGGCCATTGAGACGAAACGGCCACCCTATCTGGAATCCGTCCTGTCCCGACTGCCGAATTGCGTCATGATCGTGGACCGCAATCTGCGGGCCATCAACTGCAGTGTCGCCGGCTTGAAAATCCTCGGTGTGTCCAGCTTCGCGGAGCTGCCGCCAGGCGCACCGGGCAGCTGTGTCGCCGAGGCCCACCGGCCGATTTTCCAGGACGCGATGTTGCGTGCCTTTGACGCGGTCACCGGCACCGACATCAAGCCGATCGAGGTGCCGCTGGACTTGCCGGATGGCCGTTCGATGCTGGCGGAATGCAATATGGCCCCGCTGGCCAATGCCAGAGGCGATATCGACGCCATTCTGATATCCTTCCAGGATATCACGGCGCTGGGCGCTGCCGAGAGCAGGCTGGACCGGGCCAATTCGATATTGAAATCGATCCTGACGACGATACCCGACGCGATGGTGGTGATTGATGAAGATGGTCTGATCAGCTCGTTCAGCGCCACCGCCGAAAAAATGTTTGGCTATCAGCAACGGGAGATCATCGGCCAGAATGTCAAGATCCTGATGCCGACGCCTTACCGGGACGCGCATGACGGCTATATGCAGCGCTATCTGGAAACCGGCGAGAAGCGGATTATCGGCATCGGCAGAACGGTTGTCGGTTCCAAGAAAGACGGCACCACATTTCCGCTGCAACTGGAAGTCGGCGAAGCGAAGATCGGGGAGGAGCGCTACTTCACTGGTTTCATCGTCGATCTGACCGAGAAAAACCAGAGGGAAGCCGAAGTCCAGGCGCTGCAGGCGGATCTGGCGCACGCCTCGCGGCTGAGCGCGGTCGGCACATTGGCTTCTTCGCTGGCGCATGAAATCAATCAGCCGCTGACCGCGATCGCCAATTATCTGTCGGCGGCACGCGACATGATGGACGGCGATATGGCGGAGAACCGGGAGTTTTTCCTGGAAGCCCTGCAGGAAAGCGTGGCCGAGAGCTTGCGCGCAGGGACCATAGTCCGGCGGCTGCGGGAATTTGTATCCCGCGGCGAGATCAACCGCCGGGTCTTGTCGATCGCCCAGGTGGTCGAAGATGCGACCGTGCTGGGGATGATCGGCGCGCAGGAAAAAGGGGTCCGCTTCTCGATCGATATCGCGCCGGAAACCAACCATGTGTTTGTCGACCGTGTGCAGATCCAGCAGGTGATGGTCAATCTGATGCGCAATGCGATCGAGGCGATGGCGGACAGTGCGCAGAAAAAGCTGCATATTGCCGTAGCTTCAATAGACGATGATCTGGTGGAAATTGCCGTCTCGGACAGCGGCTCCGGCATCGATCAGGAACTGGGAGAACATATTTTCGATCCCTTTGCCAGCACCAAGGGGGACGGCATGGGTCTGGGCCTTTCGATCTGCCGGACGATCATCGAATCGCACGGCGGAACCATCCGGGCGGAGAGCAATCCGGACGGGGGCACGATATTTCGGATAACGCTGGAAAAGGCGACAGGGGAGCAAGATGATGACCGATGAACGGCTGGTCTACGTCGTCGACGATGATGATTCGGTCCGGCGATCTGCTACATTCATGTTGCGCCACGCCGGATTCAAGGTGGAACCAGTGGAGTCCGGGGTGGCCTTTCTGAAGATGGCAAAGGGCGCCGAGCGAGGCTGTGTATTGCTCGACGTTCGGATGCCGGAAATGGACGGCCTGCAGGTCCAGCAGCAGATGATCAGGGACGGAATCGACATGCCGGTGGTGATCCTGACCGGCCATGGTGATGTGGAAATCGCGGTCCAGGCGATGCGCGCCGGGGCGATCAATTTTCTCGAAAAGCCTTATGAGAAGGAAGCCCTGATCGCGGCAATGGAAGAGGCGTTTTTGCGTCTCGAAGACAGCAATCTGAAGGAAATGGTCGCTTCCGAAGCGAAGGTCCGGCTGGCGTGCCTGACCGGACGGGAGCAGGATGTGCTGGAAGGGCTGATGGCTGGCTTTCCCAATAAGACGATCGCCTATGATCTCGGCATTTCGCCGCGGACGGTGGAAATCTACCGCGCCAACATGATGGAAAAACTGCGTGTACGCAGTCTCGCAGAGGCGCTGCGGATCGGCTTTGCCGCAGAAAACCGGGATGGCGAAGGCTAGCCAGACGCACGATCCGTGCCTGACGGTCAGCCTTTGCTCGGTTTCTTGCGATTGAGGCAGGCGTGACAGGGGGTGACGCAATCGGCTTCGCCATTGTCCCGGTCAACCGGTATGGTCAATGTGCGCACCGCACCATCGGCAGAACAGAGCTCTACCGTCATCCCCGCCGGACTGGCGGCCAGCGGCGTGGCTGCGAGCGGCAGGGCGACGGCGGCGATCAGCCATAGTCTGAGCGGGGAATGTCTGATCCCGATGATCATGGCTGCTCGTCTTCGTCCTCGATCAATATCCGCTGGGCCGCACCGTCGAGATCTTCGAACTGGTCGTGGCGCATGGCCCAGAAGAAGAAGACAAGGCCGCACAGCCCCATCAGCAACGCAATCGGGATCAGGATCGCCAGACCGCTCATTTGGCAGCACCATTGAGACGCAGGGCATTAACGACGACGATCAGCGAGGACAAGGACATGGCGATCGCTGCGATCAGCGGCGTGACCATGCCGGTGAGGGCGAGGGGAACGGCGAGAATATTATAACCGATGGCGAGCGCAAAATTCTGGTGGACGATCTGCATGGTACGGCGCGCGACCGTGATCGACAGGGCCACAGGCATCAGGGAGGTGCTGGTAAAGACGGCATCGGCGGCCTGCTGGCCGACATCGCTGGCCGAGCCCGGCGCGATCGAGACATGGGCAGCGGCAAGGGCAGGGCCGTCATTCAGGCCATCGCCCACCATCAGCACCTTGTGGCCGCTGTCGGTCAGACGGGTGATGGCTTCCACCTTTTCCTGTGGCGAAGCGCCCGCCTGGGCAGGCAGGCTCAGGGCGCGCGCGACGGCCGAGACAGAACCGATATTGTCACCGGAGATGATCGACGCGGGCAATCCCAGCTCCGCCAATCTTGCAATGGCCTCCGACGCATCCGGACGGATTTCGTCCTGCAGCTGGAGCAGGGTGGACTCGGTGCCGACGGTCAGCTGGCTGGACAGATGGTCTGCCGATATTTCCGGCTTGCCGAGCATTACGTGCACGCCGTCCCAGGTAGCCGCCATGCCCTGACCAGGCAATTCCCTGATATCGTCCAGTGCGGCCGGTTCAATATCGAGGGCCAGCAGACCGGTGCGGATGCCCTTGCTCACCGGATGGCGGCTGGCCTGTGCCAGAGCGAGAGCGACCTGTTTCTGGGAGAGGCTGAGATCGTCGAGATTCAGGGGAACCGGGTGGCCCAGCGTCAGTGTGCCGGTCTTGTCGAACAGCGCATAGTCGACCTCTGCCAGTCGTTCCAGCGCGCTGCCGTCCTTGACCATCACGCCTTTGCGCAGCAACGCGCCGGAGGCCACGACCTGGGCCGCTGGCACCGCGAGGCCGAGCGCACAGGGACAGGTGATGATCAGCACCGCCACGGAAATCAGGAGGGACTGGTGCCAGCCGGCTCCGACCGCCATCCAGAAGATGAAGGCGAGAAGAGCGAGGCTGTGCACCGCCGGGGCATAATAGCGGGCCGCCCGGTCAGCGATGCGCACATAGAAGGAACGGCGCTGGCCGGCCTGGTCCATCAGCCGGGCGATGTCCGCCACACTGGTGTCTTCGCCGGTGGCGGTCACCCGCACGACGACGGGTGATAGCAGGTTGAGCGTTCCGGCGAGCGCCATATCCCCTTTGCCTCTCGGCTGCGGTTCGCTCTCGCCGGTCATCAGCGAACAGTCGAAACTGCTCGAACCCGATTCGATCACGCCATCGGCGGCCAGGCTTTCACCGGCCGCAACCATCATCCGCATCTCCGGCAGCAGATCTCTGGCCGCCACCCAGCGGCTATTGCCTGCATCGTCCACAATCATAGCGCCGGTCGCCGTCTGTTTCAGCAGCGCACCAATGCCTTCACGCGCCCGGTCGCGCATCATGCCGTCGAGCACCCGTCCGGCCAGCAGGAAGAAGAGCAGCATGACTGCGGAATCAAAATAGGCATGGGCACCGCCGGTGGCGGTTTCATGGATGCTCAGGCCGGTTGCCAGCAATATGCCGATCGAAATCGGTACGTCCATATTGGTCCGGCCATAGCGCAGCGCCATCGCTGCAGAAGCGAAGAAGGGTCGACCCGAATAGGCGATCACGGGTATGGCGATCAGCGCGGATAGCCAGTGAAACAATTCCCGCGTGACACCGGCGGCTCCGGACCAGACGCTTACCGACAACAGCATGATATTCATCATGCCAAATCCGGCAACGGCCAGCGCCCGGATCAGCTTGTCGGTGCTGCCTTTTTCTTCGGCCAGCGGATTGTCCGCGAGAATTTGCGCTTCGAAACCCAAGGCCTCTATTTCACGCCGGAGCTGATCTTCTTCCATCTCGGGGAGATGCGAAATGGCGACTTGCTTGGTCGAGAAATTGACTCGGGAAGACAGGATGCCCGGCTTGCCGTTCAATCCGTTTTCGATTTTCGATATACAGCCGGCACAGCGGATGGCGGGAACCACGAAGCGCGATATATTGGTCCGGGCCTGCGAGTCCGCGATCGGCGCAATCGCGTTCACGTGAAATCCTGCAGCACACGCATCGATTTGTCAGCCCGGGAGATGACCAGTTTCAGTTTCCAGCGGCCCGCCGCGAGTGGCTCGACGCTCTGATATACGCCCGGCCGGACTTCGGAAAAACTGACGTCAAACGGCTCGGCACGGCCAACGGGATGCTCGGCTACGGCCACGACCGATGCGCCCTGCAGAGCAGCGCCATCGGCTTCTGCGAGGGTCAATATGACCCCCTTTCCCGAACGAACGGCCGGTGAAACGGTCCAGCCATAGGCTTGCTGATCCCGGGCCTGTTCCAGCCACTGGTTATATTTCTGGCTCGCCACATAGCTGTTGTCGACCACGGTACCGCCGAAGGTCGAGAGGGCAAAGCGGGCCATGACCATGTTCACGCTGACCACCACCGCGAAAAAGGCGACGATGATCATCGCGGCGTGATAGCCGGTGAATTTTTTCACAACAGGTTTCTTTTCGGTCATTGGTCAGTTCCTGATCTTTCGAAGAATATCTCGTCCATGTCCTTCGCTTCCGGATCATCTGAAGCGGTGACCGTTAGCGCGAAATCTTCCCGGGCCGGTCCCTCGCCGGGAGCGGCGACATAGACCCGCAATCTGGCCACGCTGTCAGGAGCAACCTTGGTGACCAGAGATTGTCCTGCGCCATCTCGTGACCCGCTATTGGACCACATCACTCCGCCTTGCAGAGCCGTCATCCCGATGATCATCTCGCGCGGGCGATTTTCCATGTTACGCAGATTGACGGTATAGCTGTTGCGGACATGGCCGTCGGCGAGCTGAACATAGACCGGATTGCGGTCGTGATTGGCGCTGATGTCGATGCGCGTCCGGTTGCCGAGCGCGAACAGCATCGCCAGCCCGATCGCGCTCCAGATCGCGGTGTACAGGATCGTGCGGGGACGAAACAGCGTTTTCAGGATCGGGCTGTGCGGTTTTCCGGCTTTCTCGAGGTCCGCATCTTCCAATGTGGCATAGTCGATCAGGCCGCGCGGGCGTCCGACCTGATCCATCACCCGGTCGCAGGCGTCGATGCACAGCGCACAGGTGATGCAGCCGATCTGTGGCCCCTCGCGGATATCGATGCCGGTCGGGCAGACCGCGACGCATTGATTGCAGTCGATGCAATCGCCGAAGCTGCCCGGCTGGGCCTCCGCCTTTTTCAGGCTGCCGCGCGGTTCGCCGCGCCAGTCCTTGTAGGTGACGGTCAGCGATTTTTCATCCATCATCGCGGTCTGGATGCGCGGCCAGGGACACATGTAGATGCACACCTGTTCGCGCATGAAGCCGCCTAAGATGAAGGTGGTAGCGGTCAGGATCCCGACCGAGGCATAGGCCACGGGCGCCGCCTGGCCAGCCCAGAAATCCACCACCAATGTGGGCGCATCGGCAAAATACATGATCCAGGCGCCGCCGGTCCAGAAGGCGATGAAAAGATAGATGCTCCATTTGAACAAGCGCCTTGAAATTTTGCCGGCTGTCCAGGGTGCCTTGTCCAGCCGCATGCGTGCGTTGCGGTCACCGTCGACAAAGCGGTCGACATGCTGGAAGACATCGGTCCACACCGTTTGCGGGCAGGTATAGCCGCACCAGGCCCGGCCGACGGCAGAGGTGACCAGAAACAGACCGATCCCCGCCATGACCAGCATGCCGGCGACATAATAAAATTCATGCGGCCAGATTTCGATACCGAACATGTAGAAGCGGCGATTGGCGAGATCGACCAGCACCGCCTGATCGGGAGCGTAGGGACCCCGGTCCCAGCGCAGCCAGGGGGTGATATAGTAAATCGCCAGCGTCAGGGCCATGATCACCCATTTCAGCCGCCGGAAATTCCCGTCAATGCGCTGCGGATGGACCGATTTGCGCTTTTCGTAGAGCGTGGCTTGCGGGATTGTCTCAGGACTGTTCATCACCGGCACCGTTAATCGGAGTTTCCGTCCTGATCTGATCAAGCGTGTCCTGGTTCACCTTGTCCAGAGCCGGCAATGTCTCTCCGCCGCCGAGGGAATGGACATAGGCTGCCAGCATCCGGATCGTTGCCGGGTCGAGCCTTTGCCCCCAGCGCGGCATCACGCCGTAGCGGGAATTGGTGATTGTATAGGTAAGCGAAGCGCGGTCGAGGCCGTAGAGGCTGATCGCATCGGTGAGATTTGGCGCGCCCTGAAAGCGGTCGCCCTTGCCATCCGCGCCATGACAAATGGCGCAATTGGCTTCAAACAGGGATGCGCCGCGCCGAGCGGCGGCGCTTTGCTTTTCCCGGCCCGACAGGAGCCGGACGTAGGAGACCAGATCCTGGATTTCACTGGGCTGCAATATGCCGTCCTTGCCGAAAGCAGGCATCTGGCTGAAGCGGGTTTCGTCATGGTCCGGATTGCGGATGCCGTGGATCAGCGTATATTCGATCGCTTCCAGATCGCCGCCCCAGAGCCAGTCGTCATCATTGAGATTGGGATAGCCGGGCGAGCCAGCGGCGCCCGAGCCGTGGCATTGCACGCAATGCACCTTGAAGGCGGAACGCCCGCCCTCAATGGCCTGCTGCATCAGTTCGGGACTGCCGCTCAGCTTGCGGATGTCGGTCGATACCAGGGCTTGGCGGATCGGCTCCAGTTCGATTTCGCGGGCAGCAACCTGTTGCTGATATTCGCCGCGGCTGGACCAGCCCAAGAGGCCCTCGGTGGCGGAATTGACGAGCGGGATCGCCGGGTAGAGAATGACATAGCCAATTCCCCAGATGATCGTGGCGTACAAGGTCCAAAGCCACCAGCGCGGCATCGGCGTGTCCAGTTCCTCGATACCGTCCCATTCATGGCCCACGGTTTCGGTGCCGGTCGGTTCGTCGACGCGTTTTTTCTCAGACATCGTTTTTGTCCTCGTCAAAAATCATATGAGCTGCTTCTTCGTGGCTGCGCCCGGCACCGGGACGAAAGGTCCAGCCGATCAGGGTCAGAAACAGGATAGTCAAGAACATCAGGCCCCAGCTATCGGCAAAATGGCGCAAGGCTTCGTAGTTCATCGTGGCTGCTCCTGCGCTTCTCCCGCTTCGAAATCGACCAGGGTTCCGATCATCTGCAGATAGGCGACCAGCGCATCCATTTCGGTGAGCTTGTCGGGATTGCCGTCAAAATCGCGGATCTGCACCTTGGGGTAGCGGGCTTCCAGATCGGTGGAATCGGCCATGGGATCGACCTGGGTCAGCAGGTCTTCATTGGCTTTCGCGATCGCCTCCTTGCTGTACGGTACACCAAGGCGCGACAGGGCCCGCAAATGGTCGCTCATATCGCCGGGCTTCAGTTCCTTTTTGGCCAGAAAGGCATAAGGCGGCATGATCGATTCCGGGACGACCTGGCGCGGGTCGATCAGATGCTGGACGTGCCATTCGTCCGAATAGCGTCCGCCGACGCGGGCCAGATCCGGTCCGGTGCGTTTGGAACCCCATTGGAACGGATGATCATACATCGATTCCGCTGCCAGCGAATAATGGCCATAGCGATCCACCTCGTCGCGGAACGGCCGGATCATCTGGCTGTGGCAGCTGTAGCAACCCTCGCGGATATAGATGTTGCGTCCGGCCAGCTCCAGCGGGCTATAGGGGCGCACGCCATCGACCTCCTCGACGGTATTGTCGATCCAGAACAGGGGCGCAATCTCGACGATCCCGCCGATCGCCACCGTGACCAGCGACAGGACTGCGAGGAGCGTGATGCTGCGTTCGATCTTCTTGTGCTTTTGCGTGAGTGTGGTCATTGTCCTGTCTCCCTCACTCTGCCGGAACCGCGACCAGCGGCCTGTCGGCAGCCTCGTCATGGGGTGTTTCGGTCATCGGTTTTTCGTCGCGCAAATGGCCCGCGATCGTCATCCAGACATTGTAGACCATGACCACCGCACCAGCGAGATAGAGCAGGCCACCGGCGGCACGGATCAGGTACATCGGGAACATCGCGGTGACGACTTCGCTGAAGGCGTAGACGAGATAGCCGTCGTCGCCATATTCGCGCCACATCAGGCCCTGCATGATGCCGGCGACCCACATCGAGGCGATGTACAGAACGATGCCGATGGTCGCGAGCCAGAAGTGCCAGTTCACCATCCGCAGGCTGTATAATTTGGGGCGACCCCAGAGACGCGGCACCATATAATAAAGCGCGGCAAAGGTGATCATGCCGTTCCAGCCGAGCGCGCCGCTGTGGACATGGCCGACGGTCCAGTCGGTATAATGCGACAGGCTGTTGACCGACTTGATCGACATCACCGGTCCTTCAAAGGTGCTCATGCCGTAGAAGGCCAGGGCCAGCACCATCATCCGGATGATCGGATCGGTGCGGATCTTGTCCCAGGCACCGTTGAGCGTCATCAGGCCGTTGATCATCCCGCCCCAGCTCGGCATCCACAGGACAATCGAGAAGACCATGCCCAGCGTCTGGGCCCAGTCGGGCAGCGCGGTATAGTGAAGGTGATGAGGGCCGGCCCAGATATAGAGGAAGATCAGCGACCAGAAGTGGATGATCGACAGCCGGTAGCTGTAGACCGGCCGCTCGGCCTGCTTCGGCACGAAATAATACATCATGCCGAGGAAGCCGGCGGTCAGGAAGAAGCCAACCGCATTATGGCCATACCACCATTGGGTGAGGGCGTCCTGAACCCCGGCAAAGGCGCTGTAGCTTTTGGCGCCGAGCAGGCTGACCGGCATCGCCAAGCCGTTCACGACGTGCAACATCGCGACGGTCAGGATGAATGCAAGGAAGAACCAGTTGGCGACATAGATATGTGGTTCCGACCGCTTGACGATCGTGCCGATGAAGACGACGGCATAGCTGATCCAGACGATGGTCAGCCAGAGATCGACATACCATTCGGGCTCGGCATATTCCTTCGACTGGGTGATGCCCAGCAGATAGCCGGTGGCGGCCAGCACGATGAACAGCTGATAGCCCCAGAAAACAAAGCGGGCGAGGCCGGGGAAGGCCAACCTCGCCCTGCAGGTGCGCTGGACGACATAGAAACTCGTCGCGAGCAGCGCATTGCCTCCGAATGCGAAAACAACAGCAGATGTGTGCAACGGACGCAGGCGTCCGAAAGTGGTATATTCCAGACCCAGATTGAGCACCGGAAAGGCCAGCTGGAGCGCGATATACAGTCCAACCACGAAACCAGCCATGCCCCAGAATATCGTCGCGATCACACCCCAGCGGATGGGATCGTCGTCATATTTTTCGGGATCGGCGGGGGCCTTCAATATGCCGCGACCGATGGCAGCATAGTCGGCCTTGCTGATCGTCACCCACAGCGCGATCAGACTCGCCGCCATGATGATCCCCATGTGCACGGCAAATCCGCTGTCGACGGCCAGTACCATCGCCAGAAATGCCAGAAGCACGAGCACCAGCCAGCCGCCGGCCTTCACCAGTAAATTGTCCATAACGTCCTTCCCCGTTGTGTAGGGATCGCGCTACCAGCGGGACGGGCGGGGCCATATAGGTAGAGTTACGTAGTCAGGAATCTGGCGGGATTGAGAGCCTCAATCGATCGCGATTTGAGCCCAGACCGGCAGGTGATCGGACGCCTTGCGCGCGGCCGGGCTGTCGTGAACGCCGCCCGCAGAAGATTGGATTGTCTTCGAGTGCATGATCCGGTCGAGCGTGGCTATCGGGCTGCGCGAATGAAAGCTGCGGCCGCAATCGACCATTTCGAAGGCGCGGGAAAAATCTTTCAGGCAGCCGCTGGCAGCGCTCCATTCGTTGAGGTCGCCCATCAGCACAACCGGGACGTCCTGTTCCTTTTGCTGGGCGAGCCTGACGATCGCAGCTGCCTGCCGCCGGCGCCAGAGGCCGGACAGGTCGAGATGCATGCCGAACACCGCCAGCTGCTTTCCGTCTATTTCAAAATGGCCCATGATGGCGCCGCGCGGCTCCAGGCAGGGGATGTGCATGATGTCATGTTCGATCACCGATACGGATTTGCGAACCAGCAGCGCATTGCCGTGCCACCCCATCGAATCGATCTGGACATCGAGCGGAATCGCGCGATAGTCGCTTTGCATCTCCAGCAGTTTTTCCGGAATCGCGGAGGCTCTCGCCCCGAACCGGCGATCCGCTTCCTGCAGCGCGATGATATCGGCATCGATCTCGTTGAGCACGTCGATGATCCGGCCGGGGTTGCGCCGCCGGTCCGTACCAATGCCTTTGTGAATATTGTAACTCGCGACCTTCAACATCAGGGCTTGCTGGTCCGATCAGAAGGGATTGATGGTATAGCCCTGCTGTTGCAGCAAGGCGTGTGCGGTCATCGCGGATAAGGACATGATCACGCCGGGCAGGAGGTCGGCCTTGTCGATGCCTTGAGCAGCAGCGCTTTGCCCGCAGAGATAGAAGGTCACGCCATGGTCCTGCAATTGCGCGATCGCGGCGGCGCTGGCATTTTGCCTGCCGTCCTTGCGCGCCGCGAAAAATTCCTGACTGGTCAGGTCGAAGGCGGCCCCGCCATGGACAACGACCGCGAGACTGATATTCTCCTCCGGAACACCAGCGGCGACATGCATGTTGATGAACCGGGCAGTGCTTTCAATGGTGCGGTTGAGCTTGTCCGGGTCAGCGGCCTGCGCCACGTCGAAAGCGATGTTGAACTCTACCTCTGACGGCAACGCTTCGTCAGCCTGGATCGTTGCGACAGGCCCGAATTTTTCAAACACCGGTCCGGGTTTGAAATTTTCCATCTGCGCCGATGCCGGCTGGGCAAAAGCGAGCAACGGCAACAGGGTGGCAAGGCAGAATTTTCGCATGAAATCTTTCCATTCTATATCGACGCGGGAGGCAGTGGCGGCGTAATATCAGTAGCCGATTGCGTGCCCATCTTTGCGCATTTCGGTGGCACCGGTATAGACGCCGGTCTCGGCATCGCGGACAATCGCCTGATAGCCGCCAAACATCGCGCCATTGCTGACCACCTCGACCTTGTGACCCATCGCCCTGAGGCGCTCGATCGTTTCGGCGGGAATGCCGGGTTCTACATTGAGTATACCCAGAAGATCGGCATCGGTTCCCGCGAGATCATCGGTCGGCTGGCGTCCGCCGTCATGGTTGAGGCGCGCGGCATCGCCGGCTTCCTGCAGATTCATGCCATAATCGACAAGATTGATCATCACCTGGACATGGCCCTGCGGCTGCATGCCGCCGCCCATCAGGCCAAAGGACATGAACGGTTTGCCGTCCTTTTTTATGAAGGCAGGAATGATCGTCTGGAACGGGCGCTTGCCGGGGGCATAGGCATTGGGATGATCGGCATCGAGCGAATAGAGTTCGCCGCGGTCCTGAAACATGAAGCCAAGCCCGTCGGCGACCAGCCCGCTACCCATGCCGCGATAATTGGACTGGATCAGCGAGACCATCATGCCGTCCTTGTCGGCGACGGTGAGATAGGTGGTGTCGCCTTCGCCTTCCAGCTTGGGCTCGCCGGGGCCGAAGCCCGGCGTCGCCTTGGCCGGGTCGATCAGGGCGAAACGCTCCCTGCCATAGGCATCCGAAAGCAACCAGTCGAGCGGGGCAGGGGAGACATCGGGATCGGCGTAAAAGCGGGCGACATCCTCGAACGCCAGTCTTTTGGCCTCGGTAATATAATGCAATACCTCGGCGCTGCCGCGCGGCCATTGCGCGAGATCGACATTTTTCAGGATATTCGCCATTTGCAGCGCCGCGAAGCCCTGCGAGTTGGGCGGCAATTCGCACAGTTCATAGCCCTTGCGATAGGTGACGCAGCCCGGCTCCACCCATTTGCTACTATGGGCGGCAAAATCCTCGTAGCGCAGATTGCCGCCAATCCGTTTGAAATAGGTGTCGACGGTCCTGGCGATGTCGCCCTTGTAAAAGGCGTCGCGTCCGCCGGTGGCAATCTTGCTCAAGGTTTCACCGAGGTCCGGGTTCTTGAATATCTCGCCTGCCTTGGGCGCCCCGTTCTTGAAATATGTGTTCCGTGCATTGTCAAAATCGCCGATCATGTCGAGGCTCTGCTCGAACCGGTTGAGGTTGCTCTCGAGATAATAGCCGATCACCGGCGCTATCGGATGGCCTTCTCTGGCGTAGGCGATGGTCGGCGCCAATATGTCGGCCATGCTCAGCTTGCCGAATCTGTCATGCATTTCAAACCAGGCGTCGACCGTGCCGGGCACGGTCACCGGCACCGGACCGAAGGGCGGGATCGTCTTGCTGCCGCCAAGCTGTTCGATGAACTGTTCGTAGCTCGTTCCCATCGGGCTCTTGCCGGAGCCGTTCAGGCCGTAGAGTTTCTGCGTCTTCGGATCCCAGATGATCGCGAACAGATCGCCGCCGATGCCGTTGCCGGTTGGCTCCATCAGGCCGAGCGCCGCATTGGCCGCGATGGCTGCATCAGCTGCGGTGCCGCCTTTTTTCAAGATGTCGAGAGCGATCTGGCTGGCCAGGGGATGGGCGGTGGCGACCATGCCATGCTGGGCATGAACCGGGCTGCGCGACCAGGCTTCGCCGACTGGCCGTCCGCCGGCACCGATATCAAGGACGGGTTTGACTACCGGCGCGCTGTCCTGTGCCGATGCAGGGCTGACGGTCATTGCCGTCAGGGCCAAGGTGGAAAGGAACAAGTTGCGCATAATCATATCCGTTCTTGGGGAAAAGCTCCACGCCAATGCGAAGCCGTCAAGAAAACCACCCTAGACGCTCTGCGTTTTGCATCAAGTAGGAACGATGGCTGGTTTTGCGGTTTGAACAAACGCTTTGGGTCCTTAGCGAAGCCCAGCGTAGCTGGCATCCGTGCGGATGAAAGGGAATCATGTGCCGCTATTGGGTCGAGACCGGTTAGAATTACCCGGTCTCGATCGATCAAGTCTGGTCAGTTCTTTTCGAACGCGACATGGATTTCCAATTCCACTTCGTCAGACACCAACGGAATGGCGGTCATGATGCCAAATTCACTGCGCTTGATCATCGTGGTCGCGGAAAAACCGACCGTGAGCTTCTTGTTGTACGGATTATTGCCGGCACCGGTGAATTCGGCAGCCAGCGTCACTGGCTTGGTGACGCCATTCAATGTCAGATTGCCGTCGATTGTTGCGGCATTGCCCGATGCGGTTACGCTGGTTGATACGAAACGCGCATCGGCGGGCTCAGGACCAAAGAAATCGGGCTTGGCGCCGTCTTTGCCGGCGCGCAACAGATGCTCGGTCAACCCGGCGCTCGCAGTGGTCACCTTGGAAACCGGGATGGTCACATCGACGCTCGCCCCGGACAGGTTTGCGGGATCAATGGTCAGCGTGCCTGCCACATCGCCGAACAGTCCGATATAATCGCTAAAGCCAAAATGATTGGCTTCCCATGCGATCAGCGAATGGGAGGGATCGGCGGTGTAAGTTCCGGCGACCACGCGGGTCGCATCGACTTGTCCTGGTATTTCGGGGGCAGATTGTGCGAGCAATGGTGCGGTCGCGGCCAATGCGATAAAAGCGAGGGGGAAGCGCATGAGATAGTCTCCTTAAAATGAGGGCGCCCCGGCTGGGCCGCGACGTGAGAAGGCGATGGGGTGCACGTAGCGAAAGCATCGTAGAATGTGCGTGTATTGTCAATTGACGGGGCGCACAGGTAATATTTCCGCAGTCGGGTTGGGATTGTCATTGCCCCCTGATGTCTGGCTTGTCCTGCGGATAATCGTCTTCGACCGGGCCCAGCCGGAGCAGCGGGGGGCGACCAAAAGCGCACATTGCGTCCCCGGTGGAATACGGAACGCTTGACAGGATCGCAAAAACACCTATGTTGCATCGCAGCAAAGGCGGCAATTTGATTTGACCGTCTGGCGAGAGTTCTGCGTGAGAGGTGACAAGATCACCTCGAACCTATCGCCTTCATTGCTTCTTTCTTTCCGGCAGCCTGATCACGCGGGTCGTCTTAACCGACGGCGAACGCGCGCACGAGTCCTTCTTGTGCTGCGTCCACTTGCTGCTTATTTTTTAAGGTATTATTTTTGACTAATTTTTCTGATTTCGCTCTCGCGGAACCTATCCAGAAGGCTATTGCCCAAGGCGGCTATACTTCGCCCACTCCCATTCAGCAGCAGGCGATTCCGCCCGCGCTGGAAGGCAAGGACATATTGGGTATTGCGCAGACCGGCACCGGCAAGACCGCTGCTTTCTCGCTGCCCTCGATCCACCATTTGCTGAACAGCAAGAAACGCGCCGGCCGCTTTGAATGCCGCATGCTGGTGCTGGCACCGACCCGCGAACTGGCCCGGCAGATTGCCGACAGCATGACCGGCTATTCCAAGGGTCTGGGCATGTATGTGACCTCGGCGTTCGGTGGTGTTCCGATCAACCGGCAGAAGCGCATCCTGGAACGCGGCGTCGACGTATTGGTGGCGACACCGGGCCGTCTGCTTGATCTGGTCGATCAGCGCTATCTCAACCTGAGCAAGGTCGAGATCCTGGTGCTCGACGAAGCCGACCAGATGCTGGACCTCGGCTTTATCGTGCCGCTGAAGAAGATCGTTCCGTTGCTGCCGAAACAGCGCCAGAGCCTGTTCTTCTCGGCAACCATGCCCAAGACCATTTCGCAGCTGGCCGACCAGTTCCTGACCAATCCGGTGCAGGTATCGGTTGCGCCGCAGTCGACCACCGCCGAGCGGGTCGATCAGCGCGTCACCTATATCAACCAGGATGACAAGCAGCGCCTGCTGAAGGATTTCGTCAACAACGAAAATCCGGAGCATATGCTGGTCTTCACCCAGACCAAACATGCCGCCGACAAGGTTGTGAAAAACCTGATGGCCGTCGGTATCCATTCCGCTGCGATCCATGGCAACAAGAGCCAGCCGCAGCGCGAGCGGGCTCTGGGCGACTTCAAGAAGGGCAAGATCAACATTCTGGTCGCGACCGATATTGCGGCCCGCGGTATCGATGTCGATGGCATTACCCATGTCATCAACTTCGACATGCCCAATGTATCCGAACAATATGTTCACCGGATCGGCCGGACGGCAAGGGCAGGCGCGAGCGGTATTTCCTACTCGATGGTCGCTCCCGACGAGCGCCAGTTCCTGCGCGATGTGGTCAAACTGACTGGCGTGAAGCCCGATGTCGTTGCATTGCCGGAAGGCTATGACGAACCGGCGCGCGAGGAAGTGGCGTCGCGCATCTATGGCCAGAAGCCGAAGAAATATGGTGCAACGCCAACCCGCAGCGGACCGGCCAAGAACAAGCATAGCGCCCGCAAGGGTCGCCCTGGTGGCGGTGGTTCGGGTCGCGGTGGTCCCGGATCGAGTGCCGGTGCCAAGAGCGATGGTCCCAAGCATTGGAACAATGGCGCGAAATCGTTCAAACGCCGTCAGGCGCGCAACGCCGAGGCCTAGGCTAGCTTGAAATCAGCGCCTTGCTTTGGGCGAGTGCGCTGATTTCGCTTTCGTCCAAACCCAACCAATCCTGAAGCGCGGCGACATTATGTTCGCCGCGTTTTGCGGTTTTGCTGCTGCTGTCGATACCGCTTTT
>NZ_JBGTDD010000055.1:0-46193 GCF_041748495.1 Parasphingorhabdus sp.
GCCTCGGTCAAAAACAAGGCACATCTCGCGGCGACGGTCGAATCCCTCAACTTCAGATTACGCGAAAAGCTGGAATATAAGGGACAGCTGATTGAATGTCGCGCGAGCATCGGCGTTGCAGTTTATTCGGATCATGCCGAGACCGTTGAATCGCTTATAAAATGTGGTGATCTGGCGCTTGGCGTCGCAAAGACCAAGCGCGGGTGCGCCGTTACCTTTCACCCGGACATGGAAAGCGATTTCGAGCGCGATATGAATATGATAGAGCTGGGCCGTTCTGCGATAGAGCAAGATCGGGTCTTTCCTTATTATCAGCCGAAAGTGGATTTACGAACCGGCGAACTGACCGGCTTTGAAGCGCTATTGCGATGGGACCAGCCGGACGGTGCGTTGGGTTTCCCGGACATGATTGCTCCGGCATTTGCAGACGGGGAACTGGCGCGGGTGATTGGCGATCGCATGATGGTACGCGTGTTGGACGACATGCAGGAATGGGTCGCCGCTGGCATTGATTTCGGACAAATCGCCCTGAACACTTGCGCCGGTGATTTTGCCGCAAATGATTTTGCGGAACGACTTCTCGCCGCGCTGAAATCAAGGAGATTATCCCCCAGTCTGGTCGAAGTCGAAGTCGTTGAAAGCGTCTTTCTCAATCGCGGCAGCGATTACGTGATGCGGGCGCTGACGAAGCTGAGCGAACGAGGCGTCCGTATCGCACTTGATGATTTCGGGACCGGTTTTGCATCGCTCACGCATTTGAAGCGGTTTCCGGTGAACGCCCTTAAGATTGATCAGTCCTTTGTCGCAGGACTCGGTAAAAGCGCGGATGATGCGGCGATCGTACGTGCGCTGGTGGGCTTGGGTGGCAGCCTTGGAATGGAAACAATAGCCGAAGGTATTGAAACCCGGGAACAGGCTGCATTCGTCAGAACGTGCGGCTGCACCCTTGCCCAGGGCTTCTTGTTCGGCGCGGCGCGTCCTGCTTCGGAGGTCCCGGACATTGTCAGCCGTATGACGGGCAAGGCCAATATCTTGCCCTTTGAACCCCATAGGATTAGTTCCGCTGCCATGGCACGGGTCAGACAGTGAGGATGACTTTGGAACGACTGCTTTACATTAGTGAAAGTCGCCTCGGAGAGGCGGAGGTAAATTCCTCAGTGGCGCAGATTGTCGCGGACGCCCAGATCAGGAATGCGGCACTCGAACTGACCGGGGCGTTGCTTTTTACCGGTACCTATTTTGCACAAATACTGGAAGGCCCGACGGAGTCCATTGAACAGCTCATGTCCTCCATCAAGGATGATCCACGCCACGCCAATATCATCATCGTCGATCGGTCGCCCATCGAGATGCGACGGTTTCCGGACTGGAAAATGGCTTATCACGGACCATCTGAATTTGTTTCGCGCCACGTTGTCCGATTGCTGCACAGCCCGCCCCGATCAGAGCAGCGCAGGGCAACAGAATGGCTCACCGAACTGGCGCATGAATTTTCGGTAGGACCGCTCCCAATAAGAAACCTGAATAGATCTTGACTATATCTTATAGACATGAATAGTTTATAATTGATCCAACAAATAACTGCCAATTTCTAGCAAACACTCAAATAAAATATGTAAAAATAACGAAATACAGTATTATCACTAGGCCGAAAATATGATGGAATTAAGCAATCTTATTCTAACTAGTCATGTTGGTAGTCTGGTCACTGCCGATCGGCGGCGGGCCCCCACAGCTCGCCGCCATTTCAAAAGCCAGATGAATTGACAGCCGTGATCGAAATAGCACGCGAACCCAATGAGCGGAGATATTGACTGATGGCAAGAAACGAGCCGCTGAATTTCGTTCCATATGGCAGAGCGGCCTCAGGCCGATCTCCATCCTTTGCATTCGCCAGCAAAGTGGATGGGGTCACGGTCCGCTCGCTCCGTATCCCCTCGCCTGCCAGCAAGATGGACCCCGGCGTGGCCCGACCTTCCTGCAAGCATGCAACTAGCATCACCCCAGCGCGATGAGGGTGCAATCATCACAGCTGGTGACTGTCGATGCCGGGATTTTGATTGAAATCCGGCCTATATTACCGATTGATCAGCAAGCTCGATTTTTCCAGACAGAAGGCTTTTGAGATATGTCTTTTGAATCATTCAGTCCCGATAGTTTCGCGATTTCTGAAAGGGATGCCAGCCTGCTGGAGTCCAAGCGCCGCGAGGCCCGGCAGCGCGTCTTGTTGCGCGCCCAGCTCCATTTGGTCGAACAGCAGGAGGACGTCCATGTAACCGATTTGTCGCGCAGCGGGTTGCGCGGTAAGTCCGATATTGACCTGAGTGTCGGGCAGACAGTTTTTATCAGCCTTGATGGCATCACCCATTGTTCCGGAACGGTCCGCTGGATCCAGGAACGTCGCTTTGGACTGAAATTTTGCAAATTGCTGGACGCACTCCCGACGGATTCCCAAACCGACCTCGGGCACATGCCAGGCCATCAAGAGCGGATGCCCAGGAAAATCACGGATATGCAGGCCAAGATCAGCTTGAGCAGCTGGTCTTGCCGGGCCCAGATCCGCAACATATCGCAATCCGGGATGATGCTGGAAACCGAGCAGCTGCTGACTGCAGACCAGCAATTTCTGGTCAATCTGAGTGACGGCAGGATATTGGCGGCAGACATTAAATGGGTCGAGGGCGACCGGATTGGCGTTCACATGGCCAGCCCTGTATCAATATTGCAATCCAGATTTCGCGTATCGCGATAGAGCCGCCACCCGAATTTCCCATCCTGAAAGCCACCTGCGGTTGATCGAACCGGCGGTCTTCTGGGATAATCCCTTGATCGTCGGAATCCGGATATGACGAACATGTTGTTGAAAATGGCAGTCGAACCGATAGATGATGGTATTTTCACCGACAGCAGGGAATCCTTTGGCGCGCATATTTCTCTTGGGAGCGACAGGCACGATCGGCAGGGCAACGCTGCAAGCACTGGTCGAGCAGGGCCATGACGTAATCTGCTTCGTGCGCCGTCGGCAGGTTCCGAGCAACCAGATGACTTTGGCAGCCACTCTCGATCCCTTCGCTGGTGCCGAAATACGCTATGGCGATGTGAGCTGCGCGCAATCTCTGGCCGAGGAAGGCTTTCGCGGCGAGCCTTTCGATGCGCTGATTTCGTGCATGGCATCTCGAACCGGCGCGCCGAAAGATGCCTGGGCGATCGATCATGATGCCCATCAGTTGGTGCTCGGAGCGGCAAAATTGGCCGGGGTTTCGCATTTCATCCTGCTGTCAGCGATATGTGTGCAAAAACCTTTGCTGGCGTTTCAGCATGCCAAGCTGGCCTTTGAAAAAGCACTGATTGAATCGGGCATCCCTTATTCGATCGTCCGTCCGACGGCTTTTTTCAAATCGCTCTCGGGGCAGGTTGAACGGGTCCGGAAGGGAAAGTCCTTCCTGCTCTTCGGCGATGGCAGTCTGGCCGCCTGCAAGCCGATCAGCGACGACGATCTTGGCCATTATCTGGCGGAATGTCTGAGCCATCAGGATCGCCGTGACAAGATACTTCAGATCGGAGGTCCGGGGGATGCGATTACTCCGATGCAGCAGGGAGAACGGCTGTTCGCGCTGTTGGGCCGAGAGCCAAAATTCAAGCATGTACCGGTCCGATTTCTCGATGCGATCATTGCTGCACTCGATACCGCTGGTTGGCTCGTACCAGCGGCAAAGCAAAAAGCCGAGCTTGCCCGTATCGGACGATATTATGCGACGGAATCGATGCTCGTCTGGGATGCGGAAGCGGGCCGCTATGATGCAGGCGCAACACCCTCTACCGGAACGGAAACATTGTTCGATTATTACGCCGACCTGATCAGCGGCGAAGTCGTGGTCGAACGCGGCGAACATACCGTTTTTTGACGCACAATCATCGGGATGAAAATTCGGTTTTCGGAATAGACAAATCGGGAAATGCATGGATAAAGGTGTCAATGTCCATTACCAATCATCCGCTGCGGCAATGGGCCGTCGATGAAATGCATTTGCGGCGCTTTGCCCCTGTGTCGGATGATTGCCAGATCTATCAATCGGTGCTGCTGATGGGCGAAGAACAGCGGCCCATGGAAGACCAGCACCTGATCGCCAACAAGCCGCCCTTTGATGATTGGCATCTCGCACCCCGCAGCGCATCTGCTCATAGCAAGGCCGGGATCTACTTCCTCTGGGAACGCCATACCGAAGCCAGCACGATAACGCTGATCTTACCGTCCGCCCTAGGCGCTGAACAGACTGACCGATATTTGCACTGGCTCGAGAAATGGCCAGGATCAGCCATACGGGCAACCCGGATCAAGACGCTTCCCGACCCTGATCTGGTCGAACAAAATCTGGCCGCCATGGGCATTGTCGCTGAAGACCTTGTCTATTGCGAGGTCAACAATGGCCTCAAAATCTGGTCCGACTTCGGCATTCACAAGGATGGCTATGGGCGACTGCTGGTCCAGGGTGGCGACAAGACCGACGCCGAACGCGGGCGCATCATCCAGCGCGTGCAGGAACTTGGCAATTATCGCAATCTGGCGCTGATGGGATTTCCGACGGTCCAGCGCTATGGTCCGCAAGTCGATGAACTGGAACAGAGGCTGTCTGAACATGCGGAGCGGGTGGCCAGCGCGACCGACGAAGATAGTGACGAAATATTGTTGCAGGAGCTGGCGGAAATTTCCGCCCAGCTTGAACTCATCCGATCGGCGACGGGTTTTCGCTTGAGCGCCACCACCGCTTATGCGGAAGTGGCTGCGGACCGCCTGAACGCACTTGACGTGAAACCGGTGGATAATTTCCAGAGCCTGAAGGAATTTACCGAGCGGCGGCTGGTACCCGCTCAGCGCACCTGCGCAGTTTTTCAGACCCGGCTGGCCAGAATTGCCGAACGTATTTCCCGGATCATGCACACATTGGACGTGCGAATTGATACCCGGATCAAGGCGCAGAATCTCCGGCTGATGGAATCGATGGAGCGGTCAACCCAGCTTCAATTGCGCCTGCAAACCCTCGTCGAAGGCCTGTCGGTCATCGCTGCCGCTTATTATCTGGTCGGATTGATCGCCTATATCACCAAGGGCGCTGCGGCATGGCCATCCGGTTCGACCAGCGATGTCATGATCGGAATCGTCACGATTCCGGTGATTCTGGCGATCTATCTGCTGGTACATCGGCTGCGCGGCAAGGCGTTGAAAGAAGCCGATGTTAAAAAAGACGATATTTCATAGAGTTAGAAGGTGTTGATGGAAAACCTGCTTTCAATCCACTGTCAACCAAACTATACAGTTAGGCTGTTGATATGCGTCAACATAACTTGATAGGAGAGAATATGGTCAGGATGAAGACAATGGCAGCAGTGGTCGCGATGTCCGTATTGGCCGCAGCCTGTTCCGGCGGCGGTTCTGAATCTAGTGAACCGGCAACGACCGAAGCGGAAGCCCCTGAACCAGCAGTTGAAGTAGTTGCGGCTCCCGCAGCGCCGGCCGATGCCGGACCGCCAGCGGCCGATGACTTCACTACCGTGGATGGTGTCGAATATAGCAGCCTGACTAGCGATGCAGCGGCGGGCAAGCTTGTCTTTGCCCAGTGCCGGACCTGCCATGTTACTGATCCGGGCGTCAACCGGACCGGACCATCCTTGGCCGGAATCGTTGGCCGCGAATCCGGTTCGGTGGCGGGCTATAATTATTCCGCAGCCAATGCCGATAGCGACGTTGTCTGGACGGAAGAGAAATTGTTCCAATATCTGGAAAATCCACAGCGGGTGATCCCGAAGACCAAGATGATTTTTGCCGGCCTTCCAGACGCGCAGAAACGGGCAGACGTCATTGCCTATCTCAAAAATCCCAGCTGATCCGTTCATCAGTCTGAACAGAAAAAGGCCGGGAATTTCCCGGCCTTTTTCTGTTTGAAGAAGTGGCCGGTCAGGCGGCCATATGTTGTCGCGCCAGTTCGCATTGCGACCAGATTTCGCTGAGTGCGTTGATCAGGCGATCGATATCGCCGTCACTGTGCACCGGTGACGGTGTGAGCCGCAAACGTTCGGTTCCGCGCGGCACGGTGGGATAATTGATTGGCTGCACGTAGATACCGTGATTGTCCATCAGCCAGTCGCTGATGAATTTGCATTTATGCGCATCCCCCACCATCACCGGAATGATATGGCTGGGATTGGGCAGATGCGGAATACCCATCCGGTCGAGTGCGCCGCGCACCTTTTCGACCCGATCCTTTTGCCGGTCACGTTCGATATTGCTTTGCTTGAGATGCTGGATGCTCGCGCAGGCACCGGCAGCAACCGCTGGCGGGATGGCGGTGGTAAAGATGAAGCCGCTGGCAAAGGTGCGGACATAGTCGCAAAGATCCTTGGACGCCGCGATATAGCCGCCCATCACGCCAAACGCCTTGCCCAGGGTCCCTTCGATCACGGTAATCCGGTCCATCAGCCCTTCGCGCTCTGCGACACCGCCACCACGCGGGCCGTACAAGCCAACCGCATGGACTTCATCGATATAGCTCATGGCGTTATGCTTTTCGCAAACGTCAAGAATTTCGGCAATCGGTGCAATATCGCCATCCATCGAATAGACGCTCTCGAACGCGACCAGCTTGGCCTGACCCGGGTCCAGCTGACTCATCTTGCGATCCAGATCTTCGGGAGAATTATGTTCGAAGACAACGCATTTGGCACGGCTGTGCCTGATCCCTTCGATCATCGACGCATGATTGAGCGCATCTGAAAATACCACGCAGTTCGGTATGCGCGCGGCCAGGGTTCCCAGCGCCGCCCAGTTGGAAACGTAGCCGGAGGTAAAGATCAGCGCGTCTGCCTTGCCATGCAAATCGGCGAGTTCGTTTTCCAGCAATACATGGTGATGATTGGTACCCGAAATATTGCGCGTGCCCCCTGCCCCGGCTCCGCATTCATCAATCACCCGGTGCATGGCTTCGGCGACTTTGGGATGCTGGCCCATGCCGAGATAATCGTTGGAGCACCAGACCGTGACTTCGGTGGTGCCGTTTTCTAAATAGCGGGTGGCATGGGGATAGGACCCGGCTTTGCGTTCAATTTCGGTAAACACCCGGTAGCGCCCTTCTTCTCGGACAGCATCCAGTTCGCTGCCAAAAAATGCTTCATAGTCCATGCCTAAACTCCCTCTTCATATTTCTTTTTCTGCTTTTGGTTCGCCCAGGGCCCACTGCCAAAGACGGGAATCGCGAAACGGTATCGCAAAGAAAAAATGCTCGAGCGCCGCCAGCAGCGACAGGCAGCAAAGCAGCCCCGCCTGCGCGGTTTCATGAGCGGTACTGGCCTGTACAGCGGTAAGGCCGAAATATAAAGCGACGCCTAAAATTGCCATGATCGACAGGACAAGCGTCGGCCGCAAATGTTGCGGTCCGAAATAGCTTTTCAGATAGTCAAGATGGGCGGGCAGCAGTTCATCGCTCATGTTCGGAACGCCGCGATAGATATTGAGCTTAGACGACAGCCGGAAAATGGCGAGCAAGGCAAAAGTATAGGCCCCTGTCGGATTCGCCGTGACCGCGGCAAGCGAGAGCAACAGTCCAGCGGTCATTGCAATCGCAATCTCATGGTGGATCAGCGCCATGGTTGCCATCGAGAAGCGCTGCCATCCTCTTGCGCCTTGCGGACAAGGATCGCGGTGTGACCCCGCCACCGCGCCGGTCAGGAAGCTGATCTCGTGCCAGGCCCAGATCATCAGGCCGCCGACAAAGGAAACATAAACCGCCCAAACTGCCGACGACTGGCTGGTCAGGACGAGCATGGATAAGCCGACCAGTGCACAGAGGCCGGCAATGATCAGAGCGCGGCCAAAAGATTGTCTCAGCCTGTGGTTGAGCATCGCGACCAATCCGGTGCTGACGAACCAGAGGATGATCACCACCACAAAGGGTAACGCAAAGGCAGCGCTATTCACCATGCAGGGGACAGTCTCACCTGTTGCGGCAGCTCATTGGCTTTCGGTTTCATGAAATACATTTTGCCAAAGGCCCAGCCCGCTTTCGCCATATGTTTAACCTGGGCAAATTTGCTCATGATCCCGCTGCGACTTTTCGCTGCTTCGAGCGCCACCGATGCCAGTCGCAGCTCTTCCATGGCTTTGCGGAAGCGTGTATCGTCGGTATCGAGCTCGACGGGAAAGACCTGCTTGCTGATTTCGGTGCAGATCGAGAAGACCTTGTACCCATATTCGGCCGGATGCACGCCGAGCGCTTTGTGAAACACCGGCCGGTTGTGGTCCCGCACATACATGGTTGCGTAGACCGAGAGCAGGAAGAAGCGGATCCAGAGCTTGTTCATGCCCTGCAACAATTTGGGATCGGCCCTGAGGAGCAGCGCAAAAGCCTCACCATGACGGAATTCGTCATTGCACCATTCCTCGAACCAGTCGAAGATCGGGTGGAATTTATTCTCCGGATGCTTGGCCAGCTCCCGAAAAATCGTGATGTAGCGGGCATAACCGATTTTTTCGGATAGATAGACCGCATAGAAAATGAACTTCGGCTTGAAAAACGTATATTTCTTGGTCTTGGTCAGGAAGCTGAGGTCCACACCTATGCCCGAGCCCTTGAGCGTCTCGTTGATGAAACCGGCATGGCGACTTTCGTCACGAGCGAGCAGCTTGAACAGCCGCTTCATATCGGGATTGTTGGTGCGCTTGGCGATCTCGGCATAAAGGATGCAGCCGGAAAATTCGGAAGTCAGCGAGCTGGCGAGAAAATCGATAAACTCTTTCTGCAGTTCTGGCTCCAGACCCTCGATCACCCCGTCAAACCTGTCGGTTTTCTTGAAGTGCCGTTTGTTGGGATCGCCTTCCATTTCATCCATCAAGCCCTCCCACTCGGCGCGCACGCTCGACACATCGATCTTGTCCATCGCATCGAAATCGGTGGTATAGAATCGCGGTGCCAGGACGGTGTCCTGGGTGGCAATCGCCATCGTATCCGGCACATCCAGCATCGAAGGCGGGGTTTGGCGCTGAGGAGATTGTGCCTCGGAAATTATACTGTGGGCGTTCATCATAGCCTCCCGGGGGTAAAACTGACTTCATAAAGCTCGGCCATTTCAAAATAGCCAGTGAATTTGGTCCATGCCCGGCGAAGCAGGCCGGCGCGTTGAACCGTGGCCATCCGGTCAAAAAAAACCTTTTCGCCAAAGGCAACCATGATCGGTTCGCCATGCACCTGGACGCTGTCGCCGGGATAGATCGGTACATTCCCGGCCAGTTCGACATGCGCATGAAAATGTTCAGCGCTTTGTTCGATTTCTACCCGGCATGGGGTATCGAATTTCTCGGAAGAAAAGAGGCCAGTCAAGACTGCTCCTCCTTCAGCATCTGCGCGAAGGTCGCGCTGTGATCCGATCCGAAGCCGTGGATTTCAGCCTCTCTGCCAGTCTCGGGGTCGCTGAGCGACAAGGCTCCATTCTCCCACAAGGTCAATGTGAACGGCGGTTCCGGACCAATCTCGGCAGCGGCACGTGCCTTTGCCATGCGCCGCAATGTCGCGCGCACGAAGCCGCCTTCGCCATAGCCAATTTCCATGACCGTTTCTCCGGTCGTTGCATCAGTGACGACAACCGCGCCATCCGCACGATCGGCAAAGCGCAATTCCCGCTCCTGTGCCGGCGCGATATTCTGTGCCGTGCGTGACCCTTGGGGATCACCCGATTGCGGGATCCATCCCAGTCGGACGGCCCCCGTCAGGGCCATGGTGAACAACAGCAATATCGCCGCAGCAATCAATGCACCGCGCGGCACCGTGGGATCATGATCGTGCGCGTGGCTCATGCTGCCAGACCTTCGAGTGCAATGTCGCCATTACGTGTTTGCCTAGCTTCCTCAAGCGGAGCGATGGCCTGCACTTCCTGCGTCGCCTTGTATAATAACGCAGACACTTTTTGCGCTTCAGGAATTGCCCGCAACATCGGCTGTGGACGGACGAAACGGAGCGAGCGTGCGTGCGGCCAGAGCATCAGATAGCCCAGTCGCGGGACGCCCTTCAGCGTCAGCACGATATTCCCGGTTCCGTCCGAAAGCTGTTTCAGATTGGCGCTTTCGAGCTCGCTCAGCGGCAGGTTGATACATTTGTTGAGCGCCACACCGATGCGCAGCACCAGGCGCTTGTTGGTCAAGCTGTAAACCGTAGTGCGCGCGACACCCCAGGCAAAGAGCACGAACGTACCGATCGCGACCGTGCCCAATCCCGTCACCGCTATCGCTGTTCCCGAATCACCCCGGAACAGTGCCGTGCCAATGATCACGATGAAATAGACAAAGGCGAGCCGGATATGGAGCGCGGACAACGCCATGCTCTTCCAATCCGGCGCCCCCTGCCAAAGCATATGCTCACCCTCCGGCAATTCGCCAGGCAAGCCGCGGACGGGTTCATGATCATATTCGCTCATATGATCGGCTCCTGCCGTTCACGGTTGGCGTAGAGATAGCCACCACCAAAATAGGCAACGATCCGCTCTTCTTCGTAAAAGGTGATCTCGTCCTGTTTCGCAGGGACCGGAGCAGCGGCAAACTGATCGGCATTCAATGCGTCAATCACGACCTGCCCTGCCTTGCCCTTGACCTTTGACATGGCCATCGGGGCCAATATCGTCTTGCCGCCCGCATCGATCTGCAGATAGCGGATCACATGCTCGGCATTGTCGACCCACAGATCATTGACGGTTCCGGCAACCTTGCCGTCGGCTCCGATCACGGTCATCCCGCGCGGGTCCGCATCATTTTTGTGCACGCCGATATGATGGACCAGACCAATCGGAACGATCCGGTTATGGCCCTCGGCGTTGAGATCCGGATGTTTGGCGCGTTCGGCCCAGGCGGCAGGTCCGATGCCGTCTACCAGCGGATTGCCTGTTGGATAATAAGGCGCTCCGGGAGAACGGAAGGTCCGGCGCCCCGCCACATCCACCTTTTCACGTCCTTGTGTCGGAGTGGTCACCGTTCCGCGGCCAAAGGGCATCAGAAAGGATTTGGGTGTCGCTGACAATAGCGGCCCACCCGCCGTGTCGACCCGTCCGGTGGTTTCGTCTTCCAGCGGATAGCCCTCCCGCCGATCTTCCCGGCGCAGATAGAAAACCAATGCCAGGAAAAAGAGCACAAACGCCAAAAACACCAACTCGGTCACATCCAGAGTTCCTATCAGTTTCACGTCATCCATTTTCCACTCTCCTCAAAATTCTTATCGTCCCATCAGGTTGGAAATTCGCTCAACCCGAAGCTTTCACTCTCGCCATGCAACCGCTGTTTGTCGCGACCGATGACCGGACCGAGCACCACCATCGTCACCAGCAGCAACAGGATCTCCAGAAAGAACACCGTGCCATAGCCGGTCGCCCGATCCGCCAGTGTCGCACCCATGCCATCCGACAAAGCGAAATAGGCAATGCCATCCCGGATCAACCCACCGAGCGCGATACCCAGACCGGCACAGCTTGCCTGCACCGCGCCCCAGGCGCCCAGCGCCAGTCCGGCATTGTCCGATCGGCACAGACCCATGGCGGCAATCAAAGTGCCGACTGAAAACAGGCCGGTGCCAAATCCGATCACGGTGGCTCCGGCAAAGAGCAGCGGAGCCGACATCAGCGGCGCAGCAAATATCGTCATCAGGAAAGCGGCGATGCCCGCCACCGTGCCCAGACCAGCCAGTCGCAACGGGTCAGTTCCCGCTGCCAGACGCTTGCCGCTATAGGCAAAGGCTATAAGCGCACCGATCGCCCAGGTTCCGGTCAGCGCCGTGGTCGAGCCCACCGACAGGCCGAGAATTTGCCCGCCATATGGCTCGAGCAGCGCATCCTGCATCGCAAAGGCCATCGCGCCCAGGCCGATGGCGAGCAGCAATCGCTTGGTATCGGGTTGAGCGGTAAAGGACGCCCAGATCACGGAAAATTTCGGGTTCACCACATTTGACATGGTAATCTTGGTGTTGCGGGCTTCCTGTTTCCACAGTGCGATGATGTTGAGCGCCATGGTCAGGGCCGCCGCCCCCTGAATCACCTGCACCAATTTGGTTGCGGTAAAATCGATCAGCAGATTGCCAATGGTGAAAGCAGCCAGCATCATCCCGACAAGCAGCATGACATAGAGCATGGCGACGACCCGGGGACGCTTGTCATCGGGCGCGATATCCGTGGCAAGCGCCAGTCCCGCGGTTTGCGTGACGTGCATCCCTGATCCGGTCAGCAGGAACGAAAGGCAGGCGGCAGAAACGCCGGCGATGAATGTATCCGGACGGGTGATCAGAATGAGCGCAAAGGGCATGATGGCAAGCCCGCCAAATTGGGCCAATGTGCCGAACCAGATATAGGGCACACGCCGCCAGCCGAGCACCGATCGATGGGTGTCAGAGCGATAGCCGATAAGCGCCCGGAATGGCGCGACCAGCAGCGGAATGGCGATCATCAGAGCGACAATCCATGCCGGCGTATCCAGTTCGACGATCAGCACCCGATTGAGGGTGCCGTTCAGCAGAACCGCCGCTAGACCAACGCTGACCTGAAACAATGCGAGGCGCAACAAGCGCCCGAGGGGAAGCTCGCTGCTTGCCGCGTCCGCAAAGGGCAAGAACCGTGTTCCCACGGCTTGCCAAAAAGTGACAGCGGATGGCCTTTCTGTCATCCGCGGCTGATTCCCATGGCTTGCGACTTGTAAAAGCCGCTCGAAACGCGCTGGCAGAAATTCATGTTCCAGCCTTCCATTTCTGCTTCAATTTCCTGCTTCAGGCGGCTTTCGACAATGGGCTTGATGGCTGGCGAGCGGTCATCGCGCGGAAATGCCTTTCCGGCGGCATGCATGATCTTGAGCAGCATCGTCCCGGGAGCGAAGGTAAAGGCGATTTCATTCGCCCGGCCGGACCAGGCGTGCAGCACGCCCATGACGTCGTGCAGGTCATAATGGATCAGTGAATCCATGGCGACCACATGATCGAAGATGCCCAGATCACGATTGCGCATGTCGCCAACCCGCCAGTCGATGGAGAGATTTTTCGGCGCACGTTTTCGGGCCACATCGACCAGCCCTTGCGAAACGTCGATCGCGATCACATCCGCACCGCGCTCCGCAGCGGAAATCGCCAGCGCACCGGTGCCGCAGCCCGCGTCCAGCAGACGCATGCCGTGCATGTCTGTGGGTAGCGATGAAAGCAGCAATGCACGCATCTCATCGCGACCGGCGCGGACCGTGGCCCGGATCCCGCTGACCGGCACGTCGGATGTCAAATCTTCCCAGGCCTTGCGCGCGGTCTGGTCAAAATAGGTTTCGAGCCGCGTGCGGCTTTCCTGATATGAAGTTGAAGCCAAGCTATATCCCATCATTCAAATCCCAGAAATTCAAAAATGTCGCGGTCCTTCATCGGCCTGGCTTCCAGCGGCTCGACGCCGGCCCAGAGCGTGCGGGCCAGATTCATATATTCCTGGCGTGCCTGCTCCACCTCGGGAGAATCCTCCATTTCGAAGAGCGTGCATTTTTTCAGGCGCGAACGACGGATGGCGTCCAGGTCGGCGAAATGGGCCAGGCGTCGCATCCCGATCGCCTCGCTGAACCGATCGATTTCGTCGGTGGCGGCCGAGCGGTTCGCAACGACACCGGCGAGCCGGACATTATAGTTTTTCGCCTTGGCGTTGATTGCCGCAACGATACGGTTCATCGCAAAAATGCTGTCGAAGTCATTGGCGGCGACAACCACCGCGCTGTCCGCATGTTGCAGCGGCGCGGCAAAGCCGCCGCAGACGACATCGCCCAGCACGTCGAAAATGACGACGTCGGTATCTTCGAGCAGATGATGCTGCTTGAGCAACTTCACGGTCTGGCCCACCACATAGCCGCCGCATCCGGTGCCCGCCGGCGGTCCGCCCGCTTCGACGCACATCACGCCATTATAGCCTTCGAACATGAAATCCTCGACCCGTAACTCTTCGCTGTGGAAATCCACGGATTCGAGCACGTCGATCACCGTCGGCATCATTTTCTTGGTCAGGGTGAATGTCGAATCATGCTTGGGATCGCAGCCGATCTGCAGCACCCGATGGCCCAGTTTGGAAAAAGCCGCAGACAGGTTGGACGAGGTGGTCGATTTTCCGATCCCGCCCTTGCCGTAAACCGCAAACACTTTGGCACCCTTGATTTTGTCATCCGGGTCGAGCGCAACTTGTACGCTTCCTTCGCCATCGGGGGGGCTGCTTGCGCCATCTAATAGAGTCATCGTCTCGCTCCTGTCATTCTGCTGCGACCAGGCCTTCCAGCCGGTCTTCCAAGTCATCGCTGGCGTCTCTCAGAGCGGCCAGCGTCGCTGCGTCGGGTGTCCACAATTGCCGTTCGCATGCCTCGAGCAAGCGGTCAGCAACACGGGCGGATGATTTCGGGTTGAGCTCTGCCAGGCGCGCCCGCATCGCATCGTCAAGCACGAAGGTTTCGCTGATTTTCTGATAGACCCAGGGGGACACGGTTCCGGTCGTCGCCGACCAGCCCATGGTGTTGGTGACATGATTTTCGATTTCGCGTACGCCTTCAAAGCCATGCTTGAGCATGCCTTCGTGCCATTTCGGGTTGAGCATCCGGGTCCGGGTTTCAAGATCGATCTGTTCGCCTAGGGTGCGGACCTTGGCATCGCCGCCCTGGGTTGCATCGACGATATAGACAGGCGCTGTCGAACCGCGCGCTTTTTCAACCGCCTTGCTCATGCCGCCCAGACCATCGACATAATGATCGATATCGGTGATCCCAAGCTCCACCGATTCCAGATTTTGATAGGTGAGTTCAACGCCGGCCAGTTCGCTTTCGAACAATTTGCGCTGCTGCGCCGGCTCGCCGCTGCGACCGTAGGCATAGCCCTTGTTGGTCTCGAACATATTGGCCAGTTCATCCGGATCGCTCCAGGAGCCCTCATCGATCATCATGTTGACATTGGCGCCATATGCGCCCTGCCGGTTGGAGAATACACGCAGGCTGGCGGTTTCCAGATCACAATCATGCTGCAACTGATGCGCCAGACTGTGCTTGCGAACAAAATTCTGGTCGGCGGGCTCGTCGGCCATGGTGGCGAGATAGGTCGCTTCGGCAATCATCCGGGTTTGCAGCGGCAGCAGATCGCGGAAAATACCCGACAATGTAATGACAACATCGATCCGCGGACGCCCCAGTTCGGCCAGAGGAATGAGTTCCGCGCCAGCCAGCCGGCTATAATCATCAAATCTTGGCCGCGCGCCGATCAGCGCCATCGCCTGGGCGATCTGGGAGCCTTCGCTCTTCAGATTGTCCGTACCCCAGAGCACCATCGCGATGCTTTCCGGTAGCTTGCCGCCGTCAGCCTGATGGCGTTCAAGCAGCTGTTCGGCCTGCGCGCGACCTTGCTGGCAGGCGAACTTGCTGGGAATGCGGAACGGATCAAAGCCGTGAATATTGCGGCCCGTGGGCAGCACGTCGGGATTGTGCAGCAGGTCACCGCCGGGAGCCGGCGCAACAAAGGCACCATCCAGCGCCCGCATCAGCGAACCGAGCTCATCATTTGCGTCCAGGCGGGCTTCAATGTCGGCGCGCTCCAGATGCGGGTTGGCACCGGTCATCGCGGTCACCAGATCATCCCGCTCTGCGTCGGCCAGCTTGCCCCCGAACACATGTAGACCCTGCGGAATCAGTTCACGCTCGATCTCGTACAAGCGCCCCGACAGGCTATCCATGTCACCGGCTTCGATATCCAGTTCAGCGCAATGATCGCGGATCAGGATTTCCAGTTCTTGTTGTACCGCTCCGTCCCCAGCCACCGTGCGATAGCGTTCAAGCAACGCTTTCAGATCGCTGAATCCCTTGTACAGCCCGGCTTCCGCAAGCGGCGGCGTCAGATAGCTGACCAATGTCGCGCCGGACCGGCGTTTGGCGATGATGCCTTCGGATGGATTGTTGGACGCATAAAGATAGAAATTCGGCAGGTCGCCCAACATCCGTTCCGGCCAGCAATCGCCGCTCAGACCCGCCTGCTTGCCGGGCATGAATTCCAGCGCCCCGTGGGTGCCGAAATGCAGCGCGGCATGGGCACCGAAATCCTCGCGAATATAACGATAGAAAGCCGAGAAGGCATGGGTCGGGGCGAAATCGCCCTCGAACAGCAACCGCATCGGGTCGCCTTCATAGCCGAAGGAGGGCTGGACGCCGACAAACACGTTTCCGAAATGGGCGCCCAATATATGGATGCTCTGGCCATCGCTTTGCTGGCGGCCGGGAGCCGGTCCCCATTGCGCTTCGATCTCTTTGAGAAACGGCTCCCGGCGAACATGGTGATCGGCGCTGATCCGGGTTGCAACATTGGCATCAGCGCCGAACTGGTCAGCATTGCCATGAATTATGGCATTGCGAAGATTGTCTACACTCGCCGGCACGTCGACATCATAGCCTTCGTCTTGCAGACGCTGCAGAGTCGCGTGGAGCGACTCAAACACCGCCAGATGAGCGGCCGTACCGGTTGCTCCCGCATTGGGCGGGAAGTTGAAAAGAACAATGGCAAGTTTGCGCGCAGCTTTCTCGGCCCGGCGCAACTTGATCAGACTGACCACCTTGCCGGCCAGCGCATCGGCCCTTTCGGGGCAGCTGTGCATGGCCCGGACGCTGTCATTGGCAGGGAATTTGCAGTTGCGGCTGCATCCGGTACAGCCCTCGGGCGAGCCGTCGGAGCGACCGCCAAAGACACTGGGGGCGATGGCACCATCCAGTTCGGGAATCGCCAGCATCATCGTTGTTTCGAGGGGGAGCAGACCCAACTTGCCAGCACCCCATTGCTCGAGCGACTGGAATTCGATCGGATGGGCCGCGATATAAGGGACGTCCAGACCGGTCAGCGTTTCCACCGCAGCGTCCACATCATTATAGGCAGGGCCACCGACCAGCGAGAAGCCGGTCAGATTGATGATTGCATCCACCTGCGATTCGCCGTCCCTGACAAAATATTTGTCAATCGCCGGGCGGGCATCGAGTCCGTTGGCAAAGGCAGGAAGGACGCGCAGTCCGCTGGCTTCCAGCGTTTTGATCATGCCGTCATAATGGCCGGTATCGCGGCCGAGCAGATAGGAGCGCAGCATCAGCAGTCCGACGGTACCGGAAGTTTTCGGCGCATGCGGAAGCTGGTGCGCGTCTTCGGTCAAGCGCTCTTTCAAATCGGGGTGATAGACTCCCACTTCCGGATATTCCCGCGGGGGCTCCGCCGTCATCTGGCCAACCAGTGCAGAGCGTTCACCGGTTGCATAGCGGTCAATCAGCGAACGGACCATATCGACGACATTGTCATCCGATCCGGCCAGCCAATATTGCATCGTCAGGAAATATTGCCGTACATCCTGCGCTGCACCTGGAACAAAGCGGAGGATCTTGGGAAGCCGGCGCAACATTTTCATCTGGCCAGCGCCGGAACTGGCACCGGGTTTTGTTGAGCCGCGCAGTTTTTTCAACAACGCCAGCGGACCTTTTGCCGGCTTGTCCATGCTGTAGCTGCCAAGCCGCGTCAGCTTTACGATATCTGCCGAAGACATGAGACCGACTATCGCGTCACACTCATCGCGCCGTTCGAGCAATGCGGGACGGATCGCCTGCACATGATCTTCGAGAAACAGCATGGTGGCAATGATGATATCGGCCTGGGCGATATCGGCCTTGGCGCGGTCCAGTACCGAAGGGTTGCGGTCCCAGTCGGACGCGGCATAAATGCCAATACTGATATTGTCCTTTGCCATCCGCTTGTTTGCGCGCTCGACGGCACCAGCAAGATGATTGTCCAATGTCACAATGACCACACGAACGGATGGGCTGACGCTACCTGGCATAGTGAGCCTTTGCTTCGTAGAGCGTCTCCAACTCGATCGTCGATACGCCATGTTCGGAGGCAAATGTCTCGGTATTCCGCTTTGCTTTACCTCGGACAAAGAACGGAATTTTCTTCAATTCGCGCTGAGCATCTTCGCTCCATACGGCGTCGGTATCATTGGCTGGAGTCGCAACAGCCTCTTCCTTCACCGAAGCGGCATGGCCAGGGCCGAGATGCGACGCGCCCGCATGATCATTAAATTCAAAATCGTCGCGGAACATGGTCAACAGATGCTCTTCCAGACCCATTACCAGCGGATGAACCCATTCGTCGAATATGACATTTGCACCTTCAAACCCCATATGGGGAGAATAGCGCGCCGGAAAATCCTGCACATGGACGGGAGAGGAAATCACTGCGCAGCCGATGCCGAAGCGCTTGGCGATATGGCGTTCCATCTGGGTACCCAGCACCAGCTCGACCTGTGCTTCCTCGATCGCCTTTTCCACCGCAAGATGGTCGTCGGTGATCAGCGGCTCAACATCATACAATTTCGCTGCCGCCCTGACATCACGGGCATATTCGCGGTTATAGCAGCCGAGTCCGACCACCTTGAAACCAAGCTCCTCACTCGCCACCCGCGCGGCTGCCACAGCATGCGTGCCATCGCCAAAGATGAAGACCCGCTTGCCGGTCAGATAATTGGAATCGATCGAGCGGCTCCACCAGGAGAGACGGGACAGGCCCTCCTTGAGCATCGGCTCCGGATCGACGCCGGCCAGTTCAGCCACTTCGCGAACGAAGTCCTTTGTTGCTCCCACGCCAATCGGCACGGTGCGAATCACCGCCTGACCAAATTCGCGCTTCAGATAATCCGCAGCCAGATCGCCGGTTTCCGGATAGAGCACAATATTGAAATCCGCTTCACCCAACCGGGCGATGTCGGCAGCACAGGCGCCGAGCGGCGCCGTGACGTTGACAGCAATGCCCATCCGGTCGAGCAAGCGGGTGATTTCCACGATATCATCGCGGTGACGAAAACCGAGGGCCGTGGGTCCAAGCAGGTTGACCAGCGGACGGCGGCCTTCCTTGTCGGCGGGATGGCGGGTCTTGTCGCTCAAGACGCGGACGATCTGGTAGAAGGTTTCGGCGGCGCCCCAATGTTCCTTGCGCTGGTAGCTTGGCAGTTCGAGAGGAATGACCGGAATCGGCAAGCCCATTTTCTCGATCAAACCAGCCGGATCATCCTGGATCAGTTCGGCGGTGCAGGAAGCGCCGACCAGCATCGCATCGGGTGCGAACCGTTCGACCACATCCAGCGCCGCGGTCTGGAACAGCTGCGACGTATCTTTGCCGAGATCACGCGCCTGAAATGTCGTGTAGGTGACCGGAGGCCGCTTCCCACGCCGTTCGATCATGGTGAACAGCAGATCAGCGTAAGTATCACCCTGAGGTGAATGCAGCAGATAGTGAATGCCTTCCATGGCGGTGGCGACCCGCATTGCGCCGACATGGGGCGGGCCTTCATATGTCCAGACGGAAAGCTGCATCTCTATACCCTCAGCACGTCGCGGCGGCGCAGTGGCCGGGCGAAAAGTTCGGCGAGATCGCCGGCCTGGTCGAAACCGTGGATCGGAGAAAAGACCAGCTCGATGGCCCATTTGGTAGATAGGCCTTCGGACTCGAGTGGATTGGCAAGGCCCAGACCGCACACCGTCAGATCGGGCTTGGCAGCACGAACCCGGTCCAATTGCTTGTCGACATCCTGCCCTTCGCTGAGCTGGACGCCGGCGGGCAAGGCAGCAAGCTCCTGTGCGAGGTGCGTCCGGTGCAGATAAGGCGTGCCAACCTCGATCAGCACCATGCCCAGTTCATTGGCAAGAAAACGCGCGAGCGGAACTTCCAGCTGCGAATCCGGCATGAAGAAAATCGATTTTCCGCTCAGCCGCTCGCGCTGGTGCGCGATCGCCTTTGCGGCACGCTGCTGAAACGGGGCGAGCACGGCGTCGAAATGCTCCTGATCGATTGCAAATTCATCCGCCGCAGCCTGCAACCAATGGGTCGTGCCCTCGACCCCGAATGGAAAGAGTGCGTCCAGCCGCTGGGCTCCACGTTCCTTCAGACATTGCGCCGTATCCCCCAGAAATGGCTGGGCCAGCAGGAAACGGGTATTTGGCCCCACGCCTGGCAGATCCGAAACCGCACGCTCCGGCAGGCTTGCCACATTCTGGATACCCAGAGCGGCAAACAGCCGCATGAACTGGTCTTCAACGATATCGGGCAGCGAACCGACGATGATCAGATTGGGTGCCGCATCCGCCGCCAATTCCGGCATGACGGGAACCAGCGATGCCAGACAGGCGTCTTCGCCTTCGGTAAAGGTCGTTTCAATGCCGCTGCCGGAATAGTTGAGCACCCGGACCTGCGGGGCATGTTTCGCGCCCAGACGCTGCGCCGCCTTGGCCAAGTCAAGCTTGATGACTTCGGAAGGGCAGCTGCCGACCAGAAACAACGATTTTATCTCTGGCCGACGCGCCAGCAGCTGATCGACAATCCGGTCGAGCTCTTCATTGGCATCGGCTAACCCGGCCAGATCGCGCTCTTCCATGATCGCCGTCGCGAAGCGCGGCTCGGCAAAGATCATGACGCCTGCGGCAGATTGCAGCAAATGCGCGCAAGTGCGCGACCCAACGACCAGGAAAAATGCATCCTGCATTTTGCGGTGCAGCCAGACAATTCCGGTAAGACCACAAAAGACTTCGCGCTGGCCGCGCTCTTTCAGTACCGGGGCACAATCGCTGTCATTGCTCTTGGCAAGCGGCAGAAGCGCGTTCATGCGGCCACCGCCATTTGCTGCGTTCCTTGCAGCCGCGCCACCCGCAGCTTCCACAGAAATTGTCCGGCGTTGATGACATAAGTCGCATAAGCCGCCAGTGCGACATATAGTTGCTCTTGCACCGACCCCCAGCCGCCGAACAGCATGACCAGATAGGCTGTGTGCAGGGCTAGGACAGCCATGCTAAAGACATCTTCCCAGAAGAAGGGACGAGCAAAAAGCCATTCATCAAAAACGACCTTCTCCCAGATTGAACCGGTAATCATGATCAAGTACAGAATCAGGGTCTTCAGCAGGATCGAAACTTCGGCTGCCGATTCTCCCTCGCCGGTAAACAAAAATCTTATCACTAGTGTGAGACTGCACAAAAAAACGAGAAACTGGATTGGGGCCAGAATGCCTTGAACCAGCGTCCAGACCGACTCGTCGCGCCGTTTGCGCTGGGCATCCGTGTATAAAGAGAAGGGTTTGGAATTCGCAGCTAAAACCCCGCTTTGCGCGTCTATATGGTCTGGATTTCTCTGCTCCATCATTTGATGATCGCCCGCTCCCAATGTTGCAGGAAACAGACTAAGTCGGTTTGGGATAAAGTGTCAAGTTTTTTAGACGTCCATTTTATTTGACACATTAGTGATTGTCAGCTACTTAATTTTGACATAGCTTACGACTCACTTGAGGCCGAAAAGGTCCGAGGGGCCGACGTTATGTCACGCCGACCAGACTTTTAGGAGAGTCTGAAATGCCTAATGTTTTTGGAATATCTGAGCTTCGATCCAAACTCGACGATTGGCGATCAACCTGGAAGATTATGGCACCGGAAAGTGCTCGCATAGAGGAGTGCGAGAAAACGAAACTTCCTGAAAAGGATGGGCTGGACAATGCCGGTTACGAATTATCTCTCTTGATACAGAATTTGGTCATACCCAAGCTGATCGCAGATCGACCGGAACCTGGCTACCGGCTCGTTGAGCAACAACGGTCTCCCGAAAACTCCTCCCAAAACTCTCGTGCGATCACTGCACAAGACGTCGAGGAATTCTCCCAGCTCTCTACCCGCAGCGACGCCCGTGAACTTCTGGATTTTGTCGACAGATGTCTCGCCAACGGCAGTTCCGTGGATTCGATATATGTCGATCTGCTGGCACCGACTGCGCGCCGGCTCGGGGAATATTGGGAGTCGGATGAGCGGGATTTCGTCGATGTCACGATGGGACTTTGGCGGATCCAGGAAATTCTGCGCGAACTGACCTTGCGTATTCCGCCGCCCGCCGTCGCTGGCTTCGGACAGCGATCCGCATTATTTTCCACCATGCCCGGCGAACAGCATAGTTTTGGTACCCTGATGATCGCCGAATGTTTTTACCGCGCGGGTTGGGATGCCGACATCCTGATCGAACCGAGCCAGTCGGAGCTGATCGGAAAATTTGCAGACCGGCACTATGATCTCATCGGATTGACCGTCAGTTTGGATTGCCCTAAGGCCCATTTGTCCAGCTTGGTCAGTGCGATCAGGTCTGTTTCCAGCAATCCGGGAACGCGGATAATGATGGGTGGTCGCGTGATCAATGATGATCCGGGTTTGATTGAGGAATGTGGAGCCGATGCAACAGCTGCCGATGCGCCCTCTGCGGTAAAATTGGCCGAGACACTGGTTCCGCTGAAAGCCAATATTTTTGAAAGTTTGATATAGCATATGACGAACGCCAATGAATATCCTGAAACCAGCTGATCATCAGATTCCCTTTGGCGACGCTGATGCGATCTTTGACGGCTTTTCCAAAGACGATGTGATAGAACTCGCCTATGCGTCGGGTGACTTCATGCTGGCCATTGATGCCCACGGAATCATAGTCGACGCGGCGGTCAATGCAGCCGATCATAGCTTTGTATATCAATGGATCGGCCAGAAATGGTCGGAAACCGTCGGTCCGGACAGCGTCAGCAAGATTGAACAGATGCTGGCCCGGGACAGAGACGCCCGCCTTGAATGGCGACAGGTCAATCACCCCGACGAAGACGGCGAAATTCCTGTCCGCTATCAAGTGATCAAACCGGGCAATAATGGATTTACCCTGGCCATCGGTCGCGACCTGCGAACGATCGCTATTCTGCAGCAACGGCTGCTCAAAACACAGCAATCCATGGAGCGGGATTATCTCAATCTGAGACAGACGGAAACGCGCTACCGCTTGCTGTTTGACAATATTTCCTACCCGGTTTTGATCGCTGAATCGGAAAGCAGGCTGATCCAGCAAGCCAATCGGGCGTGTCACAATCTCATGGGCGCGGCCCCGGGGTCGCTGGACAAGAAAGATGTCCTGGCGCTTGTCCACGAAGCGGATCATGATGGGTTGATCGCCTATTTCGGAGCAGCGGCGGTGAACGGCGCGACCGAACCCTTCACCACCCGGCTGAATGATCGCACCGGCACGGTAAAAATTTCCGCGTCACCATTCCGGCAGTCTGGAAAACAATATCTGCTGCTCAATATTGATGACGGTACCCATGATGTGCCAGCCAAATCATCCGATCAATATGTCCTGGATGCGGTCGAGCAGATGCCCGATGCCTTCGTGCTGACCGACGACAAGCAGGATATCATTGTCGCCAACAAGGCATTTGCCGAACTGGTCCAGACATCCTCGGTGGAACAGATTCTGGGTCAATCGCTGTACCGCTTCGTTGGCCGGCCGGAAGTCGATCTGGGCCTGCTGAAAAAGCAACTCAGGGATCATCAGAATGTTCGCAATTTCAGTTCGGTGGTCAATGATCTGAGCGGCGGCGAAGAGCCGGTCGAAATTTCGGCGATCAAGATCGAACGGGACAAACCCCTATATGGATATTCCATTCGTAGCGTCGGTCGTCGGGAACGGGATTTGCCGCGGGCCATTGCCGATGGACCGCGCAGCGTCGACCAGTTGACCGAACTGGTGGGCCGCAAGCCGCTGAAAGATATCGTCCGCGAAAGCACCGATCTGATCGAGCGCATGTGCATCGAAGCGGCGCTGGTTCACACCTCCGACAATCGCGCTTCGGCTGCGGAGATTTTGGGCTTGAGCCGGCAAAGTCTCTATTCCAAATTGCACCGGCACGGCTTGGGCAATCTGACCGGCAAGGGCCCTACCCACTAGGTTTTGCCCGCGCCGAGGCCTTGCTGATTTTAGACATTTTTAATGTCCAATTAATTTGACACTATTGCCGGTACAGCATAGCCTGTCAGCCATGTCAGACTCGGTGATCTCTCCAAAAACGGCGCGCTGGCCAGCGGCGAAGGATGTTGTCGAGCTGTCCAAGCCCGTCACCTGGTTTCCACCGATGTGGGCGTTCATGTGCGGCGTCGTATCCTCGGGCATTTCGATACCGGACAATTGGGTTTTTCTGGTCGTCGGCATCGCCCTCACCGGCCCCCTGGTTTGTGGAACCAGCCAGGTCATCAACGACTGGTGCGATCGCGATGTCGATGCCATTAATGAACCCAACCGGCCGATACCCTCCGGTCGTGTTCCGGGTCGCTGGCCGATCGTCATAGCACTGGCCGGCTCAGTCATATCGCTCGCCGTTGCCGCGGCACTGGGCTATTGGGTGTTTCTCGCAACCTGCGTCGCGCTGTTTTTTGGCTGGGCCTATAGTTCGCCGCCCTTTCGCTTCAAGCGCAGTGGCTGGATCGGTCCGATGGTCTGCGCGCTCAGCTATGAAGGCCTGTCATGGTTTACCGGCGCCAGCGTGATGATCGGTGGTCTGCCCGATACCAATATCATTATCGTGCTTCTTCTCTACAGCGTTGGTGCGCATGGCATCATGACATTGAACGATTTCAAGGCGGTCGAGGGCGATAGAGCGACCGGCTTGCGCTCACTACCGGTGACCTTGGGCGTCAAGCCGGCAGCGCTGCTCGCCTGTACCGTCATGGCCGGAGCGCAGCTGGCGGTGGTTGCGTTGCTCATGACGGACGACCTCACCTTGTCCGCTGCGGTCGTCGCTGTGTTCACGGCCATCCAGTTGGTCTTGATGGTGCGGCTGGTCCGGAATCCGGCGCGATACGCCCCCTGGTATAATGCCACCGGCGTGTCGCTCTACGTGTTTGGCATGCTGGCAGCGGCGCTGGGTCTGGGAGGATATGTGTGACCAACGTTCTGGCGCCTGATACGGGAATATCGTGGTTCGGCATTTTCCGGCTCGGTACGGTGCAGGCCGCCATCGGCGCAGTGGTGATGCTCGCCACTTCTCTGCTCAACCGCGTGATGGTGGTGGAATATAGCCTTGCCGCGGCCATCCCGGCCGCACTGGTCGCCTGGCATTATGCCGTGCAACTCAGCCGGCCCTTATGGGGGCACAGCTCTGACCGGTCGCCGCGCCGTACGCCATGGATCGTAGCCGGCATGGGCCTGTTGGCATTGGGTGCGATCCTGGCCGTGGACGCGGTGATCCTGATGGCCGACCCGGGGACTTTTGCCTTTCTCTTGGCCATACTCGCCTTCACCATGATCGGGTTCGGGGTGGGTATATCGGGAACCGCCCTGCTGGCGCTGCTGGCGTCGCGGGTATCGGTCGAGAGAAAGCCTGCGGCAGCGGCCATCAGCTGGACGATGATGGTCGCGGGTATCGTTGTGGCTGCCGTTATTTCCGGTGCCTATCTTGATCCCTTTTCAGAAGCGCGACTGGCGATCGTGTGCAGCATGGTCGCCCTGATCGCATTCCTTCTGGCTATGCTGGCTTTGCGCGGTCTGGAAGATCGCTTTCCCGCTGTCGAGCTGAAGCGGAAGCCCGAATCCCGGGTTGATTTCAAAACCGTCCTTAGGGAAATCTGGCAGGACAAGGAAGCCCGTCGCTTCACCTATTTCGTATTCATCTCGATGCTCGCTTATTCGATGCAGGATCTGATCATGGAACCCTTTGCCGGATTTCTGTTTGCCATGACGCCAGGGGAATCGACTCAACTCGCCGGGATCCAGCATAGCGGCATCCTGGTGGGCATGTTGTTGTCCGGCGTCGGCGGCAGTCTCTATGCAAGGCGGTTCGGACAGAATGTCAAACTCTGGATCGTGATTGGCTGCGTCGGGTCGGCAATCATGCTGGCTGGCCTGTCGGTGGCCGCAACCGCTGGCATGAACTGGCCGATCCGGGCAAATGTCTTTGGCCTGGGCGTTGCCAACGGGGTGTTCGCGGTGGCCGCGGTCGGCGCCATGCTTGGCTTGGCCAGCAAAGGCACAGTTTCAGGGGAAGGCGCGCGCATGGGTGTCTGGGGCGCATCACAAGCGATCGCCTTCGGTCTTGGCGGATTGGCAGGTGCGATCATTGTCGATCGGCTTCGCAGTCTGTTGGGTGAAGACACGGTCGCGTTCCAGATCGTGTTCGCGGTGGAGGCCATCATGTTCATTATCGCCGCATTGGTCGCAACCGGGACCACTATGACCCGGCTCCATAAACAAACGGAAGGATTGGAAGCGTGAATCAGATAGCTGAATTTGATGTCGTGGTCGTTGGCGGTGGTCCGTCCGGAGCAACCGCGGCCAATGACCTGGCCCAGCAAGGCCATAAGGTGATGTTGTTGGACAAGGCCGGACGGGTCAAGCCCTGCGGCGGTGCTGTCCCTCCGCGACTGTTGAAGGATTTTGATATCCCCCAGTCGTTACTGGTCGCCTTTGCCCATTCGGCCCGAATCATTGCGCCTTCCAACAAAAAGGTAACGATGCCGGTCGGAGATGGCTTTGTCGGCATGGTCGATCGGGACCAGTTTGATGAATGGTTGCGCGTCCGGGCTGCTGGTTCCGGCGCATTGCGGATGACCGGAAAATGTGAAGACGTGACCACGGATCCGCAAGGGATCGCCACCGTTTCCTTCCGCAGCGATCGCGATGGCGAGCTTCAGTCCGTCACCGCCCGCGCCGTCATCGGCGCCGATGGTGCCCGTTCCCGCGTAGCACAAAAATGCCTCCCCAATGCCGAACGCGTCCCATGTGTTTTCGCCTATCACGAGATTGTGAAAGTGCCCGAAAATTTCACGGCGGATTATGTCGAGGACCGCTGCGATGTCTATTATCAGGGTCATCTGTCGCCTGATTTCTATGCCTGGATTTTTCCCCATGGCAAAACTGCCAGCATCGGCCTGGGAAGCGCCAACAAGGGATTCCCGCTGCGCGAGACGACAAAATTGATGCGCGAGCAAACAGGGATGTCCGATTGGGAAACCCTGCGCAAGGAAGGCGCACCAATCCCGCTCAAACCCCTGAAACGCTGGGACAATGGCCGCAACGTTGTCGTGGCAGGCGATGCAGCGGGTGTCGTCGCTCCGTCATCGGGCGAAGGTATTTTTTATGCCATGACCGCCGGCCGGATGAGCGCGCAGGCGGTGAATCTGTTTCTCGTAACTGGCGATGCCAGGGCACTCAAAACAGCCCGCAAGACTTTCATGAAGGCCCACGGCCGGGTCTTCTGGATCCTCGGGATCATGCAATATTTCTGGTACAAGAATGACAAGCGCCGCGAACGATTTGTTAAAATGTGCGACGATCCCGATGTCCAGCGCTTGACTTGGGAAGCCTATATGAACAAAGAACTGGTCAAGCGTGATCCGCTGGCGCATCTGAAGATATTCTTCAAGGACCTTGGTCACTTATTTGGATTGAAAGCCGTAGAGAGATGAACCGAGCCGCCCTATTTCCGATTATCGTAGCCGCAACGCTCGCTCTGATAACGGCAATGGTGGGGGGCACGATCACGGTTCTCGACAGCTGGTATTATGCGCTGGAACAGCCTGACTGGGCGCCTCCTGACTATATGTTCGGGATCATCTGGACATCGATCTTCGCATTGATCGCGCTGGCCGGTTTCCTCGGCTGGCAAAAGGCACCGACACGGCGCACGGCGGAAATCATGCTCGGCCTGTTTGCCCTCAACGGCTTTCTCAATCTCAGCTGGAGCTTCATCTTCTTTCGTATGGAGCGTCCGGACCTGGCCTTTTACGAATTGATCGCGCTCTGGCTTTCGATTCTGGCGCTGATCGTGTTTTGCGGCCGTTTTTCAAAAATCGCATCGCTGCTGCTGATTCCCTATCTGATCTGGGTATCGATCGCCGGGATGCTCAATTATCAGATTGTTGCGCTCAACGGCCCCTTTGGATAAGATCCGGAATGAGGGAGTTTTTTGCCAGCGGGCATGCGGTGGATGTCGTACTGGCCGTGTTGGTCGCCGAAGCGCTCTGGCTCAGATTTCGCGGCGGATGTTGGCCTGATATAACAGCTATGATCTTGCCCGCTGTGCTGATGATGATAGCTCTGCGCGCTGCGCTAACCGGTGAAGACTGGCCAATGATCGCCATTCCGCTCACGCTTGCCTTTCCCGTTCATCTCTACGACCTGCGCCGCCGCAAAATGCTGCAGAAAGACTAGTCCCCTCTTCCATTGCTACCACGCGCAGGCACGAAAAAGCCCGGCAGTCACGCCGGGCTTTTCTGTTCAGGGGGTCATATTCCCCTCAAGACAGACGCTATCAATATTCGGGCGCGTAATGATGATCGATGGCCCAGAGATACCAATTGTCGACAACCGTACCGGTCAGCAGGATGCCGATGCCGCCCGTGAGCGGGCAAAGGACCGCGAACCACCAGGCCCAGCGATGGATCGATTCCATCGTCGCGTTGAAGCCCATGGTCCATCTCCAGAACAGGGCTGCCCGCTCGGACGCCGTCCCGCGGTCGGTAATCTGTTCCAGTTCCCGTTCGCCGCCATAACGCCCGACCGCCAGGATCGTCGCGCCGTGCATCGCGAACAGCAAGGCCGAGCCATAGAGAAATACGATCGAGAGCGCGTGGAACGGATTGTAGAAAAGATTGCCATAGGTCAGCGAGAAATTGTTGGTCCATTCGAGATGAGAGAAGATCCCGAACGGAACGGCCTGGGCCCACTCATCCATGAAGAACGGGCGGATGAAGCCGAGCACCAGATAGAGCCAGATCGCGCTCAGAAAGGCCCATGACACATGCGTGCCCATGCCCAGCGCCCTGGCCCGACGATAAGTACGGACCCACCAAAGCAGAATGGATGTGGTCAGGAAAAAGCCTGCCAATATCCACCATCCCCCTTCCTGGAGCGGCACAAAGGGTGAGAAACCATATTCTGTCGATGGCGGATCGAGGGTGAGCCAGAAGAACTGGCGCACAAATTCCACCGGATCCCAGTTCACCGAGGCGAGCATGTTCAGGCCGATAATCTCGATTGCCAGGAAACCGAAGAGCAGCGAGGCAGTCCCCAGCCACCCGAGATAGATCGGGCCAATCTGAGCCTGGCCAAATTTACCCATCCAGTAGCTGAAAGTCGTACTCGTGGTCCGGTCGCCGGCTTCTCCGGGCGATAATGCTATGCCCATTTCCGGGGCATGAGCCAGTTGCACTTGCGTAAAGATATTCTGATATCGTGCCATCTAACTATCCTCCCCTTAAGACCAAATCGGAATGTTGCGCCACCATTCCCACCATTCCGGCCAGCCTTCTGCGTATAGCGGTCCGGCAATGATAATGCAGACCGCGCTCCAGAAACCGGCGTTCAACGCCAGGAACAAACCAAGGCGGTGGATACCGATGGTGCCAACCGAGTAACCGATAAAGTCGCGGAAAAACGTGTCTTCATATTCCGGCGTTTTGACTGTTTCGCCTTTCTTCGGATTGACCGCCGAAAGGATCAGCGCGCCGTGCAGCGCGAGGGCAAAGGTCGTGGTGAAGAAGAACGACACCGCAATCATATGCGCCGGATTATAATGAAAATTGACATATTGATATCCGGTATTGGATACCCAGTCGAGGTGGCTGAAAATGCCATAGGGGAAGCCATAGCCCCAGGCACCCAGCAAAAACGGGCGAAATATCACCAGAGTCACATAGGCCAGAATGGCGACACCAAAGGCGATCGGAACGTGATAGCCCATGCCGAGTTTTCGGCATATCTCGACTTCGCGCAACGCCCAGGTGATGAAGGCCCCGGTCGCGCATATCGTGATGATCTGCCAGAAGCCGCCTTCCTTGAGCGGAGCCAGGCTCAATCCATAACTGACGTCAGGAGGATTGATCGATATGAGCCACGGATTCCATGTCGGGCCAAGCGATGCCGCGTACATGATCAGCGCCGTGCCCAATATTGCGAATATCGCCGACAATACCCCGAAAAAGCCGACATAAAAGGGCCCTATCCAGAAGTCGAACAGATCTCCGCCGATAAGCGTCCCCCCACGGACACGATATTTTCTCTCAAAGCTTAACAGCGACATAGCAAATTCCTCTGCCACCCTGGCGGGCGCCAAAAATGTGACTCTTCAGATCATCCCCGGTGGGAGACACGATGCCTGGGCACCGTGTCCTCCAAGGGGGCTAGGGCTCAGGTCAGTCGTTCGGACTGCTCGATCGCAGCCGTAGCTGCCGGTCCTGCTCCCGGGCCTTCAATCCAGTTGAAGCGGTCGGTGCTCAACAGGATGAAATGAATCAGAAGAGCCAGCACAAACAGGAAGATTGCCAAAGCAACCAGGGTCCTGCGCGGATCAAATATTAACCAAAGTCTCCACATATCAACTCTCCCTATACCAAGAATGCGGTTATGGTTGCTTGCGCAACTTCAACCGTATCATTCAACATTGCGTAGCCATTGACTCCTGGCAACCAGGGCCTCCACATCCACACCAGCACATGCGCAATGATTGCGATGACGGTGAATCCGATGAAGCTGCTCACAAAGATTTTGTGAAACTCCTTGGCTTCCTCTGGGGTCAGATATGCCCCCGGACCTAAACGGTCGTCCCTCTCGTTCATATTTTCTTCTCCAGTTTAGCCCCCCGGAAGCCGCATAAAGCGTCCCCCACGGGTATTGCCTTGACGACACCCATTGCCGTTAAGGTTGCGGACGCCGGACATTGGTCCAGCGAATATCTGGGGATATTTAAGCATGTCATGCCAGTTCCCCTTGAAGCATAGTCGCCGCCAATCGGTCGGCCGAAACAACATCCTCTCCTGCCAGCCGGGCGCTGCGCTCGGCGGCATCACGTAGTCTCTTGGCAGCGGAAATGCGGACGAGCACAGGCTGCGACTCGACGATCGCATCCAGCTTGGCCTTGGCGTCCAGATCCCAGCTGATCGGCACATCCTTGCGCGACGGCGTCGCCAGGCCGGCATCCATCTGGGTGGACAAGGGCAGGATATGGAACAGCGCATCAAACAGGGCGTTGCAGACTTCCTGCACCAGATAGGTGGCCCCGGAATAGCCCATATAGGGCGTGCCGGTATGGCGCCGGATCGCGGCGCCCGGGAAGGATGCGGGAATGAACATGCCGCGCGCGCCGGACTCGGCCATGTACATGCGTTCATTATAGCTGCCGAACACCACGAAGGGCGGGCTGTCGGCAATCATGGTCTTGATCGTCTGGTTGTCGGTCTTGGTTCCGGCGCTGCGGCTGATCGCGAAGGCACAGGGCAAGCCCATGTCGTTTTCCAGAAAATTGCTGATACCGCGCGCATAGGTCTCGCTGGCGACAATGCCGAAATTGGCGGTGCCGAAGAAATCCTGGGTTACCGAGCGCCACAGGTCCCACAGCGGCTTGATCGTCGTGTGTTTTTCCTTTTCGATGAACGGCTCGGGATCGAGTCCGGTCATTTCGCCCAGCTGGCGGAGGAATTTCGTCGTCGATTCCAGTCCGATCGGTGCCTGCAGATAAGGCCGCTCGAGCAGCTCGCAAAGATTGCGGCCAAATTCGCGGTACATGCAGACATTTACCGATGCGTTGGCCAGCTGCCGGATATCGGCAAGATGGCTGCCCAGCGGGAAGACCATATTCACTTCTGCGCCCATGCCTTCGATCAGCCGCCGGATCTCGGCGACATCGGATGGCATGTTGAACATGCCATAGGATGGCCCGATGATATTGATTTTCGGCTTGTCGCCTTCCTGGAGTACCTTCGGCTTGGGCATTTTCTTGGGCCCGAATTCGGTCCACAGCCAGGACAGCGCCCGGTCTTCGGATTGCCACTGATCTTCATCAATCGTGCGCGGCAGGAAGCGTTTGATATTGGTGCCTTCGGGCGTCACGCCGCCGCCGATCATTTCGGCAATCGAACCGGTGACCACCACGGCCGGCAGGTCCGGGTCCAGCGATTGCCAGGCCCGGCGCATCGCGCCTTCGGTGCCGGTCTTGCCGAGCTCTTCCTCGCCGAGGCCGGTGACCACGATCGGCAGCTCGTGCGGTGGCAGCCCGTCTGTATAATGCAGGACCGACGTTACGGGCAGGTTTTCGCAGCCGACCGGCCCATCAATGATGACCTGCAGCCCCTTGATCGCGGTGAACGCATAGACCGCACCCCAATATCCGCCAGCCCGGTCATGATCGAGGATCAGGGTCATGAACCAATCGCCTCCGCCGCTTTTGCCGCCGCCGCATTTTGCGCAGCATATTTGGCTTTGAACTTTGGCCGATCGGTCGGAATATCCTCCCAGATGCCGGAACTATAGCCTTCCCCGACGCCCTTGAAAAATTCCTTCATCCGGTCGAACCGTTCCTTGTTCGCCATTGCGGCATTGACCACCTGCGCCAGACTGCCCGCTCCGGCTGGGCCCATCAGCGGCCGCGCCGAGATCAGGTTGGTGAAATAGAGCGCGGGAATCGCCTTCGCCTTGGCGTGCTGGACGACCGGTGTTGTCCCGATGGCAAGGTCCGGACCAAACTCCTCGACCGCTGCAATATCTTCTTCCAGACTGGCACGGTAATTGACCCGGACACCCTTGGCTTCAAGCCATTCCCGATCCGGATCCGACCATTTTGTTCTGGGACAGGCCGTGCCGACATAGGGCACTTCCGCGCCGCTTTCGATCAACAGCCGCGCCACCAGCAGTTCAGAGCCTTCATAGCCGGAAACGGTGATCCGCCCCTTGACCGGCATCGCTGCGAGCGCGCCGGTAATCGCCGGAAGAAAGGCGTTATGCGCTTCGGAAATCTGACTGGAGCTGGCGCCGGTTGCCTCGCCGATCGCCTGCAACCAGGCCGCCGTGCCGTCGCGTCCGACCGGCGCCGATCCAATGACCTTGCGCCCGGCCGCTTCAAATTCCCGGACAGAGGCCGTGTAGAATGGGTGGATCGCGGCAATCACCGCACCATCAAGCGCCGAATAGAGTTCCCGCCACTCCCGCGTCGGGACCACCGGTCCTGCAGCAAGGCCGAGCGGCTCGAGCATATGACCAATGCCGACCGGATCCGCCGGGAACATTTCCCCGAGCAGCGTTACCGATGGTTTCTGCGCCACTTCCGATGGCGCGGCAACCGGTCCCTGCTCGGCCTCTTCGCGCGCATATTTCAGCATTGCACCAGCCAGGACGTCCTTCGCTTCGGCATGGGTCGGCACGCCAAAACCGGGGACATCGATCCCGACGATACGGACCCCGTTGATCGAGTCCGGCAGCAGGCGAAGCGGCACGCCGCTGGCCGTTGGCACGCACAGATTGGTGACGATGATCGTGTCATATTTTTCGGGATCGGCCATCAGTTCGACGGCTTCCTTGATATCTTCGAAAAGCTTGCCGGTGACCAGGGTTTCCGAACTGAACGGAACATAGCCGACGCTGCGCCGCGCACCGTAGAAATGCGACGTGAAGGTCAGGCCGTAGACGCAACAGGCCGAACCCGACAGGATCGTCGCGGTTCGCCGCATCCTGAGACCCACGCGCAGCGATCCAAAGGCCGGGCACATCGACTGCGGCTGATCATGCGGACCCATCGGATAATCTTTTTCATATTGGTCCAGTATTTCCGACTTGCCGGCCTTCTTCGCCGCTTCCCGCATGGTGTCTGCACCGCCGTGACAACCGCTGCCCTCGGACGCCGGAGCAAGATCAATCCGGTCTGGGGTGCGCTTGGCTGGAGTGGTGATTTCAGACATGCATCAAACCTCGTCGTAAATTACTTCGAGCGACGGCTTCTGCTCATAGGTGCCGCCGCGCATATCCGCCTGTGTCGCCGGAACCAGCTGGATGTTGCCGCCGGTTACGTCAGGCGAGAAAAGCCCCAGCAGGCCGTCCTGCTCCAGCGGCTTCGGCTGCTTGGGCGGCGCCTCCGCGACATTGATCGCCAGCTCCTCGAACAGGCTGGCCCATTCGCTTTCCGGCGTACCGATAATCTGGTAATTGGCTGACTTCTTGCGGATGTCATCATTCGCCGGGATGGCCGTTAGCACCGGAATATCGACCGCCTTGGCAAAGGCCTGGGCTTCGCCCGAGCCATCATCCTTGTTGATGATCATGCCGGCCACACCGACATTGCCGCCCATCTTGCGGAAATATTCAACCGCCTTGCAGACATTGTTGGCGACATAGAGCGATTGCAGATCGTTCGATCCGACAACGATCACCTTCTGGCACATGTCCCGCGCAATCGGCAGGCCGAAACCGCCGCAGACGACATCGCCGAGGAAGTCGAGCAACACATAGTCGAAACCCCAGTCATGAAAACCGAGTTTCTCGAGCAATTCAAATCCGTGAATGATGCCGCGTCCGCCGCATCCGCGACCAACTTCGGGGCCGCCCAGTTCCATCGCGAACACACCGTCGCGCTGGAAACAGACATCCTCGATCGAGACCTCCTCGCCCGCAAGCTTCTTCGCTGACGAGGTTTCGATGATCGTCGGACAGCTTTTGCCGCCGAACAGCAAGGACGTCGTATCGGACTTGGGATCGCAACCGATCAGCAGCACGCGCTTGCCTTGCTGCGCCATCATGTAGCTCAGGTTGGACAAAGCGAAGCTCTTGCCCGAGCCACCCTTGCCATAAATGGCGATGACCTGCGTTTCCTTCTTCACCTCACCGCTGTGAACCGGGTCGGGTTCAATGGAAGCTTCTTCGCGCAGGATATCAACATCTAGCATGGTCATTCGCAATCTCTCCAGTCGAGCACCATTTTCAGGCAGTCAGGATTTTCAAAGGCTTCGGGGTAGGCCGTTTGGGCATTGCCGGCTGGCTCGATGCTTGTGATCAAGCCGGACAGGTCGAGCGATTCGCTCTCGATCAGCGTGTTGATCGAAGCCAGGTCGCGCGGCTGCCATTCCGCCGCAATGCGCAGCCGGGCTTCGCGCTGAAAGGCTGGCGGAAAGGCAAAGCTGATTGGCTGGTTATAGAAACCGGCCAGCACCAGCTCGCCGCCCTTGGCGAGCCGGGCAATGAAAGTCTCGATCGAACCGGCATCACCGCTGACGTCGCAGATTATTTTATAATCATGACGGTCATCATCATCGGGATGGATGACCGAATAACCTGCCCCGCCGGCCTGACGGGTCCGGTTGGTGTCCCAGACCAGCGGCGCGGGCGCACCCGAGGCGATGGTCAGACGGGCGATCAGGCGACCCAGCACACCATGGCCAATGATCAGTTCGGGCGCATCGCCATTGCCGATGGCATGGAGCGCCGTTGCTGCGAGTGCATATAATATACCTTCTTCGGCAAGCTTCTCCGCAATTGGCAAAGCGCGCGCCGAAGCGACGATCACGGTCCTCGCCGATCCGCCGAACAGGCCGCGGGCATCGCGATAGCAACTGGCACCGGGAACAAACACCCATTCGCCGACACGGCCTTGCGAGTCAGCCCCGGCATCAACGATCCGGCCGACCGACTCGTAACCGGGAACCAGCGGATAGCCCATGCCTGGAAAGTCGGGCATCTGGCCGGTCCACAGAAGTTTCTCCGTTCCCGTGCTGATGCCGCTATATTGAATTTCTACCTGAACATCACCGGATTCCAGGGGGTTGAGGGCAGTCCTGCGAAGCGAAAGGTTGCCTGGAGCATCCAATATGATCGCTGAAGTGTGCAAGTCGTCCCTCCTCCCGGATCCCTCTATCAAGTTAGGGACTCCGATGAGTGTCAAACTACTTAAACATTCTCTAATGTCAATTATATTGGACACTTTTTATGTCATTTGGTGGCGACAAGGGCTTTCGCTATGATCGGAAGATCTGTTTTTATCACTCGGACGTCTGAAAAATCCGCGTTCTCAAGCATCTGGATATTTTCCTGCTCGGACCGCGGACGACCAGACCCCATCGCCCACAGATAGAGGCCGAAATAGGCCCCGCCCATGGCTTGCGCTCCTCTCGTTTCGGCCATCGGTTCAACGATCAACAGCCGCCCGCCCTCGGCAAGCGCTGCATGAATCTTTGCCAGCAGCGCGCTCGCAACCGCGTCATCATGATCGTGCAGGATGCGAACGAGCGTGATCAGATCATGGCCGGGAGGGATGGCATCCTGCTTGAAACTGCCCCGGTGGATTCGGACTCGCTGACCCGATTCGGTTCCCGCAAATCTGGATTCCGCAAGAGGCGCAACTTCCGGCAAATCGAATATGGCGAGTTCCAGATGCGGTGCATACGCAGCGACAGCCTCCGCGAAGGCACCGCTGCCTCCCCCGATATCGAGCATCTTGCGATGGCGCCTGAAATCATATTTCGGCAGAATCTGCTGCCATATCATCGGCTGGGTTGCGGCCATCAGCTCTGAATAAGGCTGACTGTTCTGGCTGCCGGAATCGCTCGGCGCGGCATAGGTCCAGAATTGTGATAAACCGCTATTCACGCCTCCCTGCTGCCCGAGCAAGGCCATCGGATCGGCCATATCGCGGTAAAGCGTTTGATGATGACGGATCATCGCCATCGCCCCGTCGTTGGCCGACAGCGCCGCACCGGTTTCGCCCAATGTCCACAGGCCCGGCTGCGGCGCTTCGACAATCGCCAGGGCAGTACCGGCACGCAGAATTCGGTCCATGGCGGCCGGACTCAGTTTGGCAAAATGCGCTAGTTCGTCGGCGCTGCGGAGGCTGTTCCGCAAAAATCCTATCAGACCCGTCTGCACATAGACATAGACGATCTGGGTATAGACAAAGCCCGCAATCAGATCGAACTGTTGTGCGGCCTTGCGCCGCGCGATCGTCCGGAAAACCGGCGTTCGCGCCGCCCAGGTCTGGAACGCGGCGCTACCCAATATCCGGTTACGCCGAAGCACCCAGCGCGTCTTCCAGCTGAGCCGGGAAGGGATATCGTCTTTATATCTGGACATATATTATGTCTATTTGAATGGACTTCTGATAGTTTTCCGTCAAACTGAAACTGTTGCAAAGCGACCGGAGCATAAGTGGAGAAACACGAAACCATCATTATCGGTGCGGGCGTTGGCGGTCTGGTCAGCGCTGCCTTGCTCTCGGCGCGCGGGGTTCCGGTGACAGTTCTGGAAAAGGAAAAGTCACCCGGCGGCAAGATCCGGCAACTCGATGTCGACGGGGCAGCGGTCGACGCCGGCCCCACCGTCTTTACGATGCGCGATGTCATTGACGGCATATTTGAAGCGGCGGGTAGCTGCAGCGACGACCATCTCGAACTGGAACGCGCTGACACGCTTGCACGCCATGCCTGGAGCCGGGGCGAACGGCTCGACCTGTTTGCCGATCCAGAAAAAAGCGAGGATGCGATCGGCCAATTTGCCGGTGCGAAAGCCGCTGCCGGATATCGCAGCTTTTCCGCCGAGGCCGAACGGATCTACAAAATCCTCGACCGGTCGATGCTGCGCAACAGCAAGATCAGCTGGCCCCTGCCCCTGATGTGGCGGATCGGACTTTGGCGAGTCGACGACCTGATCGCGATCCGGCCTTATGAAAGCCTCTGGAAAGTGCTCGGCGAGCATTTCGAAGATCCGCGACTGCGACAATTATTTGGTCGCTACACAACTTATTGCGGCTCCTCTCCCTTTCAAACCCCGGCGACACTGATGCTGATCGCCCATGTCGAGTCGCAAGGCGTCTGGAAGATCAGGGGCGGGATGACTGCACTCGCTCAGGCGCTGGAAAATGTTGCCCGAAAAAATGGCGCCCGTTTCCGCTATGATTGTCGCGTCACCAAAATCGCCGTGTCGAAAGGCCGGGCGACTGGCGTGCGGCTGGAATCCGGCGAATGGATCGAAGCGGCGTCGGTGATCTGCAACGCCGATCCTGCCGCGCTCGGCTCCGGCCTGTTCGGCGTCGAAGCCAGCCAGGCAGCAAATGCAATGCCGGCTGACAAAAGATCGCTGTCCGCCCTGGTCTGGCTGGCAAAAACCGGAACAGGCGGATTTGACCTTGATCACCACAATATATTTTTTTCGTCCGATTATCCGGCAGAATTCGCCGATATCAAAGCCGGCAAGCCGCCCGCGCAACCGACCGCCTATGTCTGCAAGCTGGGCGACGCCGGGCCGGGTGGAGCCCAACGGTTGCAGATCATCGTCAACGCGCCGGCCAACGGCGACAGTCATGAATATACATCCGAGGAGAAAGCAAAATGCACGGCGAACATGCTGAGAACGCTGGAACATTGCGGGCTGGAGATGGAGACGGATTTTCCGCACCGACTGGTCACGCCCAACGATTTCTCGACACTCTTCCCGGCGACCGGCGGAGCGCTTTATGGTCGGGCCTCGCACGGATGGGCGGCATCCTTCCTCCGGCCCGGGAGCCGGACACGGATCCATGGGCTCTATTGCGCGGGCGGAGCGACCCATCCGGGCGCGGGCGTACCGATGGCCGCCTTGTCGGGGCAGTTGGCGAGCGAAGCCGTCCTGTCCGACCGCGCTTCGACACCGTGGTTCCACCGCAGGGCTATCGCTGGTGGTATGTCGATGCGCTCAGCGATGACGAAAGCTACGGGCTGACGATTATTGGCTTCATCGGCAGCGTGTTCTCGCCTTATTACAGGATTTCGGGCCGAGACATTCCACTCGATCATAGCTGCCTCAATGTCGCCCTCTACGGCAAACGCGGCGCACGCTGGGTGATGACCGAGCGCGGCGTACAGGACACGCATCAGCAGGAGGATGCCCTGACCATCGGCCCCAGCGCGATGCGCTGGGACAAGGACCGGTTGATCATCGATATCGAGGAGCGCGACATCCGCCTCGGCATTCCCTGGCGGCGGCGGGTGAAAGGGCAGATCATCCTGTATCCCGAAATACTCAACGACAAAAGCTTCAAACTCGATCCGGCGGGCAAGCATCACTGGCACACCATCGCACCGCGCGCGCGGATCGAGGTGCGCATGGAACAACCGGATGTCTCCTGGTCGGGCAGCGGCTATCTCGACGGTAATCATGGCAGCGAACCGATCGAACATGGCTTCAAGAGCTGGCACTGGTCCCGGGCACATTGCGGGCGCGATGTAGCGGTGACTTACGAAGGCATCCGGCGCGACGGCAGCCATTTTGCCAGCGCCTTGCGCTTCGATGCTTCGGGAAAACCGCAGGAAGAAGAGCTGCCGCTGGTTGCCCCCTTGCCACCCACATGGTGGGGCATGAAAAGGCAGGCCCGCGCGGATCGCGGTCATGCTTCGGTGATCAAGACTTGGGAAGATTCGCCTTTTTATGCACGCTCAGCGCTAAGAATGCGTCTTTTTGGTAAATCTGTGACCGCAGTACAGGAAAGTATTTCACTGAATCGGCTGGTCAATCCGGTGATCCAGAATATGCTTCCCTACAAGATGCCGCGCGAACCGGATCGGCTGTCCAAAGCCTTTCATATTCCGACGCCGATTTTTCTGAACCGCCGCTAGGAGCGGATCGCTTCACTCCTCTTCGGATTCCTGTTTCACCGATTTCGCCGCCGCCTTCTCTTTGTCCTTGGCGATTTCCTTGTTCACAGACCAAAGCTGCCAAAAGCCAATTCCCAAGGCTACCGCGCCGGAAAAGATAATCTCTATCCATCCCAGATTGTCAAAAGGACCGGTTTCCATGAATCGTTCTCCTTCTCGCCGCCTGATCCGGTCCTATCGTTTCACATGCTTTTTCGCAAATTTCAGAATCAGCCTGGCCAGTTGTTCCGGATCTTCCTCATGCGCGAGATGACCGAGATTGTTCACGTCGACAACCGTGCATTGCGGGATCAACTCGGCCGGTTTCTGCACCGCTGACCGCGGAATCGCACTGTCTTTCTGTCCATGCACCAACAATACCGGCGCCTCTACATCCGCGAGGCGGAGTTGCAGCTCTTCCAGCCGCCAGTTCGCCATCATCCGGATCGCTCCGTCGCAATGGCCGGACCGGCTGAACAGCTTTTCATAATAATGCAGGCCCGACGCATCGATCCGTGAGCCGGTGGAGCGGCGGAGGAATTTTCCGGTTTCCCCGGGATAGCGAGCCCAGCGGGCAAAAATTCGCGAGACAAAAGGATTGGTAAAAAGCATCTTCGCCAGCTGCGGAAATAGCTTTGCGGCCAGCCCGGGGAACGGCAGCAGCGCCGGGTTCAACCCAACCAGCGGGTTTTTCCAACTCTTGTCCAAGATCAGCTGGAGACCAATGGCGGCACCCGCCGAATGGCCAATGATGAGATCTGGATATGCTTCCAATTCTTCCAGCAACAGCGCGATCGACTCGGCCATTTTCGGCAGCGAAACCTGTCTTGCTGCATTTGGCCGGGTAAATCCGTGCCCCGGCAAATCCACCGCAATCACGTCATATTCTGCCGCCAACAGCGGCATCAGCCCCCGCCAGCTATGGGTCGCGGCACCGGTTCCGTGCAGCAGCAGACAAAGCGGCGCGCCTTTGCTCTTGGGGTCCATCCGCTGGAGATGCCATTGGTAACCATCCGCCTCGACAAACTGACTCGCCTCCCGATTGGGCCAGTCTCGACCGTCGATCGACCATTCGGGATAGCGCCGGCTCATGCCATCGCCGCCTTGCCGACGCTCTCGATCGCCTCCACCAGCGCGGCGCTCTGCGCTCTGGGCAGAGGCAGATATTTGCCGCGTAGCGCGCTCGCCAGTTCTGCCGCCTCCGGACGTGGACGCGGAGAAATGTCGATGACGATGCTGTTCAGGCCAAGCGCCGCAATGCCCTTCGCTACATCCAGCATTTCCTCATTAGCCCCCTTTCGGTTGGCGGTGCCATCCAGCATCACATTGCCCTTGCCGTCGGTCAATATGGCAATGGTCGGCGTCTGACCACGCTTGCGCGCCGCTTCGGCCAATTGCCTGGCCGCGATCAGTCCGGCCGCCAGAGGCGTGCCACCACCGCCCGGCAAAGCGCTGAGCGCCCGCCGGGCCCGAGTCAGCGATCGCGTTGGCGGCAACAGGATCTCCGCTGCTTCTTTCCGAAACGCAACAAGGGCGACCTGAGAACGCTTGATATAGGCTTCCGCGAGCATCAGTTCGATCGCGCCCTTGGCTTCCGCCAAACGGGACAAAGCCGAGGAGCCTGACGCATCGACTGCGAAGATTGTCAGGCTTTCCTGCCGCTCTTCATAATGATGGACACGCAAGTCGGACTTGCGGATATGGATCTTTTTCGGATCAGCATCGTCGCTCTGGTGACGCCGGATCGTCTGCCACGGTGCCGCGGTCCGCAGCGTGTCGATCAGGGCCAGCCTTTTGCCATTTCCCGGAATACCGGGCCGCGTTCCTTTCGGACGCCCCCTTTTGGTTGACTGTTGCTTGCTTCCCGCACGCCCTCCCTGGCCTTTGCCCCCCTTCCGGACACTGCCTTCGATCTGATCCAGAATATGGGGAGGAATGGAGGCCGCAGCGGCTTCCAGCAACAGATCCTCCAGCGGGATGTCCTGAATATTCTGCTGGTCCTTGTCCTCATGGGCCTCCTCGTCCGAGGGTTTGGATTCCTCGTCCGCAGCAGGCGCTGATTCTTCCCGTTGCGGGAACTGGGTCGCGCGCGGTGCCAGCACCAGTCGCACGGCCGCTTGCATATCTTCGTCAGCAATCCTGTCATGCCCGGCCAAGAGCGTATGGCGGACCGCGCAACGTTCTGCGAACAGCAGTGGCCGGACCGAATGGATGCCAAATGCCGCAGCGGTTGCCGCCAGGGACGAGCGCATTTGTCTGGTGATCGGCTTGACTGAAGCGGCACTGATCCGGGGCGACAAATCTTCGTCCGCAACGGCTTCAAGATTCCGTAAACCGGTCAGGTCACAATGAAACGCCACACGCTCCATCAGCACCGCGGGCGGTGTTTCATCACTCTCCATCCCGTCGTCGAGCAAAATGAGCGCGAGCGCACCAATATCCATCGCCTGCGCAATATGGGCGGCGATATTTTCATCCAGCCGCTCGGCCATCGGTAACAGAATAACGCCATTCTGGGCCGTCTCGAGCAATCCGGGACGCCAGACAGACCGTCCGCCCTGCAAGGTCGCTGCCAGATCAATTCCGCCAAGCAGGCGCTCGCCGTCAACATTATTGGGAATTTTCTGAACCGATCGCGAAAGACTCAGCACTGCTACCAGATTTTCAACAAGGGCATCGCGCAATGGCCCGAAACCGCGCAAACATATACCGCCAAAGCTTCCCGGATCCTGTGCAAAAAGACACGCCGCGAGCAGACAATCGATCAGCGCCGGTTCGCTCTTGTCGCTCAACCGAACAACTCCTCCAACGCCCTCTCGATCCGCACCGTCGAACCGGTTTCATCCAGTACATCGCGGCGCAGTCGGTGGCGCAGGGACAAGGGTGCCATGGCTTTCAGGTGATCGAGAGTGACAACCGAATCGCCGTGCAGCGCCGCCAAAGCCCTCGCGCCGCGCATCAGGGTCAATTCGCCGCGCAGTCCGTCCGCCCCGACCGCTTTGCATAATGCCGCCGTGTCCCGGAGAATTTTTGCCGGTGTTCTGACGGTCGGCAGCGCTTTTTTCGCGCGATCGATCTGACGCAGCACCTTGGCGTCCTCGCCTTTCCACTTGGCCGCAAATTTTGCGGCATCGCGCTCCTGTGCATCACAGCGGCGCATGATCTCGACGCGCTCGTCAATATTGTCCGGCGTCCTCACTTCGACCGACAGACCAAAGCGGTCGAGCAATTGCGGTCGCAACTCGCCCTCTTCCGGATTGCCGCTGCCGATCAGCACGAAGCGCGCCGGATGCCTGATGCTCAGGCCATCCCGCTCGACCAGATTTTCACCTGACGCCGCGACATCAAGTAGCAGATCGACGACATGGTCTTCCAGCAGATTGATCTCGTCAATATAGAGAAAGCCGCGATGCGCCTTGGCTAGCAGGCCTGGCTCGAAATGTTTCTCGCCACGGGCCAGTGCCTTTTCCAGATCAAGCGTACCAACCACCCGGTCCTCTGTTGAACCGAGCGGCAGGTCAACGAACGGAACGGACATTTTGCGCACGCGCTTGCCAGTGCACGAATCCGGACAATCCTCGCGTCGCTCAGGTTCGCAATGAAAGCGGCAACCTTCAACGGCCCTGATCTGTGGCAGCGTTGCCGCCAGCGCGCGTGCGGCGGTCGACTTGCCGGTGCCGCGATCACCAAAGATCATCACCCCGCCGATGCGGGCATCCACCGCTGCTACCAGCAGCGCCAGTTTCATCTCTTCTTGGCCGACAATTGCGCTAAAGGGAAATCCGCTCATTGCAGTACCTTATCACAAGCTTTGGCGGCTGCAAGCAGAGTTGGCGAGGAAGTTTGTGCAGGTGATAGGCAGCAGATATCCACAATTGACGCTGCTAGCCCTTGTCGCACGCGCCCGGGTTCTCGCCTTGTTCATCCGGCATCGGCCGGGCCTAGGCGGCACAGTCAGTGGCAGGGTCATGTTGCGCCAGCTGCAGATCATCTCTGCTATAAATGTCAGGGAAATAGCGCACGCCGCCTTCCTCCGATCCCTCTGCGGTGAAATAGGCGATATAGACCGGGATGGAGTTGTTTAACGATAATGTGGTGGTTTGCCGACTGTCGAGAATATCGTCAATCCGCAGTGCGGTGACCGAGCCATCAAGCAACGTCTTGACCAGATCGATCGCGCCGCCGACCCGGATGCAGCCATGGCTGAAGGTCCGCACCGGCTCCGAAAACAGATTCTTGTTCGGCGTGTCATGCAAATAGACACTGTAGGCGTTTGGCATGACCAGTTTCATCTGGCCGAGTGCATTGCCGGGCCCCGGACGCTGGCGGTAGCGACCATTCTGATAGACATAGCCTTTCCGCCGCGCCGCAGCCGGGCTGTTGCGCACCATTGCCCCAATACCTTCGGCAGCGATGGAGGCCGGAATCTCCCACCATGGGTTCAGAATGACACCGCTCACCGTAGCTTCAAAAACCGGTGTCGGGGATTTAGCCTTGCCGACGATGACCGGCCAGGTCCGGATTTTGCGGTCGTTTTCCCACAATGTGACCTCGAAACTGGCCGCGTTCACCAGCAGATATTTTCCGCCCATGACCAGCCGCATCCAGCGCCACCGTTCCATATTCACTGCCAATGTGGCCCGTTTAACTTCATCGGCTTCCGCAACATAAGCCTCCCGCAGCGCCTGATAATGGGGATTGCGTGGCCGCAACGCGTCAAAATAGGCGGCAAGATCATTGCGGACCAATGCCTTCAGCAACAATTGCTGCGTGTCGATAAGACGATCATCGCTGCTGATCCGCCATTTGCTCCGGGCCGCGGCGGGAGCACATCCTTCGAGATAGGCTCGCATCAGCTCATTGGCTGCAACCGAAGCTAGCCGGGACCGGCGATAAGGGTCGGAAGCGGAATTGGGCTGACTGAAATTGGTAATGGAGCAACTTCCCAGACCCTCGGATGCGCGGGCATCCACGAGTTGTTGTAATTGTGCAATTTGCGATTCGGTCCAGATCAGATGATCGTCTCTGGTGCCTTCTATTTGCGCCGAAGCCGGAACCGAGAGCATGAACCCGCCCAATATCGCTAAAAATAATCTCATCCGATCCCTCTTCAGGCTATTGGCAGGCGCGACAATCAGTATTATTACTTAATCCTGCGTACAGGGAAAAACTGTTACGGACGACCAATGAAGAGAAGAAATTTTATCACCGCAGGCCTGCTGGGCATCACCGGCGCTGCCTATGGCTTGGGTTCCCGGTCACAGGCGAGCAGCGAGCTACTCCCGGTACCGGCTCGTCCGAAAGTGACGCCCCTGCCCGGTCCGACTGCTCTGATCGACCGCGCCAAGGCAGCGATGGCTACCCACCAGTCATCATTACTTCACACCGACAGGATTGGAATCGCTGACTATTCGCTACATTCTGCAAAGGAGCGCTTCCATATTGTCGATTTGAACAATGGGACCAGCCAGTCCTTTCTGGTGGCGCATGGCAAAGGTTCCGATCTCCGACATACTGGCTGGTTGCAGGAATTTTCCAATATTCCCGGATCCGAAGCCTCTTCGGGCGGAAGCTATGTCATTTCTGAAACCTATGTTGGCAAACATGGGACATCCAGGCGGTTGAAAGGCCTCGATCCCAGCAATGATATGGCTGAAGCTCGAGCGATCGTGATTCACGGTGCCTGGTATGCCGACGCGGAAATGATTGGCACGCACGGAAAACTTGGTCGCAGCCAAGGCTGCTTCGCCTTTTCCGAGAGCGATCTGAAAATAATATTGGATCAACTGGGTCCGGGCCGCCTGCTCTACGCGGACAGGGTGTAAAAGGCACCTGGATCAACTTGCAGGAAGATTGGCCCTGAGGTCAAATTCCAGTAACAACAGCGTGGAGTCCCCGGGAAAGGATCGGGCGGAGAACCCCATTTCCTGTTCAAGCTGAATCGCAGCATGATGATGACGGCTTTCGATCGACTGAAGTTTCTTGATGCCGCTTTGCCGGGCCTGTTCAATAACATATTTCAGAAAGGTCCAGCTCAACCCGCGATTCTTGTAATCACTGCGCAGTACGATGGCGACTTCGGCTTCTGACTTGTCGTCATTGGCCCCGACCATCGCACTGGCGACAATGGTTTTCCCATCAATATCAAAAGCGAGATAATCCTCTTTGTGATGATGATCGACGTTTACCAGATCATCCAGCAGGGAAGACCGAACCTCGGGGATCGGTGACAGAAAGCGAAACCGCAAATCGTCTTGCGAAACATGGGTAAAAAACTCACCAAGAGCGTCCTTGTCGGATCGCTCGACGGGCCGAACGTGAAATTCAAAACCCTTGTGCGTGGTGAGCGGAATATTTTTACTGACAGTCACCGCATGGTCCAGGCTGATCGGCTCGACGGGTGCGGGTTGCGTTACGGGTGCTTTGGATTCGGACATCGCAGTTCCTCTCAAGCCGCTTGGAATTGGCTTTGCTGAAACGAGCCTAACCGGCTTTCGGCCGCTTTCGCTATCCGTAAACCAACATATCCGGTCCGAGATTGAGAATGCTACCTATTGACTCCGGAACCTTTATTCCGGTCTGTGTGTGGTTCGGTCTCCATCACGTTCTTTCTTCCACCCGAGGCATTGGCAATGACGCATATTGACGAATATCGCTCGCGGCTCAGAACTGCCGAAGAGGCGGTGCGAGGATTGAAATCCGGAGCGGATATTGCCATGGGCATGGCAACCGCAGAGCCGCCGGCGCTGCTCGGCGCGCTGGCGGACATGGCAGAGAATGAGACTGTCGACGATATCAAGCTGTGGTATTTTCATTCGATGGATCACGCCGGTGACACGCTGTTGAGGCCCGATCTGCTTGGCCGGATCCGCCCGCGTTGCATGTTTCTAAGCTCGATTGAACGGAAATTGCT
>NZ_JBGTDD010000056.1:0-18776 GCF_041748495.1 Parasphingorhabdus sp.
GCGCCCGGCGTCTACCCCGACATGACCGAGCATGGCTTTGATCAAGATGCCTGGCCCGCGATTGGCAAGGCGGTGCTCGACGCGGACATATTGGTGCTCGGCACGCCAATCTGGCTGGGTGAAGTTTCATCGGAATGCCGAAAGATCATCGAGCGGCTTTACGCCCACAGCGGCGAGATGAACGACAAAGGGCAATATATTTTCTACGGCAAGACCGCAGGCGCGATCATCACCGGCAATGAGGATGGCGTAAAACATTGTGCCATGGGCATATTATACGCGCTTGCCCATATCGGCTATATGATCCCGCCGCAGCCCGATGCCGGCTGGATTGGAGCGATCGGCCCCGGGCCGTCTTATGGCGACAAGAGGGATGATGGGTCGCGTGTCGGTTTCGACAGCGAATTCACCGCACGCAACTCGACCTTCCTCGCCTGGAACCTGATGCATACAGCGAAAATGCTCAAAAACGCCGGTGGTCTGCCGGATTATGGCAACAGTCGCCGCGCATGGGATGACGGCGCGCGCTTTGACCATCCTAACCTGGAATATCGGTAGGTGCTTTAAAAATGAAGCGCAGAAACGATCGGTTCGTGCTAATTCTTCATACGGTGACCAGCAGTAGAAAGTGCTACCGGTAACAGCGCAGCGGCTTCAATGCGATCGAATATGAGGTCAGGAGATTGTTCCCGGCTTGCAATCCCCGCGATTGACAAGCACTCAGCCGTAGCCCGGTTGGGCTACAGTTTCATCACCACCATAGATAATTAAAGAAATGCTCTCAGCGTGGCGATGTTGGTGAGGTGATTGATATATAAGAAAATCTAAAAGCAACACATCTTAAAAATGATCTCAATGTTGTTGAAGACTGACGAAAACCTCCTTCCGTGTAACCCAATCCGGAAATCTCCCGAACATAAAGTTAGAGCCGATTACTCACTCTTTCCCAATCGGTTTGCTGCCGCGTCAACCTGATCAGGTTGACGCGGTCTTTTGGGAAGAAAGATTACCAAGCTTCTCGTTGAGAAAAATGTTCCGCCTCTTACCAACGTCAGATAAGTTGAAAAGATGTTTGATGAGGCCCTGCAACCCTCGCCTAGGCAACATTTTCAACCGATGGCAAGCACTCATTGGGAATCAGGTACCGAGAGACAAAATAACCGCTTCGATAATTGCATCCTGCCGACTTTGGCCAGTTATGGAATCGTTCATGGGCTCAAAATTCTGGTTTAGACGCATAGTAACATAGCCATGCGCCAGTGACCAAATCGCTATGGCAAAAGTATGTTTGTCAAAGCGGGTCTTGTTTTTTGAAAGGTCAATGGCCGAGATGAGCTTGTCGTAAATACCGTCCATTGCGGCCTGTAAATCTGCATCCGAATTATCTACCAGATCGCGTCTCCACAACAACTGATAACGGTTGGGATGTTCAAGCCCAAAGGCAATAAGCGTGTTGGCAAAACTTCTTACACAATCAGCCGGCGTGGTTGGAAATGTCTGCAATTTTGCGCTAATTGCACTGTCCAGTTCGCGAAATAAAATAGTAGCGACAACGGTCAACAGTTCTGTTCTGTTCTTAAAATGATTTACAGGAGCAGCGTGTGAAACACCGCTGCGTCTGGCTACTTCTCGAATTGTGATTGCGTCAGGTCCTGCCTCATCAAGAATTTCGAATGCTGCTTGCAGGAGTGCAGCACGAAGATTTCCATGATGAAAGTCGGACTGTTTCTTTTTCATGATGGCGATTATTGGCACATTTTGGTATCGGAGTATATCGCTTGCTCACCTGAATTCGCGTTTCCCAAGACATTTTGTAACAAGTTAAAAACATATATTGACAGTGTCAATATATGTTTTTAACTTTGCGTACCCACTCTATTTAGGAGTTCGATATATCATGGCGCTAACCGCTATCCCGTCGCCGCTTGGCGTATGGTTGCGACTGCGAACAGGAAACCTGCAGCTGCCGATTTTGCTCCATAGCACCGGAAATTCCGCATCATTCCTCGTCTAACCTGCCGCATCGTTTGATATTATTCCACGTTAGCAAAGGAGGATCATTCCCATGTTTAAGAAGATTTTGCTCAGCGCATCGGTCGCGATATTCGGTTTGTTGGTACCCCTGCTTGAGATCAACGAGACCCACGTCTTTAACCCGCTCTGGCCGGCGCATGCAAGGCTCCACGAAGTTTGGCAGCTCGGTACCAATTTTGCGATAGCAATACTATGCCTTTGGCTTGCCTGGCGTCGGTCAGACCTCCGTAGCGCCGCGGCGCTTGGCCTCGCTGTAATTGTTGGATTTCTTGGCGCATTTCTACTTGGACCCATGTATGGCGGATCTATGAAACACACCGATGGAACTGAGATCACCTTTGCGGGGATCAATGCCGCTGTCATTGTCATGCTTGTGGCTGCAGCGATCCTCAGCTGGCTTCTGATCAGTAAGCCACGCCGCCCAGTCAACGGCGCGAGTTGAATCAATTAAATCCTGGCGCGATATACTATTCCTCAATTCCCCAAATAGCCGCGAGTTTGGAGTAGCTCTTCTCGGCTCGATGGGGATCGCTGGAATCGGCACCCCCGGCCAACCGAGCCTTGCGCGCTTGCTTGTCTTCCTCCGGCATGACTAGCGGATTCACTCGTGTCCCCGTCCCTTCGACAATCCGGTTCATCAGGTTGAACAGTCCGCATACGCTGATTGCATCGAACAGGGCCTGTTCATCCCAACCGGCTGCATAAACCGCCGCGGCATCAGCTTCTACAATCATGCTGGGTGTCAATGTCAACTTGCGAACATATCCGAGCAAAGGTTTCAGTTTTGTCTCGATTGCACAGCTTTCAATATCGGACATCAAGCCCTTGAACAGATTTTCGTCAATACCGAAGGCACTCGCGGCAAGCACGTGCGAACCATGACAATAAGTGCAAGCATTAAGAGCCGACACATAGGCCGCAATAAGTTCGCGTTCGGCTACGGTCAGCGGTGACGAATCACGCAAGACCCGGTCATGATATTCCAGAAGCGGAGTAACCGTCGCAGGAAAGCGTATGAAAACACTGTCCAATTGATGATCCTCAGGCAAGGAAGGGAATATCGACATTTTGGTGATTCCTGATCTGGGGCTGAACTTATTTGAAGGTCATGAAGGCGGCAAGACTACGCTGAAACACCGTCAGCAGACATATGATGGCATAGATTGAGGCAATGAGGGGAAAATGGCTGGGAAACAGGCACATCAGAATGAAGGCGGCAATTGTCTCGGTGCCTTCGGCCAGACCGGTATTGTAGAAGAAGCTCTTCCGGCCATGATCGCTGGTCTCCAGCCCGCGCTTTGCCGCCAGTACCGCGAAGCTCAGAAAGCTGATGCCGGTGAGAGTGAAGCTGGCAACCAGCAGCAGCGCAAAGGGCATGTTGTTCGGTGCCGCGAACGCGAACCCGACGGGCACGGCAATATAGAAAGCAAAATCGGCGACGATGTCAAGATAGCCGCCGAAGTCGGTGATTTTTGTCGCCCGGGCGACGGCACCATCAAGACCGTCGAGCAGTCGGCTCAACAGAACGAGCGCGAGACCGAGCGCAAAATAGCTGTGCGCGATCAACACACCGCCACCCAGACCCACTATCATTCCGGCCATTGTGATGCTGTTGGCGCCAATTCCCAGCGATGCGAGCCGTCGACCCAAGGAATTGAGCGGAGGATCAATCAGGGGCCGGAGTTTTGCGTCAAGCATCGATTTTCAAACCTGCGTTACAAGGCCGATGACGGCAGCAGTCATCGCCGATGTCATGTTCCCCGCAATCCAGCTTTTCATTCCAAGCGCTGACACTTCGGAACGCCGGGCAGGAGCCAACGTGCCAATCGTCGAAACCAGCAGGCCAACGCTAGCCAGATTGGCGAACCCGCACAAAGCATAAGTCATGATAAGCGTACTGCGGGCATCCAGGGTACCGGCGGGGATTGCCGCGAGATCAAGATAGGCCACATATTCGTTGAGAATGGATTTGGTACCCATCAGTGCGCCAGCGGCAGGCGCCTGGTCCCATGGGATACCGATCGCCCACATCAGAGGCGCGAACAGCCAGCCAAAAGCCCGCTTGAGCGTCAGCGGCTGGCCATCGATGAGCGGCAACCAGATGAGCATTTGATCGACCAGACTGACTAGCGCAAAGACGACGATGATCACCCCGATGACAGCGAGCATCAACTGGACACCTTCCATCGTGCCACGGATAACGGCGTCCATACTGCTCTCATAGGACAATTCAGGCTGTACGTCTTCGGCGCTTGCCGATCCATCTCCTGGCACCATCAATCGCGCCATCAGTACCGCGGCGGGCAAGGAGATCAGGGATGCGACAATCATGTGTCCCACGGCATTGGGAACCGTATCGGACAGGGTCGTTGCGTAAAGGATGAGGATCGCGCCCGAGATGGTCGCCATGATCATGACCATGATCGTGAACAGCTCGGCCCGGCTCATCCGGTCGAACCAGGCGCGGAGGACCAGCGGCGATTCGACGACGCCGAGGAACATCGTTGCACCACCGCCCAGTCCGACGACCCCGCTGACCCCGAGCGTACGGCGCAGCGCCCATGACAGGCCCCGCACCATCGCCCGCAATATCCCCCAATGCCAGAACAATGCCGACAGGGCAGAAAAGGTGATGATCAGCGGCAATATCTGAAAGGCGATAATGACCGGAGAATTCTCGCCCGGTTTCATGACAAAGGGTATTGGCGCGCCGCCGGTATAGCCGAACATGTAGCTCGACCCGACCAGCGTCGCTTTTTCAATCGCGGTAACAGCCTGATTGGCAAATCCGACGATCGTCCAGATCAACGGTATGCGCGTAACCGCGAGGGCAAGGGCAATCTGCAGGAGTACCGCTCCCACTATCCAGCGCCAGCCCGGGCGCGTCTTGCGATCCTCCGACAGAGCCCAGGCGAGCATGAGCAGGAAGGAAATCCCGATCAGTCCCTGCCCCTGTTGCAGGATATCCATGGTTGCGGTGCCCCCTAGAATTTCCATGCTGCGCCGAACTGGAACTGGCGCGGTGGCCCGGCATTGCGCTGAATGAAGGGCACCCCTCCCCCGAACTGCAGCTGATTGGATGTGGTCGCCGCATTCGCAAAGCCGGATTGATTATTGCTGTTGAGAAGATTGAACACGTCCGCACTCAGCTCCAGCCGACCGGCAAAGACCGGCACCGCATAACGTATGCCGACATCCACCGAGGCAGACCATGGCAGTCGCGCCGAATTGCGGGCGGTGCCGGGATAGCGATCCGAATTGCCGACAAAATTCTCCCCGAAAGATGCACCGTCACCGTTCAAATCCTGCGTTCCGAAAATCCGTGCGTCAGGCACGAGATTGACCGGTTGCCCGGATTGGAACAAGCCTGCAACGGTTAGCGTGAGTCCGTCAACCGGATAGAGAAAACCGACCGCAGAAATAACATGGCGGCGGTCATTGGCCGAAGGCCCCTTGTCGGCGCTGAAATCATTGGCATCGGAAGCCCTGAAATTGATATCGTCGGTATCATTGGTCAGTTTCGAGAGCGTGTAGGAAAGGCGAAAGGCATAGAAATCCTCACCCCGGAGCTTGTTGGCCTGAAGATTGAGTGCCCGATAGGTGGCTGCCCCCGCTGTCTCCGAAACCGTGATCTGGCGGGCGCCGCCGGGAACCAGCGCCACCGGACGCGTGGTATCACTATCCGCTTGCGAACGAACCAGCCCGAGTGACTGCGCGAGGGCAAATCGGGCCGTATTGTCAGGCTGGGCACGGAGCAGCGCAATATTCGCATCGGTCAGATTGGCAAGATTGGGCGTGAATGGTGCGGGTGTGTTGAGGTCGCGCAACCGAACGAGATTATGCGACCGGCTGTAGATGATATCCGCACTCAGCGTGATCGTATCGGTTGCCTGATATTGATATCCGCCGCTCAGTTGCAGGCTATAGGGAGACTGATAGCCATCCGGATTGAGGATGCGTGCTTCATTGATCGAAGCGGTGTCGCGCAGCGCCTGCACGTCCGATGGCGACGGGCATGAGTCGACGGTCGTGCAAACCGGAGATACCGTCAGGTTTCCGTTGAAGGTAACGTCGCTCAAGCTGGTGCCCGGCGGGATGATGCCCAGTCCCTGCAACTCTCCGAGCTGCGCAAGAAAGGCCGGAGAGGTCGTGTTGCGCTGGAGAGCGTCTGAAATCACGGCGTAGCTGAGCTTGCCATAGAACAGCCCCGCTCCAAACCGGAAAGAAGATTGGCCATCGGGGTGATAGTTGAGCGCCAGTCGTGGCGCGAAATTATTCTTGTCGCCGCCGGTCCCGCCCTTGGCGGTCAGGCTGTCATAATCCCACCGCACGCCGAGAGTGGCGGTAAGCTTCGGCGAGACTTGCCATTCATCCTCGATGTAGAAAGCCAGTTGCGTTTGTCCGGTGCCAAAGGTTTGCGGCCGCAATTCCACGGAATAGTTGAGCACTGCGGGATTGAGCGCCAGCACATCACCTGCTGAAAGCGCGAGGCCTTTATCTGAAAGCGACGCCAATTCTACAGAGGCAAGCTGCACGATGAAATTGCCGTCGGGGTTACCCCCGCCAAGCAGAGCGAAGTCCGAATGCATCAGATCGGCACCGAAGCTGATCCTGTGATTGCCGAGCTTGCGCTGAAGACGATTCGTGGTCTGCCAGGTTTCTTCCAGATCGTTGAATACAAAACCCGGATGGCCGACCACACCGGTGGTGAGACCGCTTTCGTCCTGGATGGCCACCTGCGGGCCCGGCGGGCCCTTGGGCCGGGCATAATCCCAGCGGAACCGGCTGAACTGGAGCGCGCCGTCATAGCTCCAGTCGTCACCCGAATGGCTGGCGGTTGCCGCGACAACGGTGGAAAAGCGGTCCTGGTCCGATCCCGCGCTCGGGAAGGTCACATTGCCTCCTCCGAGAGCGCCGCCAGGCCGGTCAATCGTCACCCGGCCGATATTGGCGCGCAATCCGATGGCCCAGTCATCGTTCAAACGATGATCAAGCCTGATCGATCCCAGATAAAATTCGTTGTTGCCGGTGACATTGGCCACCGTACCCAGCGCGGGGGCATCGACAATCTGCTCGTTATGGTCGCGGGTATATTCGAAATTGGCATAGAAGAATGTCTTGTCGCGGATGATCGGACCGCCGATGCTCGCCCCGGTCTGATAGCGTTCGAAACTTTCCCCAACCGGATTGCCGCTCAGATCCCGGCGGGGGAAGGCCGAGCGCGCATCGAGCGGGCGTCCGGGCCGGACCAGCGCATAGACTTCACCATGATATTCGTTGCTGCCCGAAGGACTGGTATAGTTGACGATACCATTGGCGGTCCGGCCGTAGGCGACCGAATAGTTGTTTGCGAGCACGGTAACCTCGCGCGTGAATCCCAGGGGGACGGGGAATTTCAATCCGCCCAGAAAATTCTCGTTATTGTCCAGTCCGTCGATTAGATAGTTGGTGTCCAAGCCGTTTGAGCCATTGATCGAAATACCGGGTGCTTCGGGGAAGAATCCGGTCGACGCGACAACATTGGGCAATCGGATCAGCGAGCCGATGACGTCGCGGCCTTCGATCGGCAGGGCCTGCAACTCCTTGTCCGACAGCGAAGCCGAGATTTCGGCGTTGACGATATTGATCCCGGTGACCGCGCGGCTTCCGGTCACTACGATAGCATCTGCATCAACGGGGTAGAGACGCAAGGTGACGCTACTGGCAAAATTGGATCGCAACACCACGGGCCGTGCCTTGGCGCTTTCATAGCGATCGGTACCCGTCGTCGAGACGGTGTAGGCGCCGCCGGTTGTCAGCGCTGCCAGCCTGACCATACCCTGGTCATTGCTGCGCTCGATGCGCCGCATTCCAAGGGCCCTATTCTCAATGACCACTTCGATTCCGGCGACTGCCGCACCCGTTTCCGCATCGATCACGGCAATTTGCAGTGCGGCCTGTTGCGCATAGGCGGATGGCGCGATTGCAGCCGAAAGAACAACAAGGGTGCAGCCCGAAGCGGCGCGATACATGATATTCAAATAAATTCTCCAGTGACATCGGTGAGATGGAGCAAAATCAATCAGCTATGCCGGATTGATGCCCGTTGGTCGCCGCTGTCCACCTGATCTTGCAGGATGCTGAAAATATTTCTTCAGCGCCATCCAAATCTTGCATCAAGCGACAAGCTGTCTTCATCACGAAAGGCCAGGAGGACAAGGGTTGCGGCCGCCATGCCAAGCGACGGGAAAAAGAGGATTTGGCTGGTCTCGCGCGTGAGCAGGTAAAGTCCGAGCGGATCAAGCAGATATTTCCAGATAGACAACGCGCCAGTCACCAGGATTATCGCCTGCGCGGCATAGCTGAAACGTCGCCACAGGCCAGCTATGCACAACAGGCCGACAACCACCAGAGCACTACCCCAGATCATCTGGATAGCAGTCGCCTGCCCCAGCCCGCCATAATATTTGTTACTGACATGGGCACCCATTTCGGGCGCGCCCAGTCTGACAATTCCCCAAATCAGGAGCAACAGACCCGTCGCTACGCGCAGCAATAATAGTGATATGGCTTTCATGTTTCTCTCCCGTGATCTTCTTCAGTTCGTCCGCGCAGAACAGAAAGTTACAGACACCATCTGAATCGCAAATTTGGTTCCGACTTGGTGAAGATCAAACCGGTCGACCCCAAAGGACTAGAACCGCTCGGCCTACAGGAAACCGCGCCACCTCAGCCACGCCGCCACCGGTGATAGCGTTCGACCCAGTCCAGCAGCTTTTCCGGTGCATGGTTTCGTTTCCATTCGCCGGCGACAAATTTATTGGCTTCGGCCATCGTCGGATAGGTGTGGATGGTGCCCATGATCTTGTTCAGGCCCAGGCCGTGTTTCATGGCCAGCACATATTCCGCCAGTAATTCCCCCGCATGTTGACCGACAATTGTTACACCAAGAATCTTGTCCTTGCCTGGGATCGTCAGCACTTTCACGAATCCCTTCGTGGCGCTTTCAGTGATAGCACGGTCGAGTTCATGCATGGGATAGGTGGTAAGCTCGTAATCTATACCGCTTTCCTTCGCTTCTCGTTCATTGATACCCACCCGAGCAATTTCCGGATCAACGAAAGTTGCATGGGGAATGACACGGTAATCGGCCTTGAAGGTGCGTAAATGCCCAAAGAGGGCATTGACGCTCGCATACCAAGCTTGATGGGAAGCCGTATGTGTGAACTGAAAAGGCCCCGATACATCTCCCGCGGCAAAGATGTTGGGATATTGCGTTGCCAGTGTGGCATCCGTGATTATGGTTGCGTCTGTTTTAATGCCAAGTTCCTCGAGGCCATAGCCCTTGAGGCGGGCCGACCTTCCGACCGCAATCAGAAGTGCGTCGAAGGGAACAGCCTGTTCCTTGCCGTCAACCGCAACGACCACTCGCTTCTCACCGCCGACCACCTCGCAGCGGATCGCATCATGTTCGGTCAGAACTGTAATGCCCGATGCCCGTTGCGCTTCAAGCGCGATCGCCGAGACATCGTCATCTTCGCGCGGCATAATGCGTGGTCCTCGCTGGATCTGTGTGACATTGGCGCCAAGTCGGGCAAAGGCTTGCGATAGTTCGCACCCTATCGGACCGCCGCCAAGCACAACCAGGCGTTCGGGAACGGCATCTAGCCTGGCAAATTCAGTCCACAGCGTGTCGCTCGTTACATAGCCCACGTCATCGAGCCCCGGCAGGTTGGGGATATGTGGCTCAGCGCCGGCCGCGATGACAATCGAACGTGTTGTCAGTCGCTGTATTTGACTATCATGGAGTTTAATCTCGACGGTCCAGGGGTCGATGATTCTGGCGTAGCCTTGCACCACGTCGACCCCCAGTTTGGTGTAACGCTCGGCACTGTCATGCGGTTCTATCTCAGCGATTATGTCATGGACACGCTGCATTACGCGTTTGAAACTGAATTTGGGATCAATTGCCTCCAGTCCATAGACATCGCCGTGGCGCATCTGGTCGGCAAGCTTGGCGCTCTTGATCAGTGCCTTGCTCGGTACACACCCGTAGTTGAGGCAATCACCGCCCATTTTGGACGCTTCGATCAAGGTCACCTTGGCTTTGACCGTCGCTGCAATATAGGACGAAACAAGCCCGGCGGCACCGGCACCGATAACGACCAGATTGCGGTCAAAACTTTTAGGCTTGGTCCAGCGCGCATACACGCGGCGACGTTTGATAAAGGCCATCATCCACTTCCCAATCCAGGGGGTCAGGGCTAACGCGGCAAAGGATCCCAGTACGCCGAGTGACAAAATGTCGCCCAGGGCATCGATACTGGCAATCTGTGTTCCAGCGTTTACATAAACAATCGTTCCCAATAGCATGCCAAGTTGACTGACCCAGAAATAGGTGCGGGTCTTAATCGGCGTCAGCCCCATCAGCAGATTGACGAGGAAGAACGGGAATACCGGGACAAGACGGATCGAAAACAGATAAAATGCACCATCACGGGCCATACCATCGTTCAGTGCCTTCAAACGATCTCCAAACCGTGCCTGAACCCAGTCCCTGAAAAGGTAACGGGATCCCAGAAATGCCAACGTCGCACCAATGGTAGAGGCAAAGGAAACGATGATCGTACCCATGACCAGGCCGAAAATCGCGCCGGCGGCCAGGGTCAGTATCGCCGCCCCCGGAATTGATAGCGCCGTGGCCGCGACATAGATCAGAAAAAAGACAAGGAAGACCAGTAACGGGGACGCCTGATAGCGCGCGTCTATCGCCTGTTGCTGACTCTTGAGATTTTCCAACGTCAACGATTGTCCTACATCGAAATAGAAAAATGCAAAAATTGCCAGAGCAACAAGGATGAGGATAACAATTTTCTTCATGCAATAGTTCCTGATAAAAGCTGCTACAGATTAGCAGTTTGAACACCCCGTGCGATATATTTCATGCAGGAAACAATGTAGCACTCTTACTTTATGTCTTTGCTGTCCGGATCATGTGATGCAAATGCTCTGACAGCCTTGCCAATTTCAGGCAGCTGTCGTGCAAAGTTCGTGCAATCTCGGCACTGGGTTACATGCAGCCGTAAATTCGTGCGATCTAAAAGCGATAGTTTCCGCTCCAAGCGTTGCGACAAGAGATAGGTATCGTTTTAGCAAGCTGTTTCATTCAATCGCCTATTGACTTGCGGGCCTTTGCAGCGCTGTAGCTCGCGACGAGGAACGGCACGGCATAGTTCATCAGGAATCGCGACCAATCGATATCTCCACCATGCCAGATCGCGACGCCTTGGTTGATAATATTCAGACAGGTCCCGACCACAATCGCTACACGCACCGCACCTCCGACCACGGGTCTTGACATCATGACGGTCAATAATTTTGCTACTGGCGTTATCTCCTCCTCACTTGCGCGCCCGGAACTGTATGGTGCCGCACAAAGCGTCGATCGATCCAGTCCTTCAATTGCCACACCAACGACCCTGACATGGTAAAAGCACCCCAGGACAAAATGGCGCGCCTTTCCCCGGTTGCGAGCAAATACAGCGTCCGGCGTCGAGGAATATAGTGATCGAGTTTCTGACGATTCAGCTGCGCTCGCAGATTGGCCGCCAGAACCGGGCCGGCGTGGACAGCATGAACGCCCGACCGCGCCACGCGGCGATCCGTGCGTTTCACAATATCGCCCGCCGCGAAAATATTATCGTGCGAAATTGACCGGAGGTCGGCGCCCACCTCAATGAACCCTTGCTGGTCAAGAGCGAGCCCGGTCGCCTTCAACCAGCGCGGCGCTGAACTCCCGGTCGCGGCTATGACATAATCGGCGTCTATGGTCTTTCCGGTTGAGAGGAGGACAGCATCTTTCGATCCGGCCGCATCTGCAAAGATTAAATCAATATCCCGCCTTGCCAGTTCGGTACGAACGCAGGCAATGGCTGCGTCAGAATGTCCTGAAAGTAAGCCATTTTCTGCGGTCACGATAGTAACTCTGGGGTTGGCTGATATGTGGCGAAGCGCATATTCTGCGGCGAGCGCAATTTCGATACCGGCGGCCCCGCCGCCGACAACGAACAGACGAAAATCTTGCCGCCGGGCTGCGTTTTTAAGAACCAGCGGCCATCGGGCGACAAACGCATTCATCGGCCTGACGGGCAATAGCTGATCGCCTAAACTCGCCAGCGGCGACGTGTCAACTTCACCGCCGACTGCCAAAGACAAGAGATCGAATGACACAGATTCCCCCGAAGACAACGTCAGTTTGCGCTGTTTCGCATCTAAACCTTCGACTGTATCTATCACCAATTTGACACCGGCACGTTTCGCCAAGGGCCTCAGATCGATCAGATGCTGACCAGCCCGATAGTGGCCAGCCATCCACCCGGGGATCATGCCAGAATAGGCAGTAAATGGAGCCGCGGTCACCAGCCATGTCTCCACCCCACACAGGGGCGCACGAGTCCAGTCATCCAGCACCGCCAAATGGGCATGCCCTCCGCCTGCCAGCACCACACGCGGCAAGCTCTTAGACTGAACCTGATCGTCGCGCATCAAATCCAGCCAATAACCAGCCGGGGCCATGGCTTCGATTCTTTGTCGGTCGGCCATCCGAACGCGCGAACTTCGTTCACCGCTGCAAGGCCGAAATTTGCTCCAATCGGGACCGGATCAGAGCGCAAAGCAGTCAAGATCATTTGCTACTTGGAGCGGCCCCGCATAATGCTTGCGGATGGCGGCTTCGCCCTCTGCCTGATGGCTCAGCGCACGCTCCATATTGTGGGCGAGAACTAAATTTCTCGGCTTAATGGCTGCCGCCACCTCGCCGATGGAACCGGGCCCGCGGTGCAGTCCGCGCGGCTGGCCGTCACCCTCTGGGATAACATTGTGCATGATCAGGATATCGGGTTTGGAATTCCGGAAGACCTCAACAAATTTCTCGCTAAGAAAGCTTTGGTCGCCGGCGAAAATCACTGATTTGCTACCCATCTCGATCAGGTAGGCAAGAGCGGGGAGATCGCCGTGATGGACTGCTATAGCACTTACCATTAAATCCTGATCCTGGATCACGGGTTGCAATCCCTCGATAGTAATATCGACCTCTGTCGATTCCAACTTGGGCAATCCAAAACGGCCGTCAAGATAACCGGAAAGATAGCGGAATGCGCCGTCGCGCTCATCAAACAGGGCAGTCAGATGAGCTTTAGTTCCAGGGAAAAGAGTGTCCCCGCTCGGCCCGATGATCGGAAGCGGACTGGACCGTTTGGCAAATCCGCCGCTATTCAATATCGCAGGCAGGTCTGCTGCATGATCCGCATGAAAATGGGTTATGAGGATTGCACGGTGATCAGAAAAATTGGCACCGGACTCGCCGTAGCGAACGAAAGCGCCGCTACCTGTATCGACCAAGAGCGCCGCCTGGCCAGAAATCCAGACCACTGCACTTGAACCCGCACGATGACCTTCAGCGATTGGACCACCAGAGCCCAGGATCTGGACGGCAATCGGTACTGCACATTCATCCTCAGCGGGGACTGCACATCCAATGAGGATGATCGGCATCGTCATTGCAAGCAGAAGACGTTTGAGACTTGTCATTTTTTGCCTAGAAGAGGTTTAGCGAGAGTTACCATCCTATGCGCAGTTGTTTTCTGATTGCCGGTCACCATCGGATCAGGGTTGGAACGACAATCCGGCCAGCAATAGCGCTGACGACCACAGCCATACTATGCCACAGGCCAATGTGAAAAATATCATCATAGGGACAGTGTAGAGAATATGCAAAAATACCTAGGCTACCAGCAGCTATTCCTGTCAACAGTCCCGCTTGGTGAGATGACGTAGGCGCTCCGCGGCGGAGCCACATTGTCAAAGCCCCGCCTACGATCAAACCAAGCATGCTGCCATTTATCACGCAATTCATTCCCTGCGCCGGCTGGGACTGGAAAAATTCGTTTCCCTCTTTAGCAAAGCCCAGCACAACAGCTGTAAGCGGGAGCAATGCTGCCATGGCAACAGCCCAGATCCAGCCGCTATGCGTGGTTCCTACATGCGGACGGCTCATGCCAATCACCGTCACGGAAGCTGCAATGCCGAGCATCAGAAACAGTCCGGAGGCTAACAGAAACAACGGATCAAGACTCCCAGTGATCAGCGCGGGCTGGATCCCGATGAAGAGCGCCATGACGCTAATGGCGAGAGCGGCACTGCCCGACGCGATCATAAGGCCGCGCTGCAACGTCAGTGGCCGGGTTGGCCGAAGATCATTCAACAAACCGTCGATGAACTCTTGGTTGTCATTGCGCATAAAATTCAGTCTTTCTCAATCATGGTCGCAAGTTTCTTCAAACCCCGGTGAATATTGACTTTGACCAGAGATTCACTCTGACCGCACGCATAAGACGCTTCCGCAATCGTTAGCCCTTCAATTTTGACGAGCTCAATGGCACGTGCTTGCGCTGGTGGCAGATAGGAAAACATCCGGTCCAGACTGATTCGTGCGACAATTGCTGGCTCCGAATTTTCAGCTGCAAATCCCTCGTCAAAAGCCGCCTCATCCGCCTTATATACCTTGCGCAAATGGTCGACCCAGCGATACCGCGCAATTGCTGCAAGCCAGGGCTGGAAAGGCCGATCTGGATCGTAACTTGCAAGTTTCCGGTGAAGCGAGAGCAGCGTGTCTTGCACAAGGTCATCGATCTGCTGTTGAACAATTTTTCTTGCAAAAAAGCGTTTCAGCCATTTCTGACATTCCGCAAGCAGCGTTGCATAGGCTTGACGATCTCCTGTCTGTGACAACGCCATAAGGCGAGCCATTGTCGCATCGTCTGCTATCATGGGCGGGTTCTTTTCAACAATGGGGTATCTAGTGAAAAGAACCCGCCGCCCCGAACGATTAGCACCAGTGCAAGTGCGACCCAGAGGGAATGCACCGGCCACCATGCGTCAGGGTAAACAAAAATCTGGATGACCACAGTCATCCCGAGAAGCGCGAATGCCGAAAGCCGCGTCAAAAGCCCTAGAACGAGCAAGATCGGAAAAACATGCTCCGATACGGTTGCCATCACGGCCGCAAAATCGGATGGCAGTGGCACACCATTATATTCCTCGCTGAACAGAAAATAGGTAGTGTCACTGATCGTGAACCAGGTGCCCTCTTCGATTTTGGTTTGACCCGACCGCCAGAATATCCCGGCGAGAGCGATCCGGACGAAGAGCAACATGATCGATTCCGGAACTTTCGACGAAACCCATCCAGTCAACCGGTCATAAAGCGCGATCATTGCAACTCCCCTGAAATTCCCATCAAAGTGACGGTCTCGATGGAAGCAAACAGAGCGAGAATAGCCTGCCTTCCGCGTCATATTCGCCAAGCCTAGCGATAAGGTTACAGATTGAAGTCGACGCCTGGCATGGCCGCAATAATGTCATCGCAATGAAAACATTTTTTCAAATTGACACTGACAATATTAAATGCAAATTGCGGCCTCTACATACAAGCAATCGGTTCTGCACCGAACACGCTGAGGCTTTCAAGGTTTGGAGAAAAGAAGTGAAAAAATTAATGATTGCCGCTCTGCTTGTGACACAGTCGTTGGCAGGGGCGTCTCCGGTAGCCGCCGGGGAACGCGGTATGTGGGGACCCAACCCAATCTTGATCTCTGAGGCAAACACCGACCGTGTGGACCGCTCAATCCGAACGCATGGCGTCACCGAGACACAGCAGCGTGAGATTGGAGCGTTCGGCGGTTTTAGACTAAGGATTGCCCTCGGCGGATACCCCAGCCAGCCGAAGGTTCGCGGAGGGTTGACGCTCGCACCAACGCTGCATAGCCTTGACAGGCAGGGAGTTGTTGAACTCAAGTTCGGCGAAGGGCTGGAGTTGGGTTACCGCTCAGGCCACCGGCTCTCGCTGTCCGCTGCGGGGCAGGATATCGGTGGCCACCGGCGTGCTGGGGCCCAGGCCAGCCAAGAAGATAACGAGGGCGGACTGCCTGACTGGGCTTTGATCGCAGGAGGCGTGGCCATTGCACTCGGGGTCGGAGGTCTGATCTTCTACGACGCACTGAAGGATGCCAGTGAATAGGAACTTCGTTCGAGCGGTGAAGGCAATTTCAATTGGTATTTTCGCGGCGCGTTGTCAGCCTTGTTGTTGTATCTGACAGAATTCACGCCCTCGGAGATGGCACATCCGACTTTTGGCTGGATGGGAAGCCCGTGAGGTTCGAAAAAACTGCTTTCGGTTTGACGACGGATTGCAAAATATGGAATGTAGATTCACAGGTTCGACTTTTTGAGGAAAAATGAAATGATCAAATTGGTCACGACAACCGCGCTTTGCATCTTCGCGATGTTCAGTTCCCCAGCGACGGCAAACGAGTATCAAACCGTCTTCAACGAATTGGATCGTACCGTTCGTGAGAAGTTTTACGATCCGCACTTCGGCGGTCGGGATTGGGCCGAGATTGCGGCCCGCTATCGCAGCCAGCTGGACCGAGTGACCACAGATGCTGAATTTCAAAAGCTGGGTCAAGCGATGCTGAACGAGCTGGGAGTGTCCCATGTGGTTGTTCATCTTCCGGAAGAAAATCGTCCGACCATGGGGTTAGCTGCGCGGTGGGAGATGATCGACGATGTTCCAGTGATTGTTGATATTGATCCCGCTTCTGGTGCCCGGGGTGCAGGTTTGAGAATAGGAGACCGCATTCTCAATCCATCGGTAATTCGAGGACCCCGCCAAGAGCCCGCGGTGCTTGAAGTCGAGCGATGCGACACAACCACCGAAAGCCTCAGCATTCCCCGCGAATCCGCTTATTGGCCTCCGCGTGAACGCACGATTTCCTGGAGCGTTCTGAGACGGGGCGACGGTCGATCGGTCGGCTACATCCGCGCCGACCGATTCGGTGACGATGCTGCCGAACTGATCGATGCCGCCATGGAAACGGTCGGGAAAACAGACGGGTTAATTATCGACATTCGTAATAACAGTGGCGGCAACGCTTCAGCTTTGCGGCTGCTAGGCTATTTCACCAGTCCCGGCCCCGGCGTCGCTTTACTGTCCCGGCCATTCCTGGAAACCCTCGACGGTCCAGTCGAAGCGAACGATCTTGCCCCCATCCATCGCGTATCACGTGCCTACACGACCGAAGCGGTCTTCGATGCGGTCAGCCAAGGCAAGGGCGCGGTCATGCTGATGATCGAAGATCTGGGCGAGCGTCGCTACGACAAGCCCGTTACCATCCTCATTGGTCCTGAAACCGGCAGTGCCGCAGAAGGATTTGCCTGGGGCGCCAAGGAGCAATCATCGGCCATTCTGATCGGGCGCAACACTGCCGGAGCACTTTTGAGTTCGGAACGGCTCGACTTACCGAACGGTTGGCGTGTCACTTTACCGGTCCACGGAAACTGGGGGCCGGACGGCCGCGACTATGGCGATCAGCCTGTGCCGCCACATGTTGCCACCATCCTGACGCGCGAGGCTATATGCCGGAATGAAGATGCAGACCTGACAGCTGCAATCGAGGCGCTTGAAGAGGCTTGGCTTAGCGCGAGCCTAGGAAAATAAACTGATAACGTTCCGTCTTCCTGAAAGCCTGCCCGTTCAAAAGCACACTTCGGGCAATCCCGGAGTAAGGCCGGCGAGCTTGCCGTCCAGCCGTCACGGCTTGCAAACCCCAGCTTACATTACAGTGACTGAGAGGGTTCCGTTCATTGCTTTTTGTAAACTGTATTCAGAATGCTAAACAGAACAGAGGCGTATCAGTGTCACTGCTTTGGTAATATTTTCTAAAATTGACACCGACAATTTAAAATGCAAGTGGGCGAATGTAACATATCAGCAATCCGGCCGCACTGACGACAAGATTCAGGATTCCACCAGACACCGCGAGGCTTTCAAGGATAGGAAAAAAAGTGAATAAATTAGTGATTGCCGCTCTGCTTGTGACACAGTCGTTGGCAGGGGCGTCTCCGGCAAGCGCGGTCGTCATTCGGCACGACGTCCCGGATTCTGCATACTTGGTCCCCGCTGACGAGTTTCCAGCGCTGGTCGATTTACCCCATGAAGGCCATGGCGTCCTGATCTCCGGTCAATGGGTGGTTACCGCTGCCCATGCCACACAATGGCATCCGGTAAGTCACGTCATGATAAACGGCAAATGGCGTTCAGTTGAAGAAGTTATTGTTCATCCCGGCTACAAAAGCGGTCCGCATGTACCACCGAGTGGAGACACGGCACCGTTCATGGCCATAAGGGCTGCTAATGATGACATCGCTTTGCTTAAGCTGTCGCAGCCGCTGGCTGATGTGATCCCAGTAGCGATGCATCGAACATCCAATGAGCAGGGACATCTTGGCAAGCTTTATGGGAAGGGTGCAACAGGGAATGGCCTTGATGGCCAAAATATGCATTCATCTCACCGAAGCAGCCTCCGTCGTGCCTATAGTCGCGTGTCCAGCGCCGATGGAAAGTGGCTCACCTATCGATTTGATGCTAGTCCTCAAGGACACGTTCTGGAGGGGGCGTCGGGCAGCGGTGATAGTGGCGGCCCATTGCTGATCGAGGTGGATGGCAGGGCGACCCTTGCCGGATTAACGTCCTGGCAATTCGCCACCGGGGATATTTCTGAGTTCCAACCGGGACGCTACGGCCAAGTAAGCTACCTAGTTCGCATTTCTCACTATGCTAGTTGGATCGACGACGTCATTGCGGCTCGCTAGTTCTGCGATGTTCATCAAAACCGGCTATCTCGGTCGATCCGGTGAGCGCTCCG
>NZ_JBGTDD010000057.1:0-15581 GCF_041748495.1 Parasphingorhabdus sp.
GGAAAATTTGCAACCACTAGACGCCGCCAAGAAAAAGCTTCATTTGCGAATGGAGTTGATTCAGGGGAATGTCTGCACATGCGTATCGCCGCCTTATTGGGTCTTTTGCTAGGTCTTGCACAATTCGCGCCCGCCTCGGCAATGCCTGCCAATCTCAGCAAGCCGCAATATGTCGCGCCGCAGGATATGATCCCGGCACCGCAGGATATTGCCTATCCCGGCACGATGCTGCTGGAGGTCGATGCACGCGATCATGATCAGGGCATTTTTCGCGTCACCCAGACGATTCCGGTAGCCCGGGCCGGCCGCATCACCCTGCTCTATCCGGAATGGCTGCCCGGCAATCATGCCCCGCGCGGCGAGATCGAAAAGCTGGTCGGGCTGGAATTTGCCGCCGCCGACCAAAGGCTGGAATGGGTCCGCGACGATGTCGACGTCTATGCCTTTCACATGGACGTGCCGGAAGGCGTGTCGGAGATTGTCGCGAAATTCCAGTTTGTCTCCGCCACGACGGAGAGCCAGGGCCGGATCGTCATGGCGCCGTCGATGCTCAATCTGCGCTGGCATCAGGTGTCGCTCTATCCCGCTGGCCATTATGTACGCCAGATTGCGGTCGACGCGACTGCGATCTATCCCGAAGGCTGGCAGGCCGCTAGCGCCATGCGGCCGAAATCAGCCAGAGGAAACCGGATTGTCTACGAGAAAACCGATTATGATACATTGGTCGACAGTCCCGTTTTCGCCGGCCGGCATTTCCAGACCCATGCGCTGACCAACCGGGTGCATCTCAATATTGTCGCCGATGACGCGAAATTCCTGCAGCCGAAGAAAGAGCATCTTGCGCAGCATGGCGCGCTGGTCCGCGAGGCCGAAGCCCTGTTCGGCAGCCACCCCTATGACCGCTATGATTTTCTGCTCGCCTTGACCGACGAAATGGGCGGCATCGGCCTGGAACATCACCGATCTTCGGAAAATGCCGTGAACCGGGAATATTTCACCGACTGGGACAGCGGACCGGGCCGCCGCAATCTGCTGCCGCACGAGATCGTCCATGCCTGGAACGGCAAATATCGCCGGCCCGCAGGCATGTGGACGCCCGATTTCCGGCAACCGATGCGCGACAATCTGCTCTGGGTCTATGAAGGTCAGACACAATTCTGGGGCTATGTGCTGGGCGCGCGGTCCGGTCTCTATTCGCAACAGGATACGCTGGATGCCCTCGCCGCGATCGCCGCCGATATGGACTTGCGGATCGGCCGGACCTGGCGCCCGCTGGTCGACACCACCCATGACCCGATCATCGCTGCACGCCAGCCCAAGCCCTGGACCAGCTGGCAGCGAGCGGAAGATTATTATAATGAAGGCCTGCTGATCTGGCTCGAGGCCGACCAGATCATTCGCCGGGAATCGCGGGGCAAAAAATCGCTGGGCGATTTTGCCCGGTCGTTTTTCGGTGGAAGAAATGGCGACTGGGGTGTCCGCACCTATGAGGAAGTCGATGTCATCAACGCGCTTGCCGCCGTCCAGCCCTATGACTGGGCCGCATTCATTGCCGAACGCGTACACCGGACCAGCAGCGAAGCGCCCAAAAACGGCCTCACACTGGGCGGCTATCAGCTCGCCTTTGTCGACCAGCCGAGCGCCTATATCCTGGCCAATGACAAGCGCCGCAAGCAATTGGATCTGAGCCATAGCGTCGGCCTGGTCATGGGCGCCAAGGGCATGATCAAATCGGTGATCTGGGACAGCCCCGCTTTCCGTGCCGGCCTGAAATCCGGGCTGACGATTTCCGCAGTCAACGGCAGCGCCTATAGCGACGAAGCCTTGAAACAGGCGATCGAGAAAAATCGCGGGCAAGACGGCAAGATTGATATTTTTGCCAAAAATGGTGAAGCCTATCATAATTTTATGGTCGACCATTCCGGCGGCCTGCGCTATCCGACGCTCGAAAAAATAACCGGAGAGGGTGCTGATAAAGCGGACGGCATTGACCGGCTGCTACAGCCAAAAACCAGATAAGGACCACCTTTTCCATGGACATTAATCAAATCCCGATTGGCGACAATCCGCCGGAAAGCCTGAACGTGATCATCGAAGTCCCGGTGGGCGGCGAACCGGTCAAATATGAATTTGACAAGGCGTCCGGTGCGCTGTTTGTCGACCGCATCCTGCACACGCCGATGCGCTATCCCGCCAATTACGGCTTCGTCCCGCACACTTTGTCGCCCGATGGCGACCCGCTTGACGCGCTGGTTGTCGCGCGTTCGCCGTTCATGCCCGGCTGCGTCGTGCGCTGCCGCCCGATTGCCGTGCTCAATCTCGAGGACGAACATGGCGGCGACGAAAAATTGCTCTGCGTCCCGATTGATGCGACCTTTCCCTATTATCGCAAGATCGACGAAGGCAGCCATCTGCCGGAAATCGTGATGCAGCAGATCGAGCATTTCTTCACCCATTATAAGGATCTCGAGCCCGAAAAATGGGTGCGCGTCGGCAAATGGGGCGATGCCGACGAGGCGCGTCGGGTCGTGCTGGAAGCGATCGAACTGGCGAAAAGCGCGGGTAACGCAACCAAGGGCTAGACCGGGCGTTAAGCTGCTGAGCAGTTTAACAGGAGCCCTGCATGTCCCGTATCACCAATATCGAAACTTTCGCGCGCGCTGGTTATCTCGGCCGGGCGGTCGTATATGGCCTGACCGGATTTTTGGCTCTCACGACAGGGGGCTCCAAAGGCACTACCGGCGTGCTGGAAGAGATTGGCACCATGTCCGGCGGCGCAATTCTGCTGTCCCTGGTGGGACTGGGGCTGCTCGGCTACGGCATTTTCCGGCTATATGGTGCGTGGATGGATCTGCAGGGCCATGGCAGCGATGCCAAGGGGATGGTGGTTCGCCTTGGCCATGCGGCTAGCGGATTTGCCCATATATTCCTGTGCTATTTTGCCTTCAAGACGGTTTTCGACTGGCCGGTCGAGTCATCTGGCGATGGTGACTCCGCTGGTCAGGCTGCCGGAACGCTGGCAGCCATGCCGATGGGGGAGATATTGCTGGCCCTAGTGGGTGTGGGATTTCTCGCGGCGGCGGCCAATCAAGCGATCAAGGCTTATACTGCAAAATTCATGGGATTGCTGGATGCCGATGCACCGGCCATGGCCGAGTATGTCGGGCGCGCAGGTTACGCTGCGCGGGCGGTGGTCTTTGGCGTACTTGGGTGGAAAATTACCGCGGCCGCGCTCAGCGATGATGCCGCGTCTGTCGGTGGTATAGGTCAGGTACTGAACAGTTTGCGCTCCACCAACTGGCTTTATACGGCCGTAGCGATCGGCCTGCTGCTATTTGGGCTGTTCAGCCTGGTCATGGCGCGCTATCGCCGTATCACAAATGACAACGTGCTGGAGCGATTGAAATCCTGACCACCTGCAAAATCCCCTGCAAAGCCATCATCCTGAGCATAGCCGGATGTGCGCTGCTGGCGGCCTGCGCTACACCCGAAACCCGGGTGCGCAATGGCCTGATGAAAGCCGGCTTGTCCGCACCGATCTCGGCCTGCATGGCCGACCGGATGGTCGACCGCCTGTCGCTGGGCCAGCTGAACAAGCTTACCGGCCTGAGCAAGCTGGAGAAACGCAAGCCGGGCGACGTGAGCTTCAGCGAGTTTGTCAGGCAGACCCGCGCGCTGCAGGATCCGGAAATCCTCGGCGTGGTGACGTCGTCGGGAGTGATCTGCGCGGTAAGATAGATGTGACGCCAAGATGCCCGATATTGTCATTCGATTGGCGACCCCTGATGAAGCCGCCTTGTTGCCGGATATCGAACGATCCGCCGGTACGGCCTTTCTATCGATTCCCGGTCTGGAATGGATTGCCAGCGAGGGGGTGATGTCCGCCGGGGTTCACCGAATCCATATTGACGAAGGCACGGTCTGGGTCGCGATATCGGCAGCGTGCTGTATCGGATTTCTGACCGCTGCCCAATATGGCCGATCGCTGCACATCGTCGAACTGTCGGTTGCGGACGGCCATCAGGGCAAGGGCGTCGGTCGAAGGCTGATGGAGACCGCAAAAGAATATGCCGAAGCGGCAGGCTTGCACGATCTCACTCTGACAACCTTTCGCGACCTGTCCTTCAACGAACATTTTTACCAGAAGCTGGGTTTTCAGACGCTGGATGAGGCCGATCTGCCGCAACGACTGGCGGACTTGCTCCTATCGGAAGTCGACCATGGATTGCCCGGCGACCGGCGATGCGCCATGCGCCTGACGCTGTGAAGTTGCTGCCCTCAAAGGATAATTTTCCGATCTGCCGGGCCATCGTCGAAGGCGTTCAGGGTGAGGCAGGAAAGCGGACTGAGACAACTGATAATTATCACGAAACAGGGTGGAAATAGCGCCCTGACTGTGCTTTAGCCCTCCGCAAGACTCACTATTTCCCTTAACGAAAGGCATTGCCTCTCTCCCATGAACATTCACGAATATCAGGGCAAAGAATTGCTCGCCAAACACGGCCTTGCCGTTCCTGTCGGCTATGCCGCGCTGACCGTTGAAGAAGCGGTTGCCGCAGCCGAAAAACTCCCCGGACCGCTCTATGTCGTAAAGGCGCAGATCCACGCTGGTGGCCGCGGCAAGGGCAAGTATAAGGAACTGGGCCCCGATGCCAAAGGCGGCGTTCGGCTAGCGAAATCGATCGACGAAGTACGCGCCAATGCCGAGGAAATGCTCGGCAATACGCTGGTCACCATCCAGACCGGCGATGAAGGCAAGCAGGTCAACCGGCTCTATGTCACCGACGGTGTGGATATCGAGAAGGAATTCTACCTCTCGATGCTGGTCGACCGGGCCAGCGGCCGGGTCGCGATGGTGGTGTCCACCGAAGGCGGCATGGATATCGAGGACGTGGCGCACAACACGCCGGAAAAGATCAAGACGATCACCATCGATCCGGCGCAGGGTTTCATGCCGCATCACGGCCGGACCATTGCTTTCGCTCTGGGCCTGGACGGCGATCTCAACAAGCAGGCACAGAAGCTCGGCAAGCAGCTCTATGACGCCTTCATGGCGATGGACTGCGAGATGGTCGAGATCAACCCGCTGGTCGTGACCGAGGATCAGCAGCTGATCGTGCTCGATACCAAGATGAGCTTCGACGGCAACGCGCTGATGCGCCATCCCGATCTGGCGGCGCTGCGCGACGAAACCGAGGAAGACCCGGCAGAAGTCGAAGCGAGCAAATCCGATCTCGCCTATATCAAGCTCGACGGCAATATCGGCTGCATGGTCAATGGTGCCGGCCTGGCGATGGCGACGATGGATATCATCAAGCTCAACGGCGCGTTCCCGGCCAATTTCCTCGACGTCGGCGGCGGCGCGACCAAGGAAAAGGTCACCTCCGCGTTCAAGATCATCCTCGCCGATCCAGCGGTCGAAGGCATTCTCGTCAACATCTTCGGCGGCATCATGAAATGCGACATCATCGCCGAGGGCATTGTCGCCGCGGCCAAGGAAGTCGATCTGTCCGTACCGCTGGTCGTCCGTCTGGAAGGCACCAATGTCGCCGAGGGCAAGGCAATCCTGGCCAATAGCGGCCTGCCGATCGTCTCCGCCGATGATTTGGGCGATGCGGCGCGCAAGATTGTCGCGCAGGTGAAGAAACAGGCGGCCTGAAGCAACTTAAACCCTTCCCCTTCAGGGGACGGGTTGGGGGTGGGGCCTGTATTCCAGGGGTGCACTGTTCAAGACATCCCCCCCCCCGGCCCCTCCCCTGAAGGGGAGGGGAGATAATGCTGCACCGCAGCGACATATTTGACGTTTACGTGAACGTAAGCTAAGACGCTTGAGAAAATAGAAGAAGGAAACAGCAATGAAAATCCTGGTGCCCGTCAAGCGGGTGATAGATTATAACGTGAAACCGCGGGTCAAGTCCGACGGCAGCGGCGTCGATCTCGCCAATGTGAAAATGTCGATGAACCCGTTCGACGAAATTTCCGTCGAGGAAGCGATTCGCCTGAAAGAGGCCGGCAAGGCGGAAGAAATCATCGCCGTTTCGGTTGGTCCGCAAAAGGCCCAGGAAACGCTGCGTACCGCGCTCGCCATGGGTGCCGACCGCGCTATTCTGGTGGTCACCGACGAAGAAGTCGAACCGCTGGCGGTTGCCAAGATCCTCGCGAAAATTGTCGAGGAAGAACAGCCCAGGCTGGTGATCACCGGCAAGCAGGCGATCGATGATGATTCGAACCAGACCGGCCAGATGCTCGCTGCTCTGCTCGGCTGGGGTCAGGGCACCTTTGCCAATACCGTCGAACTCGACGCCGACAGCATAACCGTCAAGCGCGAAATCGACGGCGGCCTGCAGACGGTCAAGCTGAACCTGCCCGCCGTGGTCACCACCGACCTGCGCCTCAACGAACCGCGCTATGCCTCGCTGCCGAACATCATGAAGGCGAAGAAAAAGCCGATGGACGAGAAGACGCCCGCCGATTACGGCGTCGACATCACCAAGCGTCTGACCACCACCAATGTCTCCGAACCGCCGGTCCGTAAGGCCGGTGAAAAGGTCGAGGATGTCGATGCGCTGGTCGCGAAACTCAAAACCGTGGGAGCCATATAATGAAAACGCTCGTACTCGTAGAACATGACAACAAGAACATGAAGGACGCGACGCTGGCCGTGGTCACCGCCGCGTCGCAGCTGGGCGAAGTCCACGCGCTGGTGATCGGCTCCGGCTGTGCCAGCGTCGGTGAACAGGTCGCCAAGGTCGCCGGTGTCAGCACCGTCCATGTCGCCGATGATGCGGCGCTCGCCAACCAGCTGCCGGAAAATGCCGCGCCGCTGATCGCCAGCCTGATGGAAACGCATGACGCGTTCCTCGCGCCCGCGACCACCACCGGCAAGAATATCGCCCCGCGCGTCGACGCTTTGCTCGACGTGATGCAGATCAGCGACATTCTCTCGGTCGAAAGCGAAGAAACGTTCACCCGGCCGATCTATGCCGGCAACGCCATCGCCACGGTCCAGTCTTCCGATGCCAAGAAGGTCATCACCGTCCGCGGCACCGCCTTTGACAAGGCGGAAACCGAAGGCGGCTCGGCCAAGATCGAAGGTGTCACCGGCGCCGGCGACTCCGGCCTGTCGAGCTTCGTCAGCGAAGAAATCGCCAAGTCCGAACGTCCCGAACTGACCAGCGCCAAGATCATCGTGTCCGGCGGCCGTGCCTTGGGTTCGAGCGAAAAGTTCGAGGAAGTGATCACGCCCCTGGCGGACAAGCTCGGTGCCGGCATCGGCGCCAGCCGCGCCGCCGTCGATGCAGGCTATGTCCCGAACGACTATCAGGTCGGCCAGACCGGCAAGATCGTCGCCCCGGAAGTCTATATCGCCATCGGCATCTCCGGCGCGATCCAGCATCTTGCGGGCATGAAGGACAGCAAGATCATCGTCGCGATCAACAAGGACGAAGACGCGCCGATTTTTCAGGTTGCGGATATTGGACTGGTCGCGGATCTGTTCAATGCGGTGCCGGAACTGACCGAGAAGCTGTAAACCTTCTCCCTTGAGGGAGAAGCATACGGCGCGTTAGCAGCTTCGCTGCTTACGCAATGTCGGATGAGGGTGCTCTGCTATCCGAAGCGAAGTACACCCTCACCCAGCTCCGGCTAGATTCGCTACGCTCATCAAGCCTGCGCAACCCTCTCCCTCACGGGAGAGGGAAGCTCGCAAGCGCGTCATCCTGAACTCGTTTCAGAATGACGAAACGACAAAACCCTGCGTGAAAGCGCCGGGTTTTTTAAATCGCTAATTGCTCTGAGAAAAGCCCCCTCAAACCGTAAAACTCTCCCCACACCCGCAGGCGCCCTTGGCGTTCGGGTTCTCGAACACGAACCCGGCGGTGAAGTCATCTTCCACCCAGTCCATCGTGCTGCCGATCAGGTAGAGCACCGAGCCGCCGTCGACATAGAACACGCCGCCGGGGGTGATGATTTTCTCGTCGAACGGGACTTCCGCGCTGACATAGTCGACCGAATAAGCGAGGCCCGAGCAGCCGCGGCGGGGAGTCGACAGCTTCACGCCGATCGCGTCCTCGGGGGCTTTTGCCATCAGGTCGGCGATGCGCTGCTCCGCCGCCGGGGTCAGGTTGATCGCGGCCGGAATTTCTCTGGTCTTGGTTTTCGTGTCGGTCATTTCTTTACTCCAATCCCGTTCGTGTCGAGCGCAGTCGAGACACCTCTGGTCTGCGCACCAGTCTCTCGACTTCGCTCGAGACGAACGGCAAGTTCATTCTCCAGCCTCACAACATCCCCAGTTCCAGCTTCGCCTCGTCGCTCATCTTGCCGGGGTCCCAGGGCGGGTCCCAGACGAGATTGACCTCGGCATGGCCGACGCCGGGGACGCTACCAACCTGCATTTCGATCTCGCCGGGCATCGATTCGGCGACCGGGCAATGCGGCGTCGTCAGGGTCATGGTGACAATCGCGTGATTGTCAGGGGTGATCTCGACGCCGTAGATCAGTCCGAGATCATAGATATTCACCGGAATTTCCGGATCGAAGATGGATTTCAGCGTGTCGATCACCGCTTCATAAAGGTCACCCCCCGCTTCGCCCGCCGGAGCTTCCGCCGGCTTCTGTGCCAGAAAGCCCTCGAGATAATCCTTCTTGCGATTGAGCTTCGCCGAATCGCTTTCCGCTTCATAAGGCGATGGTGCCATCACCGGCGCAGGCTTGTCTGCCGATATATCATCCACCGCATCCTCGACCTTGGCCAGTTTCGGCTTCTCGACGCTGTCGACTTCTTCCACCAATATCTTCCGTTCTTCGTTCATAACCTCACCTTATCCGAAAATCTTCCTGACGCGATTGATGCCGTCCACCAGGGCGGCGACATCGCTGTCATCGCTGTAAATCCCGAAACTCGCCCGCGCCGTCGCCGGCACGCCGAGATAGTCCATCAACGGCTGGGCGCAATGATGCCCGGCCCGGATCGCCACGCCGCCTTCATCCAATATAGTGGCGACATCGTGCGGATGCACGTCGCCGACCGCGAAACTCAATATGCCCATGCTCCTGTCCGGCCCGAAAACCCGCACCGAGTTGATCCCGGACAGGGCTTCGCGCGCGGTGGCCAGCGTGGCATTCTCGTGATCCGAGATAACGTCCAGCCCGATCGCCTCGACATATTGGATCGCCGCATCGAGCCCGACCACGCCGGCAATATGCGGCGTGCCCGCTTCAAAGCGGCCCGGCGGCGGTGCATAGGTGGTGCCGTCAAAGCTCACCCGGTCGATCATCGAACCGCCGCCCTTCCACGGCGGCATCGCTTCGAGCGTCGCATAAGGCGCCCACAGCGCGCCGATTCCGGTCGGGCCGTAAATCTTGTGGCCGGAAAAAACGTAAAAATCGCAGCCCAGGTCCTGCACATCGACCGGCAGACGCGGCGCGGCCTGGCAGCCGTCGAGCAACAGCTTGGCGCCGACCTTGTGCGCGATGGCAGCGGCGCGTCTGGCGTCGAGCAACGAGCCGAGCACATTGGAGACATGGGCTAGCGCGACCAACTTGTGCCGTTCGGTCAGATGTTGCTCGATCCAGTCGAGATCGATCTGACCGTCATCGGTCAGCGGCGCGACATCTATCTGCGCCCCCGCCCGCTCGGCCAGCATCTGCCAGGGCACGATGTTGCTATGATGCTCCAGCTGCGACAGCATGATCCGGTCGCCGCTGGCGATAAATTTATTACCCCAGCTTTCCGCCACCAGATTGATGCTGTCGGTCGCGCCGCTGGTGAAGACAATTTCATTCTCGCTGGTAGCATTGAGAAAGCCCGCTACCCGTTTGCGTGCCGCTTCAAAAGCGAGCGTCATATGGGCGGAGCGTTCGTAGACGCCGCGATGCACGGTCGCATAATCCTGCCCATAGGCGCGGGCAATGGCGTCGAGCACGGGCTGGGATTTCTGGGCCGTCGCGGCAGAGTCGAGATAATGCCAGCCGGCGGGAATGCCGGGGAAATCGGCGCGGTATAAGCGCGCCATTCCGTTCGTGTCGAGCGCAGTCGAGACATTTCTATCCGCCACAGCCGGCTTCTCGACTTCGCTCGAAGCGAGCGGGAGAGATGAGCTCTGGCTCACGACAAACCCTCCAGCACACCGAGCGCCTTGCTCTCGATCGCTTCGCGCACCGCATCATCGCCCACCGACACAAACGCATCGCCAATGAACGCCTGCAGCATCAGCTTCTTCGCCGTCGCCGGGTCGAGCCCGCGCGAGGCCATGTAGAACAAAGCCTGCTTGTCGAGCTCGCCGACCGTCGCGCCATGGGCGCATTTCACGTCATCGGCGAAAATTTCCAGCTCCGGCTTGGCATTGGCGGTGGCGCCGCGGTCGAGCAGCATCGCCTTGACCGACTGGGCCGCGTCGGTCTTCTGGGCGTGGCGGGCAACGTTGATCTTGCCAAGAAAGCTGCCGGTGGCGGTGTCCGCCAATACCGAGCGCACGATCTGGTTCGAGGTGGCATTGGGTTCGGCATGGATGGTCTCGGTGACGATTTCCAGCGTCTGCTGACCCGATCCGAGGATCGCGCCGCCGAGCTCGAAATGCGAGCCATTGCCCAAAGTCGCCTTGACCTGGATCCGGCCATAATCGGCGGCATGCGCCAGTATATGGAGCGTGAAGGTCGCCTTGTCGCCTATCGTGACATCCAGATCGATCATACCGACGCCGTCGATCACCGGCAGTTCGGCAATCTGGCGCGACAGGCTTTTGCCAGCCGGCACATTGATCTTCTCGGGCCCGTCGATCTTTGACCAGACCGGTGCGAGCGCCTTGAGGTCGGCATAGCGCCAGGCTTCATCGCGGCGAGTGGGGAGCGGTGCGGTCATATAGACACACCCAATTCGTCACCCTGAACTTGTTTCAGGGTCCATTTCTCAGAACCTGCAGGCTGTGATTGGGTCGCGATGGATGCTGAAACAAGTTCAGCATGACGACTAATAGGAACGAACGAGAAAAGCATCACGCCGCCTCCGCTATCGCTTCATAGCCTTCATTCTCGAGCTGCAGCGCCAGTTCCGGTCCGCCGGTCTTGACGATCCGGCCCTTCGCCAGCACATGAACAAAATCGGGTTTCACCTCTTCGAGCAGCCGCTGATAATGGGTGATCAGCAGCACCGCCTTGTCGGGCTTGCGCATGATCGCATTGATGCCATTGCCGACGGTGCGCAGCGCGTCGATGTCGAGGCCGCTGTCGGTCTCGTCGAGGATCGCCAGCTTGGGATCGAGGATCCCCATCTGCACCATCTCGTTGCGCTTCTTCTCGCCGCCGGAAAAGCCGACATTGACCGCCCGCTTGAGCATGTCCATGTCCATTTTGAGCAGCGCCGCCTTTTCCTTCGCCAGCTTGATGAATTCCGCCCCGTTGAGCGCCTCTTCACCGCGCGACTTGCGCTGCGCATTCAGGCTTTCGCGGAGGAACTGCAGGTTTGAGACGCCTGGAATTTCGACCGGGTACTGGAAACCGAGGAAGATTCCGGCAGCGGCCCGTTCGTGGGGATCTATATCGAGCAGATCTGTGCCGTCAAACGTCGCGGACCCTTCGGTCACTTCATAGCCGGGCCGTCCGCCGAGCGCATAAGCGAGCGTCGACTTGCCCGCACCGTTGGGGCCCATGATCGCATGGATTTCGCCCGCATTGATTTCGAGCGACAGCCCTTTGAGGATTTCTGTGTCGCCGACTGAGGCGTGGAGGTTTTCAATTTTTAGCATCATTTTCACTTTAAGTTGGTGTGATCGTAACTGCACTCGGCCCTTCGGCCTGAATCTGCGAAAGGATGGCGCAAGGAAGGTGTCACCCGACGCTCCCCTCAAGACTGATCGCCAGCAATTTCTGCGCTTCGACCGCAAATTCCATCGGCAGTTCCTTGAGCACTTCCTTGGCAAAGCCGTTGACGATCAGGCTCACCGCCGCCTCTGCATCCAGCCCGCGTTGCTGGGCGTAGAACATCTGGTCGTCGCTGATCTTGCTGGTCGTCGCTTCATGCTCGATCGTCGCGGTCGGGTTCCTGACCTCGATATAGGGCACGGTATGGGCGCCGCTCTGGTCGCCGAGCAGCAGCGAATCGCACTGGGTGAAATTGCGGACATTTTCCGCATTCGGCCCGACCCGCACCAGCCCGCGATAGGTATTGTCGCTGTGGCCGGCGCTGATCCCCTTGGAGATGATCGTCGAACGGGTGTTCTTGCCATTGTGGATCATCTTGGTGCCGGTATCGGCCTGCTGGTAATTGTTGGTCAGCGCTACCGAGTAAAATTCGCCGACGCTGCCTTCGCCGTTGAGCACGCAGCTCGGATATTTCCAGGTCACCGCGCTGCCGGTCTCGACCTGGGTCCAGCTGATCTTGCTGTTCTTGCCCTGACACAGACCGCGCTTGGTGACGAAATTATAGATGCCGCCCTTGCCATTCTCGTCGCCGGGATACCAGTTCTGGACGGTCGAATATTTGATCTCCGCATCATCCATCGCGACCAGTTCGACAACGGCGGCGTGCAGCTGGTTCTCGTCGCGCATCGGCGCGGTGCAGCCTTCGAGATAGGATACATAGCTGCCTTCTTCGGCGATGATCAGGGTGCGCTCGAACTGGCCGGTATTTTCCGCATTGATCCGGAAATAGGTGCTGAGCTCCATCGGGCATTTCACGCCTTTGGGGATATAGACAAAGGTGCCGTCGCTGAACACGGCGCAGTTGAGCGTGGCGAAATAATTGTCGTGCATCGGCACGACCTTGCCCAGATATTTCCGGACCAGGTCGGGATATTGCTTGATCGCTTCCGAAATGGACCGGAAAATCACGCCGGCGTCTTCCAGTTCCTTGCGGAAGGTGGTGGCCACCGAGACGCTGTCGAAGACCGCATCCACCGCTACCTTGCGCGCACCCTCGACTCCGGCGAGCACTTTCTGCTCCTCGATCGGAATGCCCAGTTTCTCATAGACGCGCAGGATCTCCGGATCGACCTCGTCGAGCGAACCGATCTTTTCCCGCGGCTTGGGTTCGGCATAATAAAAGGCATCCTGATAATCGATCATCGGGATGTCGAGCTTGGCCCAGTCCGGCGATTCCATCTTTTCCCACTGGCGAAAGGCCTTGAGACGCCATTCCAGCATCCACTCGGGCTCGCCTTTCTTGTCGGAAATGAAGCGGACGGTATCTTCATTGAGCCCCTTGGGCGCAAAATCCTGCTCGATATCCGACGACCAGCCGAATTCATAAGTGCTGGCCTTGTCGACCGCCTGCTGCGCCTCGGCGTTCATTTCCGTGCGCGCATCATCCCTGGCGGCATCATGATCGGAGGTTTTGACGTTGTCGCTCATAACATTATCCCGTTCGTGTCGAGCGAAGTCGAGACACTTCGCTTGCTGTCACCGTCTCTCGACCCTGGTCGAGACAGATGGTGACTCCTGTGTGTGGTTGGCAGATCCGACAGGCTAGCCAGACTGACATCATTCAGCGCCTGTCTTATTGTCCGGTTGACGACCCCCCAATGGGGCTTCACCGTACAGCCGGTTTCCAGCAGGCAATCATGATTGCCGTCGATCGTGCAGCTGGTGATCGCCAGCGGACCTTCGACCGCTTCGATGATGTCGGCGAGGCTGATCGATGCCGGGGGCCGCGCCAGCCGGATCCCGCCACCGATGCCGCGGGTTGATTCGAACAGGCCGGCTGCGGTCAGGCGGCTGACCAGTTTTTTCGCGGTTGGCAAAGGGACACCCGTTTCCTGCGAGAGCTTGGTTGCATTGAGCTTCCCCTCGGCGAGCAGCGCAGCACCGCAATGCCGCGTGGCGGCGGACATCAGGACAACAGCATAATCGGCAAGGTTGGAAAGGCGCATTTTTCTCGAATCGCTAGGGTGAAATTGTAAACAAGACCGATTTAGTCTCATTTATCCAACATTGCAAGCCCAGCGCGGCTTCCGCGGATTCCAGCGCGGCTCGTCTATGCTTCCAGTTCTTCCATTCAGGTATCCGAAGTCAGCGGCGCGATCTTGCCTTTCAGGTCACCGCGCTGGTCGATCAGCCGAGCGGTCTCGCCCTCGCCGACGCGGAGCTGGGTCGGGGTCACGCCGGCGAAGAATTTCACTTCCCGGATCATGTGCGACTGGTCGTAAAAGGCATCAACCAGTTCCAGCAATTCTTCTTCATTATGCTCGGCATAGGCCCTTGCCGCCCGCAGCGCCCGATATTTGCGGGCGAGATATTTCGGCGGCATGCCGTAGAGCTTGTTCACCGTACGCAGCACCTGCCGCGAACTTTGCTCCGACCGCTCCATCAGGCCGCTGACCGGCGGCGAAGGCTCCGACGACAGCCATTCATCGACCATTTTGGTGAAGGCGGCGGTCTCCGGTTTCAGGCGCGGTTTCAGCGACCGGTAAATCTTGTCTGCCCAGATAACCATCTCTTCGGGAGTCTGGCAGCCGCGCAGATAGTCCAGATTCTTGTCAATTTCCTGGGAGAAAACCTCATTGGCGCTGACCGCCCGATCGGTATAGTCTGCGGCCGATTTCCGCGTCGAAATCGCCCAGCCAGCTGGCAATATGCCAACACCGAACATCCGGAACGGTCCGGTCACATCGAAATGCATGGATCCCGTCGATGGCCCCTGCAGCATCGCATCCTTGGCCGGAAAGCTGCTGCCATCGGCAAAGCTGATCTTCGCGCTACCCTGCAGCAGAAAGCGCAGCTGCGCGATCGCGGCGCGCTCATTGTCGGCAAATCGCGGCTGATCCACTTCGAACAGATAATAGACCGAGACCAGGTCCCGAACATCCTCTGCAGGCGCAAAATATCTCAGACTAACCAAAACAACGACCCCCTGATCTGCCCCCCTCCAGGCCCAGATAGCGTATGAATGCTCCTTTATAGCTGAAAAACAAAGGTAAAAAAAAGGCCTGACTAAATTAATAGTCAGGCCGATAAGGAAAAGAACCCTGTTGCCATCGCATTGCGATGGCGGGAGCCCTTCGGGTCGCAAAGCTCCTATCACCCTAATCCGCCCGGAATCATTGGATAGAAACGACAGATTTCTCCCATTTGCTTGACAATTTAGGACAATCGGCAGGAAATCCCGTTACTGGCTCGCCGAAACCCAGGCGTCCACCCGCTCTTCGAGGATGTCGAGCGGCACCGGACCACTGTTCAGGACAACATCATGAAAATCGCCCATGGCGAATCGCTCGCCGAGCGCATCCTGCGCCCGCGCCCGGAGCTCGAGTATCTTCAGCTTGCCTATCATATAGGCGGTCGCCTGGCCGGGATAGACAACATAGCGTTCGATGGCCTTCTGGATATCGCCTTCCGGATTGGGCGTATTGTCAGTCAGATACTGGATTGCTTCCTCGCGGCTCCAGCGCTTGTGATGGATACCGGTGTCGACCACCAGCCGGCAGGCCCGCCACAAGTCCATGCCGAGCCGGCCGAAATCGCTATAGGGATCTTCATAAAACCCCATGTCCTTGCCGAGTTCTTCCGAATAAAGTCCCCAGCCTTCGGTATAGGCAGTCCATCCGCCAAATCTGCGGAATGGCGGCAGATCGCCCAATTCGGTCTGGATT